>DASVQJ010000368.1:0-5923 GCA_036389235.1 Pyrinomonadaceae bacterium | reverse complement strand
CGCCGGCGGTTGCGCGCGTAGAAGCCGTAGATGCGCTCCTCGAACCCCGAGACGCGTTCGAGCCTGCGTCCGAGCGCGCGGCGCCCCAGGCCCCGCGCCGCCGTCCAGCGCAGCGCCGCCGTCAGAAACCTCCACTCGCGTTTGAGCGCGTAGGCGGCGAAGGCGACGAAGATGAACGCGCCCGCGATGATGCCGTAGCTCGAATAGCGCAGCTCCTTCGGCAGCGGGAAGGCCGCGAGCAGGGCGGCCGCGCCGCAGAAGATGAAGAGCGCGACCGAGAGCATGTAGAAGATGTTCTCGACGGCGATGGCCGAGAAGGTCGCGGCGAAGGGGACGCCGCGGCGCGACGCCATCGCGGCCTTCGTCGGCTCGCTCACGACGATGCCGAGCGGGACGACGTTCCCGGCCGCGTCGCCGATGAGGTACGCCTTGAAGGCTTCCACGAAGCCGAGCCGGTGCGGCTCCTCGAAGCAGAGCGTCCAGGCGCGCACGCGCACGGCGAACCGCAGCCCCGCGAGCAGGAGGATGGGCGCGAACCACCAGCCGACCTGCGTGATGTTCGCCCAGACCTCGGCCGGCCCCGCGCGCCAGACGAAGTACGCGAAGAGCGCGAGCCCCGCGAGCGCGAAGACGAGCCCCGCCGGCGCGAGCCTCCCGCGCCCGCCCCCCGCTTTCGACTTCTCTTCCATCACCTTCAAGGTTACGAACGCCGCGCCGCCGACGGTTTGACCGGGACACTGCAAGATACGCCACAAACCTCCCCGGCCCCAAACGCCGGACGCCCACGCTTACTAAAACCGTGCCACGCCGCGCGGGCCGCCTTTCGCCCGCGCCCGCGGCGCCGCCCGGCTCACGCCCGCTGGATTTTTCCTGCCGACGAAAGACGAATCCTGCGCCCGGCCCGCCCGCCTCTACCGCGCCGCGGACGGGGCGCGCCGTCGCGCCTCGGCCGGTTCATGCCCGGCTCGCGCGTGGCGGGCGACGGCGGATTGCGTACCCGCTGCCTTACAATTGTTTTTACCCGCCCAGGCCACCCGCTGCCGTCTACCGCATCTTACTCTGGCACGCGAGCTTGACACGGCGCACGGCCTACCGCTAGTGTGTCCCGTCCCGAATGGTTTGCGTAGGCCCCACCAGTCTCACGCGAACAATCCTAAGCGACAACTGCTCAGGGTTGATCGAAGCCGGTAAGGGATTTTTGCGCCCGAAACCCGTGGCCCTCAGTCTGCCCGCCGGCGTCTTTCGCCGGGGCGCGGGTCTCTCGCGGCGCGCAAAGTCCCTGACCTTCACACACAACTAAGGAGAGCTAATGAATCCGGAGACACACCCACCCGCGCGGCGTCAGGCGCCAATCTGGCTGACGACGCTGACACTGCTCCTGCTCGTACTCGCGGGCACCCTCCACGCGCGCGCGCAGGACGCGGCCGCGGCCGGCGACACCGAGGAGCCGAAGATGTCCGACCTCCTGAAGATGAGCGGCAAGGTCATCGCCGAATCGAACGCGCCCGCGCCCGCGGGCAGGCTCAAAGTGAAGAACTACCGGGTCGAAGAACTGACGCTGCCCGCGCCCGTCTCGGCCGAAGTCGGGGGCCGGCGCGTCGAGGTCTCGCGCGCCTTCCGCGTGACCGTCACCGGCGGGCCGTTCCCCGTCCGCGCCCTGCCCGCCGTCGTGTGGATCGACGACGTGGCGGTCGGCTACGGCGTCGAGAGCGAAGACCTCGACGCCATCACGGCCGTCACCTTCGACGCCTCGCTGCTGCGCGACGGCGCGACCCTCTACGTCTCCTACGGCGACAAGGAGAACAAGGAAGACCGCACGGCGCTGCCCGAGCGCCTCAAGCTCGGCGCGAACAAAGGAGGTAACCGGTAATGCGTAGACTCACACAGACGCTCGCGCGCGCGCTCGCCTGCGCGTCGATCCTCGTCGCCTGCGGCGCCGCCTTCGACCTTAACGCGCAGGCGCCCGACCCCGGCACGGCCGGCCCCCTCGCCGTCACGCGCGAGGAGTACAACTACGGCGACCTCGCCTTCCAGCCCTCGGGCTTCCCCTCGGCCGTCGAACTCAAGGCTTCCGTCCACTACCCGACGGGGCTGCCCGGCGGGCCGTACCCGCTCGTCGTCTTCCTGCACGGCCGCCACTCGACCTGCTACACCAAGTCGGGGCTCACCTCCCTGCGCTGGCCCTGCCGCTCGACCGAGAGCGTCATCCCGAGCTACCAGGGCTACGACTACATCGCGCAGAACCTCGCGAGCCACGGCTACGTCGTCGTCTCCGTGAGCGCCAACGGCATCAACGCCTACGACAACAACGTCACCGACCTCGGGATGCAGGCGCGCGCCGAGTTGATCCAGCGCCACCTCCAGCAGTGGGGCACCTTCAACGGGGCGGGCGCCGCGCCCTTCGGCACGAAGTTCGTCGGCAAGGTCGACCTCCAGCGCGTCGGCACGATGGGCCACTCGCGCGGCGGCGAGGGCGTCGTCAAGCACTACGCCTACAACCTCTCGCAGGGCTCGCCCTACGGCGTGAAGGCCGTCTTCCCGCTCGCGCCCGTCAACTTCAACCGGACGGTCGCCAACCGCGTCGCGCTCTCGGTCGTGCTGCCCTACTGCGACGGCGACGTGAACGACAACCAGGGCGTGCACTTCTACGACGACGCGCGCTACAACGTGGCGGGCGACGCCTCGCCGAAGCACACCATCCAGGTGATGGGCGGCAACCACAACTACTTCAACACGGTCTGGACGCCGGGGCAGTTCCCCGCCGGCACGGCCGACGACTGGGGCTACACCTCGGGCGGGAGCACCGACGCGCAGTGCGGCACGGTCTCGGGCAACCACCGCCTGACGGCCGCCCAGCAGCGCGGCGTCGGGCTCGCCTACATCGCGGCGACGATGCGCGCCTACGTCGGCGGCGAGTCGGCGTTCCTCCCCTACCTGACGGGCGAGGCCCCGCCCCCGCCCTCGGCGCAGACGACGGAGATTCACGTCTCCTACCACGCGCCCGACACGGCCGCGACGCGCCGCGACGTGAACCGCCTGCTCACCTCGACCAACCTGACGACGAACACCCTGGGCGGCGCCTCGGCGCAGGCGGGGCTGACGCCGCACGACCTCTGCGGCGGCGCCTCGCCGCAGCCGCAGCACTGCCTGCCCTCGACGCAGGCGACCACGCGCCAGCCGCACACCGTCCCGAGCGCGCGCGCCTCGACCGTGCGCGGCCTGAGCCAGTTGCGGACGGGCTGGTCTGCGACGACCGCGACCTACACGAACAACCTGCCGACGGGCGCGACCGACGTGAGCGGCTTCCAGTGGCTTACCTTCCGCGTGAGCGTGAACTTCGCCGACACGCGCAACCCGGCGGGCATCCCGCAGAACTTCCGCGTCGTGCTGACGGACGGCGCGGGCGCGACCTCCGCCGTGACCGTCAGCAGCTACTCGGACGTGCTCTTCTACCCGCCGGGCTCGGTCGGGCCGGTGCCGAAGGTCGTCCTGAACACGGCGCGCATCCCCGTCACGGCCTTCTCGGGCGTGAACCTCTCGGACATCCGCTCCGTCCGGTTCGCGTTCGACCAGAGCCCCTCGGGCGCGCTCCTCATCTCCGACGTGGCCTTCGCGTCGGCGCCGACCGTCCCGTAGGGATAGGTGAGCTATAGCCCTGTCACTCGAACGTGTCGGGGCGTTCGTTAACCACAGAGACACGGAGGGCACGGAGGGGGCACAGAGTATTTAACTCTGTGCCCCCTCCGTGCCCTCCGTGGTTAACCGCCCTCCTCTCCGCTTTCAAGAAGGAATGTGGCGGGCGCCCGTGTGTGGTTCCTCGCGGCGCCGTGGGAAAGTTTATGCGCGCCGGCCTAGTCGGTCGCGGGCGCCGCGCCCTTCAGGTGTTTGTCGAGGAAGTCGAGGATGGCCTTGTAGGCGCGCACCTCGTTGGCCTTCTTGGTGAAGCCGTGCCCCTCGTTGTCGAAGACGATGTACTCGACGGGGACGCCGCTCCGCTTGACGGCCTCGACGATCTCGTCCGACTCGGGCTTGATGACGCGCGGGTCGTTGGCGCCCTGGAGGACGATGAGCGGCCGCCTGATCTTGTCGGCGTGGAAGAGCGGCGAGGTCTCGCGCAGAAACTCCAGCTGCGTCGAGGGGTCGCCGACCTCCTTGTAGAGCGACTTGCGGAAGGACTCCCACCAGGGCGGGATGGATTGCAGCGTCCGCACCCAGTTCGAGACGCCGAAGAGGTCTACGCCGACGGCGAACTCCTCGGGCTTGAACGCCAGCGCCGCCAGCACCATGTAGCCGCCGTAAGAGCCGCCCATGATGCCGATGCGCCGCGCGTCAACGTAGGGGAGCGTCTGAAGGTACTTCTTCGCCTCGACGCAGTCCCACAGCGGCTCGCGCCCGTGCTTGCCGTCGTCGGACGCGTAGAAGGTCTTGCCGTAGCCGGAGGAGCCGCGGTTGTTGACGCCGAGGACGACGTAGCCGTGGTTGACGAGGTACTGCGTGATGGCGCTGTAGCCGGTGCGCGTCTGCCCGCCGGGGCCGCCGTGGATGAGCAGGACGGCCGGCGCCTTGTGCGCGGCGTCCGCGCCGTGCGGCTTGTAGAGGATGTTCGGAATCACCATCCCGTCGAACGACTTGAAGCGGACGACCTCGGAGTCCACGAGGTCGGCCGGGTTGATCTCCGGGTTGAGCGCGTCGGTGAGCTTCGTCGCCTTCCTGGCCGCGAAGTCGTAGACGTGGAGGTTCGAGGGCGAGCGGTCGCCGTTGAGGTAGAAGGCCATCAGGCGCTCGCTGTCGGAGATGTCCACGCCCGTGATGTCGCCGTCGGGGAGTTTGGGGAGCGGGACGGGCTTGCCCGTCTTCGTGTCGTCGATGCGGATGACGGTGCGCGCGTCCGCGTTGACGGCCGTGACGCGGTAGCGGCCGCCGCGCGAGAAGTACGTGTAGGACACGTCCCACGGCGCGCGCTCGACCGCCTCGGTCTTGCCCGTGGCGAGGTCGTAGCGCGCGACGTAGCGGAACTCCGCGCCCGCGTCCGTCAGGAAGTAGAGGTACTTCGACGCCGGGTCGAAGGCCGAGGGGCTGTTCGCCACGTCGCCCTTGTGCTCGGTGATGTTCTTGAGCTGTTTCGACTGCGCGTCGTAGAGGTAGACGTCCGAGTCGCTCGGCGTCGCGCCGCTCTTCTGGAAGGCGATGAAGCGCCTGTCGTTCGAGATGTCGCCGAAGTCGAGCGCCGTCTCGTCCTTGTAGACGAGGCGCGGCTTGAGGTCGGCGAGCGCCATCTCGTAGATGTCGAAATATTTCGGGTCGCGCTCGTTCGTCGCGTAGAAGAAGGACTTGCGGTCGAAGCTCCAGCCGAGGAACCGCGCCTTCGTCTTCTCGCCGGGCGTGAGGTCGCGCTCCGAGCCGTCCGCCTCGCGCAGGTAGAGGTGGCTGTTCTCGTTGCCGCCGCGGTCGTACGCGTAGATGAAGCGCGAGTCGGTCGGCAGGTAGGAGACGGCGTACGTGCTCTCCTTCGTCGAGTTGGTCAACTGCTTCGCCGGGCCGCCCGCGACGGGCACGGTGTAGACGTTGAAGATGCCCGTCTTGTTGCTGTGGAAGAGAATCTGTTTCTCGTCGGCCGAGAAGGACGAGCCGCCGACGCGCGTCGTGTCCATGAACTGCTCGATGGTGTACTCCCTGACGGCCCGCCGCGAGTCCTTCGGCGACCCTTTAACGCCGCCCTGCTGCGCGCGCGCGGGCGCGGCGGCGAGCGCGGCCAGTACGAGCAGCGCGGCGAGCGCCGTGCGCCGGAGCCCGCGGTGGGAACTTTCATTCTGCCTCATGAGTTGTACCTCGGGTTTGACTTTAATCGGGATGCCGCCGCGCTGTTTAATCCATCTCGCGGCGGGTGTCAAGGGGGGCGCCGGGCGGCGGGCCGCCGGCGGCA
>DASVQJ010000367.1:0-23883 GCA_036389235.1 Pyrinomonadaceae bacterium | reverse complement strand
GTGGGCCTTTGCCGAACGGCGCCGCCGATTGCAAAGGCCCACCCGCTACCGCGGGCGGTTCCGACCCGTCTGTCACGGTCGCATCCGAACGCACGTCGCTAAAATGCTGGAAATGCAGTGGTATCTCGGACAACTTTTCCGAAATTGGTTACATCGCATATTTACCCTCGCAAAACGCGCGTAAAACTCGGAGGAGTAGCTTATGCTGAGAAAACTGTTTCTTGCCACACTCGTTTGCCTCTGCATGAGTCTCTCTGTGAGCGCACAAAGACGCGGCAGGGACTTTGAGACAAACGACAACAACGTAATCCGCGCAGAAAAGTACATGGAGCGGGTGCAACGGCAACGGGAAGCGACGAATCGGCTGGCCGAAGCCCAACGGAATTACGAGAGGGCTAAAGCTAAAGAAGAGGCCGCCGACAGAGCGCTGGCTAAAGCAGACCCGGACCATCCGCGGACGGACAGGCTGGCACGTGAGGCGGTAGAAGCCAGCTACGACAGGGCCAAAGCTGAAGTAACGCGGGAGATCAGGATGCGAGAGGCCGAAAGCGTGGGGGCCGTCAGAGAGGCCCGCCAGCGCGGCGGTAAATGGGACCAGTAGCATCCCTTCCTTTTGCATACGAATAGAGCCGGCAGATTACACTCCTGCCGGCTCTATTTATTTGTGTTCTCAAAACATATCATTCAAGTCGGCAGCCCGCCGCCCGGCGTCACACGCCGCCGCGGGCCTTTAATGTGCACGACAGGAGTGTGTCGGCGTTCGGGTGCATGCCCTTGTTATGCTCGGCGCCGGCAGCTTAACCATCACGACAGAAGCAACCTTAAATCCTTCTCACGAAATCGGCGGATGAGTGGGCTACAGTCTGCAAAGATATACATTAACCCGTTATCCTCTCCGTGCTTCCATGTACGGAGCATATAACGTGGGAACTCAGAACTTTCCAGACCCAGCGACTCAAATTTCCTTTTCATTCCGTCATCAGGCTTAATCCGGAGTGATTTGAGTTTTGCGCCTAATGAATTGATAAAACTAATCATTGGAGCGATTCTTTCCTCAAACGCCTTATTCCTTGCGGATCGAAATATCTTTTTTATTAACCTAACGTCTCCGAGATTTTCCTCATCAATCTCTAACGCGGTCTTATATAAACCTTTCTCCACAGTCTTATATGCTTTGAATAGCCATTTATAAGCGTCCTTTTTTTCGCCAAGCATTAGCCAACATGTAGCGATATGTGTCTGGATCACCGCCGCGCGCAGTACGTCTTGTTCCATAGCAAGGGCGTCAATAAACTTATCACGGGCTTTGACGATAAAATCACGTCTGTCTTTCAATCTCCTGCGCGGCTCTGCGGCTTCACGAAGAAAAAGCACCCCGCTATGGAAAGGCCCTTCTTTAATCAACCTTACATTTTCATCAACTCCTCTTAAAACACTAAGTGTTTGCTCTTGTAACATTAAAACTTTATCGAGACGGGCTTTGACAGCCATCTCCCCCGAGCTGACACAGTTATCGAAAAACATTCTCCAGAAGGAACTACTGTCCATATTAACCTCCTGCGCGAGAGAGTAGTCGGCGACTAACTTACCTGATTATTTCTGCACGAGTCTAATTTGATTGTCGGGGCTGAGTTCACTGGGGGCTCCGTGCCAGGTAACTATATCTTCGTGCGCCATCTTGAATAACTCGTCTACTATGTCAGTCCCGGGGTATTTGTCCGCGAGCCGATTACCTATTTGAACAAGGGTTGCAGAACCCCTGCGTGAGTTTTTAATTATGTTAACAATATTCTCTCTCAGGGTCTCTTCGCGCGCTTCGGTCTCGGCCCTCCTCGATTCGTTGATGGCCCGGCCCACCAAATTTTTAATCTCATCCCCTATCTGCGCCACCCTGGCGTCGGTCGAGCTTTGCCTACTGAGCAGCCGGCCGACCTCTTGTTGGAACTGTTCCTGAAGTTGCTGAACTTTTTTATCGGCCCGCTGCTCCGCCTCGTCTGTAACTCGATTCACGGAGACGGTATCGTCACGCCAGATGTGCTTGCGCATGTCCGACACCGTGTCTTTCATCATAGAGAACGTATCGGCATAAAGTTTATCGAAGAGTGCTTCGAGCCTGTCTACACTCGCCGCTATCCGGTCGGCGGACTCCTTAATCTTCGCGGAGGACTCGTTCGAGAGTCTATAAAAAACTATAGAAAGCCATATCGCAAATCCGCCAAGAACCAGGGAGACGATTGAAGCTATAATAGAAAACGCTTCCGCCCACGGAAATGAAGTCGCATTTTGCACTTGTAATTCCCTCAAGATTTCGCCGTTTTCGCGGAAGGAGCCGCCCCGCGCCCGGCGTCACCCGCCCGCCCGCGAGATTGATTAACGTGAGAGTCGCTTTGTCGGCGTTCGGGCGCATGCCGTCGCCGGGCGCGGCATAGTGTGAAGATGGTTTTTCGCGCCCCGCAGAGATACTACTCACCTAATATCATCTCTTTCTGACGCTGCTTTACTTCCTCAATCACTCTGTTCAAGCACCGGCAGATTGTGTATACCTGTTCTTCATTTTGATTATAAGTTGCTATAGCTTGACGTAGTTGCCTCAACGACTCCTTTGACTCTGAGCCAAGTCTTTTTTCGAATGATCTGAGCTTAACGTCGACTTTAATTATTTCCTCATGAATGGGCATCAGTGAGTTTTCAAAATTACTGGTATACCTCAGCAGGATGTCGTAACTCTTTCTAAGTTCCTTTACGAGTTCCGGCGCGCCGAGTCTGAATATGAATCTATTCTTAATTTTAGACAGGTTTATTGCCACATAAATCGTCAGCACTAAACTAATTATTGAAGCTATATTTCCGACGTAAGATAATAATTCCTCAAACAAGATTCCTCCTTTCAAGCCTCAGTACCGGCTGAATCTCGACAGGTTGATGAAACTCAAAGATTATATACATTCTCAAATCAACGTAATAATACCAGCTTGCCGAATGGGATAAGGCGTCCGAAGCCGGGAGCGCGGGCATCCCTGCCCGCCGAAGCGTGGCCGGGCACGCTCGGCCGTCGCCCTGTATCTCTCGACGTCGGAGTGGATAGTCACACGGCCTTCGCGCCTGCGGCGCTCATGGCGGGCAGGATGCCCGCGCCCCCGGCTCTCACCTCCTTATTTTGTTTCGCATGTCGGTATGACTACTTCTTCGCGCCGTCCGCCTTCGGCGAGTTGTAGTACTGGCGGGCTTTGACGACGAACTCCTTGTCGTCGTAGACGCCGTCGCCGTTGACGTCGACCTTGACGACGATCTTGTGGCGCTTGCCGTCGCGGCGCTCGCCGGCGCTGTAGGCGAGGCTGTACTGGTTGCGCATCATGGCGTTGATGCTCGAAAGGATGGCCGGTATCTCGCCGGGGAAGGTCATGGGGAAGTAGGCGCCGCCCGTCTCGTCGGCCAGCGTCTTGAGGGTGTTCTGCGCCTGGAGGAAGGTCATCCTCCCGGGCGAGGTCGAGCCGCCGATGCCGTCCTCGGCCGACATCTGGCTGTCGTACTTCTTGAGGAAGAGGTTCCCCGTCCCGACGATGTAGATGGGCACGCCCGCGTTCTGCGCGATCTTGCGCGCCTCGTCGTAGTTGATCTTGCTGAAGGTGTCGATGCCGCTCGAAATCAGGAAGACGGCCTTGCGCCGCCCCTGGATGTCCTTCATCCCGGCGTACTCCTGCCAGCGCTTCTCCGAGTTCTCCAAGACGACCGAGTCGGCCTTGCCCCCGGCGAGCGTCAGCTTGATCGCGTCGAAGAGGTTCGTCTCGCGGAACGCGGGCTGGTTGCGCAGCAGCAGCGAGATGACCTGGTTGATGCGCCCCGGGTCGTTGGTGAAGTCCGTCAGCGGCGTCGGCCGCATGTCGTAGGCGATGACCGAGACGTAGTCGTCGGGCGGCTTGATGAACTGCGAGAGGAAGGCGGCCATCGGCCTGAGCACTTCGAGCTGCCCGGCCTCCGTCCCGCTCGACCCGTAGTAGCCGATGTCCTGCCCGAGCTTGCTGTACTCCATGACGACGGCGACGGTGATGGGCGCGTCGGGGGTGGCGAAGTTCGTCACGTCGCGCTGGATGTTGTCCTCGAAGATGGCGAAGTTCTCCTTCTTGAGGCCCATCACGATCTGGCCGCTCTTCTTGTTGTAGACGACGGCCTCGACCTGCACGATGTTGGAGGCGACCTTGACGACCTCCTGCTCCTTGAGCGTGTCGGGCGGGACGGGCTCCTGCGGCTCCTGCTGCTTCTGCGGGTCGGCCGTCTCCTGCTCGCCGGGGCGCGTGTTCTTCTTCTGCGGCGCCTGCGGCGGCGTGCGGCGCGACTGCGCGGGCGCGGGCGCGGCGAAGGCGCCCGCGCCGATGAGGAGCGCGAGGGCGCTGGCGGCGGCGCGGCGCGTAAAGCGGGTGTTCATAATTCCGTAAAACCTCTCGGATCGTAGGGCCGGGCGAGTCCTCTGCAAGGGTTCGACCCGAACTATAAGGCGCGCCCGCGGGCACGGTCAAATAAAACAATGGCCAGAGCCTTTTGATGAACGGGGCGGGCAAATGGTTTCTTGCCCGCCCCGCCCTGAAAGGCTCCGGCCCCGAATCTTCCGGCCTGACGCCCGGCCCCTACCGCCCGCCGTTGCTGCTCGTCAGCGGCTCGACCTCGATGAGCGCGTCGTAGCTGCCGGTGTTGTCTTCGAGCCTGCCCTCGTTGACGCCGAGGAAGAGGCGGCCGTCGCGCGGCGCGTAGAACTCGCGGTTGGCGCCGATGGGGATGAAGTCGTCGTTGTCGTCGCCGATGACGGCGATGAGCGTCCCCGTCGGCTCGTTCCTCATCAGCTTCTCGGTGTCCACGACGCGCGGCAGCCCCGTCGGCGTCGAGAAGCGCCCCTCGCCCAGCGAGACGCGGCCCGTCGCGGTGATGCGCAGGCGCTGGCCCTTCCTAACCATCAGCCCCGAGTCCGTCCAGCCGTTGGCCTTGTTGTCGGCCGAGACGCGGACGCGGACGGGGAAGAAGGGCGACTCGCCGCCGCCGCGCGCGGGCGTCGGCGTCGTCGTCGGGGTGTTGGCCGGGTTGGCGCGGCCGTTGTTGGAAGACGTGCCCGAGTCGTTGCCGAGGACGGGCGGGCGCTGCCCCGAAGTCTGGCGCGGCTCCTCGCGGCGCGGGGTCGGCTGCGGCGCGGGCTGCGTGCGCGGGTTGTCGACCGGGGGGTTGTAGGTGCTCGTGTCGGGGGCGTTCGAGGCGTCGCCGCCGTCGGCCCCGTCGAACTCGATGGACTCCACGTCCTCCATGTTGAGCGTCATGCGGCTGCGTCGCGCGCCGCCGCGCGCGGAGCCGATGAGGATGGTGAACTGCTGGTCGCGGAAGGCGACGATCTGTCCGCGGATGACCTGGCCGTCCTTCATGCGGATGGTGTCGGCGAGCGCGGCCGAGCCGAGCGCGAAGACGACGGCGAGTGCGGCGAGGGGCCGTACGAGTCTGAGAACTTTCATAATTCCTCCAAGGGGCTGCGGCGGGCTCCACCGCGAAGCCACATGTAAACAGAGAGAGACGCGCTTTGGCAAGCGGGAGAGCGGAGGGCTCAGCAGCGATTGATGGTCTGTCTCAGGGAGGGGTTGCCCGTTTGTCTCGGGGTGAGGCGTGAGGGGCTTTATGTCCCCCGTTGCTTGAGGGCGGAGTGGAGGGCGGTTAACCACAGAGACACAGAGGACACGGAGATGCCACAGAGTAATCTAATCCTCTGTGCCCCCTCTGAGTCCTCTGTGTCTCTGTGGTTAATTCTACCTGCGCTACCCTCAAGAGACGGGGGCGGTATGACGCCGACTCACTTGATGCCGACGACCATCGAGTCCGGCCCGGCGAGGTGCTCGACGCGCGCCTCGCGGAAGCCCGCCTCGCGCATCCAGCGCCGGCAGTCCTCGCCCGTGTAGTCGAACCCGCCCGGCGTCTCGATGAGCATGTTGAGGCTCATCAGCAACCCCGTCGCGTTCTCGCGCCGCCCGTCGTCGATGAGCGCCTCGTAGACGAGCAGCGCGCCGCCCGCGGGGAGCGCGTCGTAAGCCTTCTGCAAAAGCACGCGCTTCTCCTCCAGATCCCAGTCGTGCAGGATGTGCCCCATCACGAGCACGTCCGCCGTCGGCATCGGGTCTTTGAAGAAGTTGCCCGGGTAGAACTTCAGGCGTTCCGAGAGGCCGTGCGCGGCCACGTACTTCTCGAAGACGGGGCCGACCTCCGGCAGGTCGAAGTTCCCGCCCTTCAAGTGCGCGTGCGCGAGCGCCACCTGCACGGGCAGGCCGCCCTGCGCGCCGCCCACGTCGATGAAGGTCTCGTAGTCGCCCCAGGGGAACTTCCGCGCGATGGCCCGCGCCGCGCCGAGGCTTAAGCCCGACATGGCGCTCAGGAAGCCTTCGAGCCGCGCCGGGTCGGCGTAGAGCGCGCCGAAGAAGTCGCCGCCGCTCTTGGCCTCGTTCTGCGGCCGGCCCGTCCGCAGCGCCTCGGTCAAAGAGCCCCAGAAAGGGTAGAGGCGCGCGTTAGCCATCTCAAGCATCCCGCCCATGTAAGACGGCTTCGAGCGGTCGAGGAAGGTCGCGGCCTCGGGCGCGTTGTAGTAGCGCCCCTCCGCGTCGCGCTCAAGCAGCTTCAAAGAGACGAGCGCGTCGAGGAAGTCGCGCGTGCCGCGCGGGTGCAGCCCCAGGCGCTCGCCGACGGCCTCGGCCGGCGCAGGCCCCCTGGCGATCTCCGTGAACAATTCCAGCTCGACGGCGCTCAGCAGCGTCTTCGACGCCCAGAACCCGAGCCCCAACTGCATGATGTAGTCCGGCGTGACCGATGTACTCATCGCACCTCCCCTTTCAACCCCTAACGCGAAAGAAGCGGCGCGTGAAGATCAGGCCGGGAAGGAAAATTTTCAGACGCGCACTCAGAACTGGTCGAGGAAGAGATAGCGAGCCCTGTGCCTGTCGTCCTCGACGCGCGAGTCCACGGCGAGGCGCATGACCCGCACCGCGCCGCCGTTCGAGACGGCGGGCCAACGGGGCAGACCCGGGCCGTTGGGGTCGCCCTTCTTGATGAAGTTGGCGAAGTAGCCTTGAAGCACCTCCGACACCTTGTAGTCGTCCGGCGCCCACGCGTAGACCTTGTTCGAGACGAGGTTGCCCAACGCGTACTCGATCTCGGCCGAGTGCACCGCGCCGCGCGCGGGCGGCATCGCCGCGGCGTTAGAGTTCTGCCCGCGCACGACGCCGCCGGCCAGCCCGGGCCTTGCGTCGCCCATCTCGGGCCTCATCGGCGGGCGCGGGTGCGCGTAGAGGTATCGGTAGACGTTGCGGCCGCCGGTCTTCGTGTGCAGGTCGAACCACTTCCAGGTGCTGTAGCCGATGAAGCGGTCGCCCGCCAAGTCCGTCGCCGCCTCCAAGACCTCCTCGCGCGTCTTCGCGGGGTAAAGCTTTAAAGCCTCCTCGGCGCGCGCGCCGTAGAGCTTGCGCACGGCCTTCTCGAAGTTCTCCGGCGTCGGCTCGTCGCCGCCCAGCAGTGCGCGCCAGGTCATCTCCTCCGAGTTCCAGCCGACGAGCAGGGGGACGTGCGCCTGACGGCCGGCGGCGTAAGTCTCTTGCGGCGGCTCCGTGAAGAAGTAGCCGTCCACGGCGATGGGGAAGCGGCCGAAGGGCTGCCTGCCCGTCGCCTCCATCAGTTTCTCGGTCGGCATCGCGCGCAGCGCCGCGAGTGAAGCGGCCCCGACCTCGCCCGCGAACTTCGTCCCGTCGGCCTCCGCCTGCGCGAGCGGGACGGCGCGCATCGTCGAAAGCACCGACCCGCTCTCGCCGATGGCGCCGGCGATGAGGTCTCTCGAAAGGGCCGAGGCCATCTGCGCGCTGACCGAAGCCGACCCGGCCGACTCGCCCGCGACGGTCACGCGCCCGGGGTCTCCGCCGAAGGCCGCGATGTTCTCGCGCACCCAGCGCAGCGCCGCCGCCTGGTCGAGCAGCCCGTAGTTGCCCGAGGCGTGCCGCGCTGACTCCTTCGACAACTCCGGGTGCGCGAGGAAGCCGAAGAGCCCGAGCCTGTAGTTGAGCGTCACGGCCACCACGCCGCGCCGCGCCATGCTCTCGCCGTCGTAACGCGGCTCCGACCCGTCGCCCGCGATGAACCCGCCCCCGTAAAAGTAGACCAGCACCGGCAGCCGTTCGTCGGCCCCCTTCGCGGGCGTCCACACGTTCAGGTACAGACAGTCCTCACTCATCCCGTCCGACCTGAAGTTCATGTCCCCGAACACGGGATGCTGCATGCACCGCGGCCCGAACTTCTCCGCCCGCCTCACGCCCTCCCACCTCTTCAAAGCCCGCGGCGGCCTCCACCTCAAATCCCCCACCGGCGCCGCCGCATACGGAATCCCCTTAAAGGCCCGCACCCCCGACGCCCCCCGCCCCAAACCCTCCACCACCCCGCCCGTCGTCTTCACGCGGTCAGCCGCCGCCGCGCCCGACCCCGCCGCAACACCCGACAACAGCGCAGCGCCTAACAAAATGACGCCGCCGAAAAGAGAGACCCCGAACGATGACCTCATCCGTCCTGCTCCTTTAAGAATAGACTGGGTAGGGCTCGGCGCCATGTTAACAGCCAAAAGAAAAACGGCGGGAGTCACCCCGCCGCCGGTCGTCAAAAATTATTTGGTGGAGCAGAGGGGGATCGAACCCCTGACCTCCGCATTGCGAACGCGGCGCTCTGCCAAACTGAGCTACTGCCCCACGCGAGGGTAGATATTAGGGGGCGGTGTGGGGGCTGTCAAGTGACAGAACAGCGCCCCCCCTCGGTTAAGAGGAAGGGCGCTGCTGCTGTGGACGATGCTCTGACGCAGAGGCGCCAGGGCGTCTCAAGAAGCCGGCCCGGGCCGTCGGGCCGGGGCCGGCGTTCTAACTCATGTCGGGCCGCCGTTAGACGACGGGGCGGCGTCCGGTCAGCAGGTTGATGACGAAGATCACGAGCGCCACGACGAGCAGCAGGTGGATCAGGCCGCCGCCGACGCCGCCGATCAGACCCAGCAGCCACAGAACCAACAGAATCACTAGAATGGTCCAAAGCATGTTCCCTATCCTCCTCAGTTACTCACCCACAAATTGTTTGAACTCCCAAGCACCTGCCGAGCTAACTAACAACGGCCGTGCCATAGGGCTCACGGGACGGTCGCGCGGGCATATAAGTCATACTATTTCAGCGTTTCCGTCCTTTTCAGGCTCCGGCTTTCAAGTCTCGTCCCCCGCGCGTCCGCGGTAAAGCGAATCAAAACCCGTCTCTCATTCAGTTACACAGCGGCCTGAAAGGGGACGGTCTGTTCTTGCAAATTGATTGCGACGGGCGGGGGCGGGCGGAGCCGGGTCGCGGAATCTCATCTAATAATTTAGAAGGAAGGCGCGCGGACTTTTGTTTGACACGCACCGGCCGGCGGGTGCTTTAATAACGTGGCGCGGCGCCCCACGCGTCATCCCCGGGGCGCGCGCTTCGCGTTCGAGACGCACGGGCACCAATGTCCCGCGCGCGAGGAGTCGAATGTCAAGGGTCAGCCCGCTCAGAGCACTCTTCCTCATACTCTTCGTCCTGCAAACCGTCACGCACGCACGGCAGACGCCGCGCGTGGAGGCGCCGACCGTCGCCGCCGCCCCGCCGGCCGCCGCCGCGAGCGCCGAAGCGGAGCGCCGCAGGGAGTCTTTCGACATCGTCTGGCAGACGGTGAAAGATAACCACTTCGACCCGAAGTTCGGCGGCGTGGACTGGGACGGCGTGCGCGCGGAGTTCGCCCCGCGCGTCGCCGCTGCGCGCACCGACCGCGAGCTGCACGGGCTCTTGCAGCAGATGCTCAACCGCCTCGGCCGCTCGCACTTCAACATCATCCCGCCGGAGGCCATCCCCTCGACCGGCGGGGAAGACGACCCCGACGAGGGCGGAGGCGTAGACGAGACTCCCGGCGCCGAAGAGCCGCGCCGCAAGGGGAGCCTGCGCGCGGCGGAGCAGTTGACCTACGGCATCGGCATCGACCTGCGCGTCGTCGGTGGCGCGGCGCTCGTCACGCGCGTCGAGCCAGGCTCGACGGCCGCGCGCGCGGGCCTGCGCACGGGGCACGTCCTGCGCAGCATCGACGGCCAGCCCCTCTCCGAAATCCTGCGCGCGCTCCGGCTCGTGGCCGTCTACGAGCCTTCGGCGCGCAACCAGATTCCGGCCGAGATCATCGTCGGCTACGTCAACGGCCCGCCGGGCACGAGCGTCGCGCTCACCTTCCTCGACGGGCGCAACCGCGTGCGCCGCGCCGTCGTCCCGCGCGAGCACCTGAAGGGCGAGCTGGTGCCGCTCTTCCCGGCGCTCCCCGCGCAGTTCGTCGAGTTCGAGTCGGCGCGCCTGCGCGGTGGCGTCGGCTACGTGCGCTTCAACCTGTTCGCCGCGCCGGTGCTTGAGAAGTTCTGCGCGGCGCTGCGCTCAATGAAGGACGCGCCGGGGATAGTCCTCGACCTGCGCGGCAACCGCGGCGGCCTGCTCGGGCTCGTCTACGGGCTGGGCGGGCTGCTTGAGACGCGGCCCGTCTCGTTCGGCGTGATGCGCACGCGCGCGGGCTGGCACGACCTCGGCATCGTGCCGCAGAAGAACGGCTACCGCGGGCAGCTCGTCGTGCTCATCGACGCCGAGACGCAGTCGGCGGCCGAGATATTCGCGGGCGGCGTGCAGGCGTCGGGGCGCGCCGTCGTCGTCGGCCAGCGCAGCGCCGGGGCGACCCTGCCCTCCGCGGCGAAGGAGTTGCCGACGGGCGCCATCCTCCAGTACGCCTTCGCGGACTTCGTCGGCGGCGACGGCCGTCTGATCGAGGGCGCGGGCGTCGAGCCGAACCTCTCGGTCAAGCTCACGCGCCGCAGGCTCCTCGCCGGCCGCGACCCGCAGCTCGAAGCCGCGCTCGACGCCATCGAGACGAAGGGCGCGGCGCCCTTCGTCGGCGCGCCCGCGCCGCCGCCGTCGGTTACCGTCGTCGCCGGAGAGAGGGACGCCGCGGAGAGTCTCAAGGCTCGGCCGGCCGAAGGCGGGAAGGAGGCGGAAGCGACCGCGGAGGGCGCGGGCGTCGCGCCGGAGGTCGAGCCGATACTCGAAAGGTACGCCGAAGCCTCGGGGCTGAAGCGCGCGGACGGGGCGCGGCTCTCGACGCGCGTGTCGAAGGGGCGCATCGAGGGCGCGTACGCGGGGATGAAGGTGAGCGGCACGGTCGAGCTGATAGAGAAGGCGCCGGACAAGTTCGTCGCGCTCGTCAACGTGGACGGCCTCGGCGTCATCCGCCGCGGCTTCACGGGCGAGTACGGCTACATGCAGATTCCGCTGTTCGGCTTCCGCCGCGTCGAGGGGGCGGAGCTGTCCGAGCTGAGGCTGGAGGCGCGCTGGGCCTGGGCCGAAGACCTGCGGCGGCTCTACCCTTCGATGCGGCTGAAGGGGAAGGAGGAGGTCGGCGGCGCGGAGGCGCACGTCGTCGAGGCGATGAACACTTCGGGCGCGCGCGCGACGCTCTACTTCGACGTGAAGACCGGCCTGCTCGTGCGGCGCGACCGGACATACTTCGAGGACTTCCGCGAGGTGGACGGCCGCCGGCTTCCGTTCAGAGTCCGCGACGACTTCTCCGTCATCACCTACGGCGAAGTCCGACACAACGCCGCGGTCGAGGACGCGCGCTTCGCGGAGGAGAAGGACTGCTTCACGCGATGAGGGAAGTAGACAGCAGACAGTAGTCAGTAGTCAGTAGAAGGAAGAAGCGGCGCGTCCGGCCCGAAGGCTGAGACGCGCCGCCTCTCTTTTCTACTGACTACTGACTATTGTCTACTGTCTACTCCTTTACGGCAGCGCCTCGACGTTGATGAAGAACTTGAAGCTGCCGGTCTGCTGGATGCCGAGCAGGAAGCGCGTGTCGAGGGTCGCGCCGTTGGCGAGCGGCGTGGCGAGTGTGACCGTGCCGCTTGAGAGTATACGTCGCGTCGCCGGTCGCGGTCGTGCCGTTGCCGGCCGGGTAAGAGGCGAGCGAGTAGCCGACCGAGTTGACGCAGAGGTAATGGCCTCTGTTCGGGATGACCGTCCCGTTCGGTATCCGGCACCGGAGCACCCCGTCGGAGGCGTAGACGCCGTAGCCCGTCGAGGTGGGGACTGTGGAGTTGACCGTGTGGTCGGCGCCCGAGTTGTTGTAAATCTCGATGAACTCGTCGTTGGCGCCGTTCGGGCCGCGCACGCGGAACTCGCTGATGACGAGCTGCGCCGAGGTCTCCGCCGCGCCGACGAAGACGAAGGCCGCGAACACGGCCGCGTAGAAGAGAGGGGAAGGAGTTCGTAGGGAGTTGCGCATCTTTAGAGCTCTCCTGTCATCGTCTGTACGGGGCCGTCAACGTCGTCGGCCGCACGCAGGTCGGAAGGCCGCGCCGGCTTTCAGACCGGCGCGGCGCCCCGCGCGCGTGTGATTGCGTTTTGAGAATTGCCAACGCGCCGCAGACGTGTCCCGGCCGTTCCCGGGGGTTTCGGGGCGCACGAGAGGGGCAAAAAGGGTGGAGCTAAACTATTGGTGAGAAGGGCTTCGACCGGAAAGCTAACACGAGTCCCTCCGTAGGGTCAACGACCTCTGTCGCGCAGGCGCGCGGCGGCCGCGTCGAGGGCTTCGGCGAGGCGCCCGGCGTGCTGGCCGCCGCCCTGCGCCAGGTCGGGGCGCCCGCCGCCGCGCCCCCCGAGCGTCTGGCAAGCCTCGCGCATCAGCGCGTTCATGTCGCCCGGCGCCTCCCCGCCGCGCGCGAAGACGAGCCGCGCCGCCCCGCCCTCGACCGAGCCGAGCAAGGCCACGGCGCGCGCGTGCGCGGCGAGCGCCGACGCCAGACGCCGCAGGCCCTCGGCGTCGCGCCCCTCGAAGGCGCGCGCGACGACGACCGGCCCGCCGCCCACGCTTTCGGAAGCGAGGGCCTCCTCGTAAAGCTCGCGCGCCTCGGCCCGCGCGGCCGTCTCTTCGGCGGCGCGCAGCCGGCGCTGCAACTGCTTGTGCTCTTCCTGGAGGCGTGCGGCGGCCTCGGCCGCCTCGTCGCGCGCGACGCTGAAGAGGGCGGCCGCCGCGCGCGCCGTGCGGTTGGCGCGCGCGTAGTCTTCGAGCGCGCGCGCGCCCGCGGCGAAGGTCACGCGCACGAGCCCCTTCGCGCGCTCCCACTGCCGCGCGACGACACAGCCGACCTCGCCGGTCGAGAGGGCGTGCGTCCCGCCGCACGGGCTGAAGTCGAAGCCCTCGATCTCGATCACGCGCAGCTCGCCCACGCGCGCCGAGTCCTTCCGGAGCGGCATCCGCGCCGCCTCGTCGGGCGTGACGAGGTGGACGCGCACGGCGCGGTCGTTCCAGACGACCTCGTTGGCGCGGCGGACGGCCCTCTCGACCTTCTCGTCGGAAGGGTCGGACAACTCCACATCTATCTCGCACATGTCCTCGGTCATGCGGAAGCTGCGCGTCTGCGCGCCGTAGAGTTCGACGAACGACTGCGAAAGGATGTGCTGCCCCGTGTGCTGCTGGATGTGGTCGAGGCGGCGCGGCCAGTCCACGCGGCCGACCAACGACTGCCCTTCGGCGGGCGGCTCGCCCTCGCAGACGTGCAGGACGCGGCCGTCCTCCTCTTCCACGCACTCGACGACGCGCGCGCGCCCGAGCGTGCCCGTGTCGGTCGGCTGCCCGCCGCCGGTCGGGTAGAAGGCCGTGCGGTCGAGTGAGACGGCCGCGCGCCCGTCCGCGGTCGTGGAGACCGCGACGACGCGCGCCTCGAACTCGACGAGGTGCGAATCTGAGTAGTAGAGCCTTTGGGTCATGAGTGAGAGTTGATAGCCGAGCTTTCGCGCCGCGTCAAGCGACTCTTTTGACAGGCGCGGCGGCGGGCGCCGATAATCGCGGCGCGGTCTCCCGCAACACAACGCTTCCAATCTTCCGACGACGGGGTTCTTACACGATGACCAGCTCCGCCCGCGCCCGCGCGGCGCGCGCACTCTGCCTCCTCGCGCTGCTGGCGCTCGGCGCGGCGCACGCGCGCGCGCAGGACACGTCCGCGCCCGCTTACAGAATCGCCTACACCATCTCGATGGCCGAGCCGGCCACGCACCTCTTCGACGTGAGGGTGGACGTGGAGGGGCTCGCGGGCGCGGGGCACGTCGACTTCCAGATGCCGCGCTGGTCGCCGGGGCGCTACGCCGTCTTCGACTTCGCGAAGAACGTGCAGGAGGCGCGCGCGTCGGGGCGGTGCGCCCCCGGCGAGCGCTGCGGGACGAAGGGCTACCCCGTCGAGCGGCTCGACACGCAGACGTGGCGCGTGGGGGTGCCGGCGGGGGACGCGGTTCAATTCTCCTACAGGGTCTTCGCCGACGACCTCTCGGGCACCTTCTCGCAGCTCGACGCGCGCCACGCGAACTTCAACGGCCATTCGGTCTTCGCCTACGTCGTCGGCCACAAGCAGGACCCCGTGACCCTGAAGGTCAACGCGCCGGGGGGCTGGAAGGTCTTCAACGGCCAGTCGAAGGGCGCCGACCAGTACGAGTTCCGCTTCGCCAACTACGACCTGCTCGCCGACACGCCGACCGAGGTCGCGCCCGACTTCAACGTCGAGACCTTCGAGGTCGGCGGCAAGACCTACCGCGTCGTCGTCCACTCCTTCGGCGACGAGGGCGGCAAGCGCGGCGAGCTCGCCAAAAGGGTCGAGCGCGTCGTGCGCGCCGAGGTCGCCTTGATGCCCGAGCCCGACTACGAGCAGTACACCTTCCTCTTCCACTTCGACCCGACGGCGCGGCGCGGCGACGGCATGGAGCACCTCAACTCCACGCAGATCGTCGAGACGGCCGCGCTCGGCGACGGCCGGACTTTGGACGAGGCGGTCGGCACCGCCGCGCACGAGTTCTTCCACGTCTGGAACGTCAAGCGCATGAGGCCGGCGGGGCTCGGCCCGTGGGACTTCACGCGCCCGGTGGTCACGCGCGGGCTCTGGATCGCCGAGGGGTTCACGAACTACTACGGCAAGCTCTCGCAGCGGCGCGCGGGGCTCTGGGACGACGAGCAACTCCTGCGCGCCTACTCCTACGCCATCGGCGGCATCGAGAACCAGCCGGGCGTCCGGCTGACGAGCGCGGTGGAGGCGAGCCTCCTCGCGCCCTTCATCGACCGCGCGTCGCACGACCAGAAGACGAACCTCCCCAACGTCGTCGTCAGCTACTACCCGAAGGGCGAGACCGTGGCCGTCGCGCTCGACCTCCTCATCCGCGGGAGGAGCAAGGGCCGCGCCTCGCTCGACGACGTGATGCGCCGCGCCTACACGAAGTTCTACCTGGAGAGCCCCAAAGACAGCTACTACCTCAAGGGCCGCGCCTACACCGTCGAAGAGTTCGAGCGCCTCGCCTCCGAGACGACCGGCCTCGACCTCTCGGACTTCTTCAGCCGCTACGTCCACGACGCCCAGCCGCTCCCCTACGACGAGGCGCTCGCCCACGTCGGCCTCCGCCTCACGCGCACGCCCGAGGCCGCGCGCACCCTCTACCGCATCGAGAAGGATGACAAGGCCACGCCCGAAGCCCGCGCCCTCCGCGACGCGTGGCTGAAGGGGAAGTAGACAGTAGTCAGTAGTCAGTAGCCAGTAGAAGAACTAAAGCGGTTTTCATCCGGATGGGTCTGAAGTGAGCTTTCGACACAGAGACACGGAGACACAGAGACACGGCTGGTTGAGTTATTGCAACAAGCCGTGTCTCTGTGTCTCCGTGTCTCTGTGTTAAATCGTTCTCGCTTTCACTCGACTGCCAACTGCAATAAGCGGCGCGCCCGGCCCGAAGGCTAAGACGCGCCGCCTCTTTTTCTACTGACTACTGACTACTGTCTACTGCTCTGGAACCTTTTCCGCCTCGACGCGTCTAACCTCGCGGCACCGGGAGATGAAAAGAGAGGTCTCCGGTAAATGTACAGAACGATCAAACGTCTCTTCGCCGCGTCGGCCTTCCTGACGCTCTGCTCCATCACGAGTCTCTACGTCGGCTCGCGCGCGGCCGAGGCTTCGGCCCCGGCGCGGGCGGCCAACCCGCTCGCAGCGCAGTTCGGCGGCGACCCGGGCGACGGCTGGATGCTCGCGGGCGGCTTCCTCATGCTCGTCGCGGTGGCCTTCGCCTCCGCGGGCCTGATGCTCTGGACGCGCGAGCGCCGCAACTGACCGCGCGGCTAATCGTGGGGCAGTCCGGCGTAGACTATCTTCATCGCCCCGCCCTGCCTGACGAGGAGCAGGCTGTACGCGTTCGGCGCGGAGACCCTGAAGAGGCGCGTGCCCGCGGGGTAGCCCGCGAGCTCCTCCTCGCCCTCGGCCAGCTTGACCCCGCCGCGCCCGAAGCCCTGGCCTATCAGGCGCAGGTTCGCTTCGAGGTGCTTGCCCTTCGCCAGCGACCCGGCGAGGCCCGGCCGCGTCAGGCGGCCGGCCTCTTCGAGGGCGGAGGCCAGCGCGCGCAGCTCCTCCGGCGTCTTGATGACGACCTCGTCGTTCTTCTTCAACAGGAAGTTGGAGGCCGAAGGGTTCGCGTTCAGGGCCTTGACGGCCTCGGGCGGGAAGACGCCGAGCAGAGCCCGCGCGTCGTACTTCTCGGCGTCGCCCCACTCCTCGAAGCTGTGGTTGGAGAGGAGCGACAGGAACATGTAGTAGAGCAGGCTGTCGGCGGCGAGGCGCACGCGCTTCCAGTCCTCGGCGGACGCCTTCGAGGCCAGCGCGCGGTCGAAGTTGAGCGACGGGATGGCTTCGAGCATGAAGGTCGGCGAGCCCGCGCGCTGCGCCCAGCCGGAGAGACCTTTGACCTGGCGCGAGATGAAGTCGTCCGCGTACAGCTCGCGCGCCACAGCCGCGAAGTCTTGAGTCGCTTTGAGTCTCTCGGCGAAGGCCGCGGCCGTCGCGCGCGCCTCGGCCTCCTCCTCTTTGGTGACGCCGCCCGCCGCCCCTTGCGCCGACGCGTTCGCCTGCGACCACGTCAGGACTAACGCGAGCGACAGACACATCTTCAACCCGCCGTACTTCATCATTACTCTCCGACGTTCGACGACAACCTTCCCGCCAAACGGATTCTTCGGGCGCACGCCCCTTCGACTTAAGGGACGATCAGCTCCAACCCTTCTTTGACGACCTCGAAGGTCATCGGCAGCTCGCCTATCAGCTCGCCGTCGGCCTGCACAGGGACTTCGCCCACGCAGCGCAGGCGCGCGGCGCGCCGGAAGGTGAGGCCGCGCGCGCCCTCCTCGGGCGCGCCGCCGCGCATCGCGTGGCCGAGCAGTCGCAGGTAGCGCAGTCGGCTGCGCGTGTCGATGACGCAGACCTCGAACTCTTCGTCTTCGAGCCGGGCGCGCGGCGTGATCGCCAGCCCCCCGCCGTACCACGGCGCCTTGCCGACGGCCGCGTAGGTCGCCTTCAGACGCTCCCCGCAGACCTCGACCGTGAACTCCTTCGGCACCCAGTGCGCGAGGTGCGCGAGCCCCGCGTACCAGAAGGCCGCCTCTCCCACGCGCCGCTTCAGGCGCGGCCGCACGCTCCGCACCACCGACGCGTCGAGCCCCACGCCCGCCATCATGAAGAAGTAGCGGCGCTCGCCCGTCAGCTCTCCGGTCGCCGCGCCGAGCGTGATGCGGCGCGAACCGCCGCGCACCAGAACCCGCGCCGCCTCTGCCGCGTCCCGCGGCAGGTTCAACTGCCGCGCCAGCACGTTCGCCGTCCCCGCCGGCCACACCAGCAGCCGCGCGCCCGCGCCCACGAGCCCCTGTATCGCCTCGTGAACCGTCCCGTCGCCGCCGCGCGCGACCACGTCGGTCGCGCCCGCGCGCGCGGCCTCGGCCGCGATGCGCGCCGCGTCGTTCGGCCCGGCCGTCGGCACGGGCTCGACCTCGACGCCCCCCGCGCGCGCGGCGTTGCAGAACGCCTCGACCGGCCGCGCCGGGTCGACGTTGCGCCCCGCCTTCGGGTTGTAGATCAGTACCGCCTTGCGTTCGCCCATCGGGTACGAATGTTAATGTTTGACTTCATCTTGCGTTCGCGGCCAGCCTCTTGAGGTGCCGCGCGGCGGCCCACTTCGCCAGGCCAATCGTAGCGAGAACGGCCAACCACAGGCAGATGCCGGCGAGCACAACCAACAATATCAGAGCGATGATGGCGATGATAATGACCTCCCCGCCTAAGCACATCGCGAAAAACATCGAAGGCACCTCCCGAGCTTACCGCCTCGGCGGCGGACTTAAAATCAGAACCCGCCCGACACTTCTGCAAGCACGGTGCCGCCGCCACACTTCCACTTTCACCGCCGAAAACCCGCGCACACGCGCCCGCGACGCAGCCGGCCGCGGACACGTGTCGGGCGTTCCTTGCTGCTTTCACCCTAAATAAAATATAGAGGCGGGGATGAGTCCCGCCTCTACAGTTTTGAACTTACCCCTTAACTATTCGAGCCGGTAGTTGGGCGCCTCCTTGGTGATGATGACGTCGTGGACGTGCGACTCTTTGAGGCCGGCGGGGCTGATGCGGAGGAAGCGCGTCTCCTCCTGAAACTCTTTGATGTTGCGGCAGCCGGTGTAGCCCATGCCGGCGCGGAGGCCGCCGACGAGCTGCGTCACCATGTCGGCGAGCGTGCCCTTGTAGGGGACGCGCCCCTCGATGCCCTCGGGGACGAGCTTCGACTCGACCTCGGTCGTCTCCTGCGCGTAGCGGTCGCGCGAGCCCTCGCGCATCGCGCCGATACTCCCCATGCCGCGGTACGCCTTGAACGAGCGGCCCTGGAAGAGAATCAGCTCGCCCGGCGACTCCTCCGTCCCCGCGAAGAGCGAACCGATCATCACCACGTCGGCGCCCGCCGCAATCGCCTTCGCCACGTCGCCCGAGAACTTCACGCCGCCGTCGGCGATGACGGGCACGCCCGAGCCGCGCGCCGCCCCGACGCAGTTGTTGATGGCCGTGATCTGCGGCACGCCCGCGCCCGTCACGACGCGCGTCGTGCAGATGGAGCCCGGCCCGATGCCGCACTTGACGGCGTCGGCCCCGGCGTTAATCAGCTCGCGCGTGCCCTCGGCCGTGGCGACGTTGCCGGCGATGAGCTGCGTCTCGGGGTGCCGGCGCTTGATCTCGCGGACGGCCTCGACGACGCGCGAGGAGTGCCCGTGCGCGGTGTCGACGACGAGGCAGTCCACGCGCGCCTTGACCAGCTCGTCGGCGCGCTCGCGGAAGTCGCCGGTGGCGCCGATGGCGGCGGCGACGCGCAGGCGGCCGAGGTCGTCCTTCGCGGCCGAGGGGTAGCGGATGGCCTTCTGGATGTCCTTGACCGTGATGAGCCCCTTGAGGTGTTTGTCGCCGTCCACGACGAGGAGCTTTTCGATGCGGTGCTTCTGTAAGACGCCCTTCGCCTCGTCGAGCGTGGTGCCGACGGGGACGGTGACGAGGGGCTGCGGCGTCATCACCTCGGAGACGGGGATGTCGAAGCGCGTCTCGAAGCGCAGGTCGCGGTTGGTGATGATGCCGACGAGGTGCCCGCCCTCGTCCACCACGGGGACGCCCGAGATTTTGTAGCGCTCCATCACGGCGAGCGCCTCGCGCACGGGGCGGCCGGGGCGGATGGTGACGGGGTCGACGATCATCCCCGACTCGGAACGTTTGACGCGGTCGACCTCTTCGGCCTGGCGCTCGATGGGGAAGTTCTTGTGGACGACGCCGATGCCGCCCTGCTGCGCGATGGCGATGGCGAGCCGGCTCTCGGTCACCGTGTCCATCGCGGCCGAGCAGAGCGGGATGCGCAGGCGGATGCCGCGCGTGAACTGCGTCGTGGTGTCGGTCTCGGCGGGCAGCACCTCGGAGCGCGCGGGCACGAGCAGCACGTCGTCGAAGGTCAGGCCCTCTTGCAGGTCGTTCGTTATCATCTTTAAAACTCCGGATTAAAAAGTTCGAGGCCCGCACCCCGAAACTCTCCCACGAGGGGGGCTCCGGGGCGCGGGCCTTTCGTCTGAAGAGACATCACTGCGCGAACTGCGTGTAGTTATCCCTGGTGATCGTCCAGGTCGTGGTGTCGGCCGGCGTCTTCAGGGCGCGGCCGTTGACCGTGACCTGGAGCGCGTCGGCCGACACCTGGTCGTAGTGCAGGTTGAGCGGCGCCGTGGGCTCGAACTCCTCGGGCGCGTCGGGCTTCAGGAAGCGGCCGCGCTTCTTCTTCTCGCCCTCCTGCCAGGAGGTGAGCCAGAAGGGGCGCGCGGCCTTGAGCTGTACTTTAAAACCTTCCGCCGCCGGGGGCGGCGTCGGCGTGGCGGCCGGCGCCGGCAGGTTGGCGGCCGCGGGCTTCGGGGTCGCGGCCGCCAACGGCCCTTCGGCGTCGGTGCGCCGGTAGTATTGGAGGCCCGCGTAGACGAGGAGGATGAGGATGCCGACGATGACGGCGCTCAGCCCGTAGGTCATTAAGGGCGAGCGCGCGGTGTCGCCCATGTAGACGC
Organism: Pyrinomonadaceae bacterium; assembly: GCA_036389235.1. Classification (GTDB taxonomy): domain Bacteria; phylum Acidobacteriota; class Blastocatellia; order Pyrinomonadales; family Pyrinomonadaceae; genus QHXN01. The sequence goes on along the minus strand of DASVQJ010000367.1, from coordinate 3,395 downwards.
GCGAGCGCTGCGGCGAGGTGGCGGGCTCCTCGTTCTGGAAGCCGCGCTCGCGCGACGTGCGCTCGTAGAGTTCGAGCGCGCGCGCCTCGGGGAAGCCGACGTGGCGCGCGTAGGACTTGATGAACGACTTGTTGAAGATGCCGCCGGGGAGGGCCTTGTAGTCGTCGGCCTCGATGGCTTCGAGGTGGCGCATGGTGATGCGCGTCTGCTCGGAGACTTCGCGCAGGTTGACGCCGCGGTCGAGGCGGGCGCGGCGCAACTGCTCGCCGAGGGAGCCTTCGGTGCCCCCTCCCGCTCGGCCGCCTTCGGGCGCCTGTTCGGAGGTCTTGGATGTCACTGGTAGAGCGCGCCTACGGGAGCGTCCCGGCCGGTGCCCTTCGGGGCCGGCGGCGCCCTCGGTCCGCCGCAGAACCCTGTGTCCGCCGGGCCTACGGGCACAATATAATGTGCGCGTCGGAATGGTGTCAAACTTCTCGGGCAGACGAAGTTAGCGCGCGTCTTGAACTTTGCGGCGCGCGGTGCTACGGTTGCGTTACACCCGGGCGTAAAGTTCATACAAACAGAGAAGCGAGGACAGAAGAGAATGCCTCTGGAAGCACTCGGAATGGTCGAGACCAAGGGCTTCGTGGGCGCGGTCGAGGCCGCGGACGCGATGGTCAAGGCGGCCAACGTCACTCTCATCGGCAAGGAGTACATCGGCGCCGGCTACGTCACGATCTTCGTGCGCGGCGACGTGGGCGCGGTCAAGGCGGCGACCGACGCGGGCGCTGCCGCCGCCCGCCGCGTGGGCGAACTCATCAGCGTCCACGTCATCCCGCGCCCGCACGGCGAGGTCGAGCGCGTGCTCCCGCACAACGGACGCACCGGCTACAGCCCCGACGAGCGCGCCATCGGCGGCGGCTCGGCCGGCTCCCTCGGCGAAGGCGACCAGGGCCGCTCGCTCCCCGCCGGCGCGAGAGAGAACAACAAGGAAAGAAGTAAGTAGATGTTAGATGTCAGATGCCAGATGTTAGTTAAAGCCGTCATGTCTTTAACTAACATCTGGCATCTGACATCTAACATCTGCCTCCGGAGGAGGCGTATGGCGGATAAAGATTTAGTATCCGTGCAGCAGGCGCGCGACCTCGTCGAGGCGGCGCACCGGGCGCAGGCGCAGCTCGCGCGCTTCGACCAGGCGAAGATCGACCGCGTCTGCGAGGCGATGGCCCGCGCCGCCCTGCGCGACGCGGCGCGTCTGGGCGCGATGGCGACCGAGGAGACCGGCTACGGCATCCCCGACGACAAGCGCGAGAAGAACCGCTTCGCCGCCGAGGACGTGTGGAACTACTTCAAGGGCCTGCGCACGGTCGGCGTCATCAACGAGTCGAAGGACGTTTTGGAGATCGCCAGCCCGCGCGGCGTCGTCGCCGGCATCATCCCCTCGACCAACCCGACCTCCACGGCCATCTTCAAAATCCTCATCGCCGTCAAGTCCCGCAACTCCATCGTGCTCTCGCCGCACCCCTCGGCCGCGAAGTGCATCAACGAGACGGCGCGCGTCATGCGCGAGGCCGGAGTCCGCGAGGGCCTGCCCGCCGAGGCCGTCGGCTGCATGACGAGCGCGACGCTCGAAGGCACCGAGGCTTTGATGAAGCACCGCCAGACGGCCGTCATCCTCGCCACCGGCGGCATCGGGCTCGTGCGCGCGGCCTACTCTTCGGGCAAGCCCGCCTTCGGCGTCGGCCCCGGCAACGTCCCCGTCTTCGTCGAGAGGGGCGCCGACGTGCCCGTCGCCGTGCAGAACATCCTGACGGGGAAGACTTTCGATAACGGCACCATCTGCGCCTCAGAGCAGGCCGTCGTCGCCGACGCGCCGGTGGCGAAGCAGGTGAGGGAAGAGTTCGTCGCGCAGGGCGCGCACTTCCTCTCGCCGGCCGAGGCGGACCAGCTCGCGAAGGTCGTCACGACCGAGAAGCGCGCGCTCAACCCGGCCATCGTCGGCCGCTCGGTCGAGGTGATCGCGAAGATGGCGGGGCTGACCGTCCCGCCGGGCACGCGCTGCCTGATCGCCGACGTGGGAGGGGTCGGGCGCGAGTTCCCGCTCTCGATGGAGAAGCTGTCGCCCATCCTCGCCTTCTACGTCGAAGACGGTCTGGAGAGGGGCGCGGCGCGCTGCTTCGAAATCCTGAGCTACGGCGGCATGGGTCACACCGCCGGCATCCACACGCGCTCGCGCGAGGCCGCGAAGGCGTTCGGGGTCGAGATGCCCGCGTCGCGCATCGTCGTCAACTCGCCGACGACGCACGGCGCCATCGGCTTCTCGACGGCGCTGCCGCCCTCGATGACTCTGGGCTGCGGCTCGTGGGGCGGCAACGTCACCTCCGACAACGTCTCGCCCTGGCACCTGATGGACATCAAGCGCGTGGCGTTCGAGACGCGCGCCGTCCCGAGTAAGAGACCCGCGCGCGCCGCGGCGCAGCAGCCAGCGGCCTCGCCGCCGCACCCCGCGCCGGCCGGGGTTGCCGCCGCGGCGGGCGGCGCGGTCAGCCGCGACGACATCGCGAAGATAGTCGACCGCTTCCTCTCACAACGTCAGCCTTCGCCCGCGCCCGCGCCCGCGCAGCCGCTCCCGGTCGCGCAGCCGCACGCCTACGTCCAGCAGGACGTGGACGTGGAGCCGCGGCGGGCCGCGCACTCCGGCGGCGCCGCCCCGCACCCGGAGGCCGCGCCGACCGCGCAAGCGCCGAACGGCGGCGGCAACGGGGCCGGCACGGCGCAGGCCGCCCCGAGCGCGCCCGCCCCCGCGCCCGCGAAGCAGACGCCCTCGCCCGCCGCGTCGAACGGCAAGCGCGCCGTCGATTTCGTCTGCGAGGACGACGTGCGCCGCGCCATCCAGAAGGGCGAGAAGATTTACACCAACGCCCGCACCATCATCACACCCGCCGCGCGCGACATGGGCGAGGCCGCGGAAGTCTTCGCGAAAGCATGAAAGGCCGTGCACCGTGAACCGTGAACCGTGACAAGTAAAAAACTGTCTTACACTTGTCACGGTTAACGGTTCACGGTTTACGGCTCACGGTCTTTATGTTCTTAGGCAAAGTAGTCGGCACGGTCTGGTCAACGAAGAAGACGCCCGATCTGGAGGGCGTCCGCTTTTTGATTATTCATCCTTACGATCTGGATAAAGAGCCAACCAAGTCAATAGTCGTCGTCGCCGACCGCCTCGGCGCAGGCATCGGCGAGATAGTAATGTGCGCCTACGGCAAGGCCGCGCGCTCGGCCATCGGCGATCAGGAGATGTCAATCGAGGCCGCCGTGGTCGGCATCGTTGACCGGATGGACTTGCAGGACTCTCTCTCGGAAGACGTTCGCAACGCCGCGCGTGAATTGAAAGGCAGTGATAGGTGATCGGAAAG
>DASVQJ010000366.1:0-22790 GCA_036389235.1 Pyrinomonadaceae bacterium | reverse complement strand
CCGCGACAAGAAAGAACCCGGTTTATCTTGTCGCGGTTTACGGTTCACGGCTCACGCTCTTATACTCATGCTGAGTCAGGGGGCCTTTCAGGTGTTTCTCGTGGGCGGCGAGGGGAGCGGTTCGGGGGCCGGGCGCCCCGCGAGGATGGGGACGAGCGTGAGCGCCGCGAGCGTCAGCAGGGAGGCGAGGAGCGCGGTCGCGGCGGCCTGGAGCTGGCGCCGCCGCGCGGTGTGGCGGTAGACGAAGACGGCGGCGTAGGTGACCGCGCCGAGCGGCGCGAGCAGGGTCAAGCCGCCCGCCCAGAGCGGCGCCTCCCGTCCGCCCCACGGCGCGAGCAGGAAGTACCAGGCCGCGTAGAACGCCCCGGAGCCCGCGGCGGCGGCCAGCAGCGAGGCGGCGATGAGCAGCTTCCAGCGCAAACGACTCAGAGTCCCCGTTTGTCGAAGGCGATAGCGGCGAGGGTGAAAAGACGCGCCGAAGCATAACACAGCGCGCGGGCCGCGGCGGCCCTAAATTTGTCGGGAGTCCGTCCCGGGTTCGGGACGGTTAAACGAAACGATGGTTGCCAGGAGCACACTCCTCTTTCTGTCGCGGCGTGAGGGCCTCAAGGACTTCGCCACGCGCTTCAAGCCCTTCCGCCGGATGACCGAGCGCTTCGTCGCCGGCGACGACATCGAGGCGGCCGTCCGCGCCATCCGCGAGCTGAACGCGCGCGGCTGCACCGCCACCTTCGACCACCTCAACGAGGGCGTGACGAGCGCCGCCGAGACCGAGGGCGAAGTCCGCGAGTACAAGCGCGTGCTCGCCGCCATCGACGAGACGGGCATCAGGTCGAACGTCTCCATCAAGCTCACGCAGTTCGGCCTCGCCTTCGACCCGGAGCTGGCCTACCGCAACGCGCGCGCCATCGTCGAGGAGGCCGCGCGCCGCGGCAACTTCGTCCGCGTGGACATGGAGGACTCGCAGGTCACGCAGGTCACGCTCGACATCTTCCGACGCCTGCGCGAAGAGTTCGACCTCGACTCCGTCGGCATCGTCTTGCAGTCCTACCTCCGCCGCACCGAGCAGGACGTGCGCGACGTGCTCTCGATCCCGGCGCGCGTGCGCCTGTGCAAGGGCGCCTACAACGAGCCGCCCGAGGTGGCCTTCCCCGACAAGAAGGACGTGGACGAGAACTACGTCCGCTGCATGAAGCTGCTGCTTGAAAGCGGCGTCTACCACGGCATCGCCACGCACGACGAGAACATGATCCGCGCGACGAAGGAGTTCGCCGCAAGCGAAGGCATCGGCAAGGAGCGTTTCGAGTTCCAGATGCTCTACGGCGTGCGGCGCGACCTACAGGAGGGCCTGGCGCGCGAGGGGTACAACGTGCGGGTCTACGTGCCGTACGGGAAGACCTGGTATCCGTACTTCATGCGCCGGCTCGCGGAGCGCCCCGCCAACGTCTGGTTCGTGATGAAGAACTTTCTCAAGGGCTGAGGCCGGCTTAAGATGGGCGAAAACTGGACGTGGGTTCTGTGGACGATCCTCGGCGTGGTGCTCGTCATCGCCGAAGTCTTCACGCCGGGCTTCGTGCTGCTCTGGTTCGGCGTCGGCGCCCTGGCCGCCGCGCTCGCGGCCTTTCTCGGCGCCGGCCTGGCCGCGCAGTTCATCCTCTTCATCCTCGTCTCGACGGCGCTCACCGCGCTCTCGCGCACCATCTTCGTCAACTACTTCACCTCGCGCGGCGAGCCCGAGGGGATGAAGATGGGCGTGGCCTCTCTGCCCGGCCAGGTCGGCACGGTCGTCTCTTCGAGCCAGGGCGCCCTGAACGTGGGCGCGGTCAAGGTCTTCGGCTCGGTCTGGACGGCCTACCCGGCCGAGGGCGAGCCGCCGCTCGAAGCCGGCGACCGCGTCGTCGTCGAGCGCCTCCAGGGCGCCTCCATCTACGTCCGCCGCGCCGGCACCCCGCCCGACTGGCGCGCCCGCGAGCTTCCCGAAATCGGGGAGGAGAAGTAAGGGCCTTTGGTTCTACCAGGCCCGACCTGTCGGGAGCTATTTCAACACGGAGGCACGGAGACACGGAGACACGGCTTGAAGAGTAATAACTCAACAAGCCGTGTCTCCGTGTCTCCGTGTTGAAATTTCTTACTCTACTATGCGCCCTCGCCCTCGAAGGCGGCGCGCGCGTGGAAACCCTTTTCGGAGACGCGCGGGCGCCGGTGCGGGAGTCTGCGCGCGGCGTAGACGGAGAGCGCGAAGGCCGCCGCGGAGGCGAGCAAGCAGAAGCAGGCGAGGAGCGCGTGGGGGTTCTCGAAGAGGTAGGCGAGCGGGCCGATGCTGACGTAGTTGGAGGGCAGGGAGCGCAGCGAGCGCGGGCGACGCCAGGTCGAGAACGTCCGGAACTCTCCGTGCGAGGAGAACGCGGGGAGCGGCTCCAGCCCCGGGAAGTAGTTCGGGTCGGCGGAGGAATCCACGATGAGCACGGCGCCGTCTTCGCGGCCGACGACGGTGACGACGTGCGACTTCTCGCCTTCGAGGTAGAGGCGCTGCGCCTGTATGCCGGCGGCGCGGGCCATGTTGACGAAGACGCGGGCGGCCTCGCCGCAGCGGCCCTTGCCCGTCCGCAAGGTGTCGGCCGCCGTGTCGCGCAGGAGCGGGCGGGTCAGACCCGCGAACTCGACGTTGCGGATGTGGGCGCGTACGTAGTCGCGCAGCGCGACGACCTTCGCGTCGAAGTCGTCGGGGACGCCCGCCAGCGCCTCGCGCGTGACGGCGCGGACGTACTCGTCCTGCCGCCGCTGCTCGCGCGCCTCGAAGGCCCCCGCGGCCAGCAGCGCGAGCGCGAGCCCCGCGAGGGCCGCTGCGGGCAGGCGCCGCATCAGAGCCTCTCCGTCGTGTCGTCTTCGTGGCCGATGGTGTCGTCGGGCTCGTGCTCGGGCAGCTCGACGGTGATGCGGTCGGTGTCGGGTGGGGGCAGGTCGTCGCCGGTCAGCCGCGCGAGGACGACGGTGATGTTGTCCTCGCCGCCGCGCTCGTTGGCCTCGTCCACCAGGGCCTCGCAGGCGCGCCGCAGGTCGCCGCCCGACTCCTGGACGATGCGGAGCATGTCCTCGCCGCGGAGCTTGCCCGAGAGGCCGTCGCTGCACAGCAGCAGCACGTCGCCGCGGAAGACGCGCACGAGCCCCGTCACCGGCTGCAACTCGGGCTGCGCGCCGAGCGCCTGGAGGATGACGTTGCGGAACATGTGCGTCTCGGCCTCCTGCTCGCTGATCTGCCCCACGTCCACCAACTGCTGGACGAGCGACTGGTCTTTGGTGGCGAGCTTGATCTGGCCGCCGCGGATGACGTAGCCGCGGCTGTCGCCGACCTGGAGCAGGCCGACGCCGTCCTGCGTGACGGCGGCCGCGGTCAGCGTGGCGCCCATGCCGGAGCAGTGCGGGTCTTCCTGGCTGCGGCGGTGGATGGCGAAGTTGGCGTAGTCGGTCGCGTTCCGCAGGCACTCGACGAGCGGCGCCTCGGGGTCGCAGGGGCCTTCGCCGTCCTCGTCCTCGCCGCCGAGCAGCATCTCGCGGACGGTCTCGACGGCCATGCGGCTCGCCACGTCGCCGGCGAGCGCGCCGCCCATCCCGTCGGAGACGACGAGGACGACGCCCTTCGGCCCGACCTCGAAGCGCGCGAGCCCGTCGGGGATCGCCTCGCCGTCCGAACCCGTCCACGCGCCCTGCCCCGACAGGTCGAGCACGAGGAAGTTGTCCTCGTTGCCCGCGCGGACGCGGCCCACGTTGGTCTTGGCGTAGAGCTCTACGAACATAAGGAGGTGAATGGCGAATGGTAAATGGTAAATGGTGAATGGTAAGAGTCGCTTGCCTTCACCATTTACTATTCACCATTTACCATTTACTAAATTTTGCTGAGTGCCTGGTCCAAGTCGGCGATGATGTCTTCGGTCTCTTCGAGGCCGACCGAGATGCGGACGAGCCCGTCGGTGATGCCGAGGCGCGCGCGCGTTTCGGGGAGCACCGAGGCGTGCGTCATCGTCGCCGGGTGCGAAATCAGCGTCTCGACGCCCCCGAGGCTCTCGGCCAGCGTGCAGAGGCGGACGGATTCTAACACAGTGCGCGCGTTTTCCAGCGACCCCACGTCGAAGGCCACCATCCCGCCGAACCCCCTCTGCTGCCGCTTCGCCAGCTCGTGCTGTCTGTGCGAGAGCGACCCGGGGTAGTAGAGCTTCTGCACCTTCGGGTGCTCTTCCAGGAAGGCGGCGACCGCGCGCCCCGTCGCGTCGTGCTGCTCCATCCGCACGGCGAGCGTCTTCGTGCCGCGCAGGGTCAGCCACGAGTCGAAGGGCGAAAGTATCGCGCCCACGGCGTTCTGGATGAAGGCGAGCTTCTCGGCGTCCTTCTCGTCGTTGAGGACGACGACGCCGCCCACGCTGTCCGAGTGGCCGTTGAGGTACTTCGTCGTCGAGTGGACGACGATGTCCACGCCGAACTCTATCGGCCTTTGGAGGTACGGCGACATGAAGGTGTTGTCGCACACGACGCGCGCGCCGGCCGCGTGCGCCACGTCCGAGACGGCCTTGAGGTCGGTGATCATCATCACCGGGTTCGTCGGCGTCTCGACGAAGACCATCCGCGTGTTCGGCTTGAGCGCGGCCTCGACGTTGAGCGGGTCGGTCGTGTCCACGTAGGAGAACTCGATGCCGTAGTCCGAGAGCACGCGGCTGAAGAGCCGGAACGTCCCGCCGTACGTGTTGTCGGAGACGACGACGTGCTCGCCGGCCTTGATCAGCCTCAGCGTCGAGTCGATGGCGGCCATCCCCGACGCGAAGGCGTAGCCGAACCGCGCGCCTTCGAGCGCCGCGATGTTCCGCTCGACGGCGAGGCGCGTCGGGTTCTGCGTCCGCGCGTACTCGTACCCGCCGCGCGGCCGCCCCAACCCCTCCTGCTGGTAAGTCGAGGTCTGGTAGATCGGCACGGTCACCGCCCCCGTCGTCGGGTCGGGCTCGTTGCCGGCGTGGATGGCTGTCGTGGAAAATCCCATAGTTGGTAAATGGTAAATGGTGAATGGTAAATGGTGAAGGCAAGCGACTCTTACCATTCACCATTTACTATTTACCATTCACTAATCGAAGATTCCCTGGCTCATGTAGCGCTCTGCGCCGTCGGGGAAGAGCGTGACGACGCGCTTGCCCGGGCCGAGGCGTTCGGCGACCCTCCTGGCCGCCGCGGCGGCCGCGCCGGTCGAGCCGCCGCCGAGGACGCCCTCGGCGCGCGCGAGCTCGCGGACGGTGGCGAACGCCTCCGCGTCCGAGACGGCGACGACCTCGTCGGCCGCGCCCCGGTCGAGGTTGGGCGGGATGAACTCGCGCTGGCCGATGCCTTCGAGCCGGTAGGGGCCGGGCTCGCCCCCGCCCAGTATCGAGCCCACGGGCTCGACGAGCACGCAGTAGACCTCCGGGTTGACCCGCTTGACGGCGTGCGTGATGCCCGTGAACGTGCCGGCCGAGCCGCAGCCCAGGACGAGCGCGTCGATCCTCCCGCCCGCCTGCTCGATGATCTCGCGCGCGGTCGTCTCCTCGTGGAAGCGGGGGTTGGCGGGGTTCTCGAACTGCTGCGGGATGAAGCTGCCGGGCGTCTCCGCGGCCAGCTCGCGCGCGCGGCGCACGGCCCCCTCCATGCCCTGCTCGGCCGGGACGTACTCGACGCGCCCGCCGAGCGCCTCCATGATCTTCATCTTCTCGCGCGAGTAGCCCTCGGGCACGCAGAGCACGACGCGGTAGCCGCGCGCCGCGCCGACGAGCGCGAGCCCGATCCCCGTGTTCCCGGCGGTCGGCTCGACGATGGTCGCGCCGGGTTCGAGGACGCCGCGCCGCTCGGCGTCGAGGATCATCCCGAGCGCCGCGCGGTCTTTGACCGACCCGCCCGGGTTCATGTATTCGAGCTTGGCGAACAGCTCGGCCGCGGGCGGCGGCGCGAACCTCTTGAGGCGCAGCAGGGGCGTCCCGCCCACCAGCTCAAGGATGTTCTCGACGGCCCTGAGCGGCGCCCTCCCGCCCTCCGAATTCCTGCTTTGTGACGGCGTAACCATGAAAGTGGAACTGCCCCGATGGTAGCTTAGGGCGTGGCGAGTGACAAGCGGTAAAAGGGTGAATGGTGAATGGTAAATAGTGAATGGCAAGGCGCGGGCGCACCTTCTCTTCACCATTCACCATTTACCACTCACCATTTACCGATTCCCCTTGTCACCCGCCGCCGTCTGGGTTATTTTGTAGTCCCGTGAATCACACGGGTCCACCTGTTCCCATTCCCACGGTCGTCGCCATCATCCCCGCGCGCTACTCTTCGAGCCGGCTCCCGGGAAAACCTCTGTCGGAGATACAGGGCCGCCCGATGGTCGTCCACGTCGCGGAGCGCGCCCTGTCGGCGCCCGCGGTCTCGCGCGCCGTCGTCGCCACCGACGACGCGCGCATCTACGACGCCGTCCGCGCGGCCGGCCACGAGGCGCTGATGACGAGCCCCGGGCACGCTTCGGGGAGCGACCGCCTGGCCGAGGCCGCCGCACAGATCGAGTGCGACGTCGTCGTCAACGTGCAGGGCGACGAGCCGCTCATCTCGCCCGACACCATCGAGGTCGCCGTCGGCGCCCTGCTCGAAGACGAAAGTGCCGCCGTCTCGACCACGTCCGAGCCCGTCGAGACGGCGGCCGACGTTTTGAGCACCGACGTGGTCAAGGTCGTCGTGGACGCGCGCGGCCGCGCGCTCTACTTCTCGCGCTCGCCCGTGCCTTACCCGCGCGAGGCGGCGCGGCGCTACGGCTCTCTGGCCGCGGCCCTGGAGGTCGAGCCCGGCCTGCTGGGTACGTTCCGCAAGCACACGGGGCTTTATGTTTACCGCCGGGCCTTTTTGTTAGAATACGCGCGTTGGCCACAGACGGCGCTCGAACGCGCCGAATCGCTCGAACAACTGCGCGTCCTCGAACGCGGCTACGCCATCCGCGTCGTCGAAGCGGCGTCCCCTTCCATCGGCGTGGACACCGCAGACGACCTGCGGCGCGTGCGGGAGATGCTTGAGAGGAGTGATGAGTGACGAGTGATGAGTGATGAGAGGGAGGCGGGGCCGTCTCACTCTTTCTCATCACTCACCACTCGTCACTCATCACTACAAAGACTATGGGCGACTGGATCGGACTCGGCATCATCGTGCTCGTCGCCGTCGGGGCGGCAGTCGGCCTCTCTTATCTGGGGAAGAAGCCGAAGCCCCTGACGGCGGAGGAGTACGAGCGGCGGGTCGCGGAGGCGAAGGGGGCGGCGCGGGGCGTCGCGGTCGCGGGGCTGGGCGCGCTCGACAAGTTCGTCAACCCGAAGGCCGCCCAGGCCGTCGAGGTGCAGCAGGACTTGAAGGCGGGCTACTACGACGACCAGGAAGAGGAGGGCGAGGGCGACGAGCCCGGCGCCGCGGGTAAACGTCTGAGGCCGACTGACGAAGGGGGAGGGGATGCCTAAATACATTTTCGTGACGGGCGGGGTGGTGTCGAGTCTGGGGAAGGGGCTGGCGGCGTCGAGCATCGGCTGCCTGCTCGAAGCGCGGGGCCTGAGCGTGACCTGCATCAAGCTCGACCCGTACATCAACGTCGACCCCGGCACGATGTCGCCCTTCCAGCACGGCGAGGTCTTCGTCACCGACGACGGCGCCGAGACCGACCTCGACCTCGGCCACTACGAGCGCTTCACCCACGCGCGCCTCTCGCGCTCGAACAACTGGACGACCGGCCGCATCTACCTCTCGGTCATCGAGAAGGAGCGCAGGGGCGACTACCTCGGCAAGACGATTCAGGTCATCCCGCACATCACCGACGAGATCAAGCGCGCCGTGCGCTCGGTCGCCGAGAAGGACTCGACCGACGTGGTCATCGTCGAGATCGGCGGCACGGTGGGCGACATCGAGTCCCTGCCCTTCCTCGAAGCCATCCGCCAGATGGGGAACGAGGAGCGGCAGAACGGGCAGAACGGCGCCATCTTCATCCACCTGACGCTCGTCCCCTTCATCGCCGCGGCGGGCGAGCTGAAGACGAAGCCGACGCAGCACTCCGTCCGCGACCTGCGCGAGATAGGCATCGCCGTGGACATCCTCCTCTGCCGCTCAGACCGGACGCTGCCGCGCGACATCCGCTCGAAGATCGCGCTCTTCTGCAACGTCAAGGAGCAGGCCGTCATCGCCGCGCAGGACGTGGACACCATCTACGAGGTGCCGCTCGCCTTCCACGAGCAGGGGCTCGACGACCAGATCGTCTCGGCCCTGGGCCTGCAAGACCGCGCGCCGAACGCCGACCTCACGCGCTGGCGCGAGCTGGTCGCGACCATCCGCGACCCGTCGAAGGGCAACGTCACCGTCGGCATCGTCGGCAAGTACGTCGAGCTGGAGGACTCGTACAAGTCGCTGCGCGAAGCTTTGACGCACGGCGGCGTGGCGAACAACCTGCGCGTGGACGTGCGCTGGGTCGAGTCGGAGAGCCTGATGGACGAGGACTACGAGGAGCGCCTGCGCGACTACGACGCCATCCTCGTCCCCGGCGGCTTCGGCAAGCGCGGCGTGGCCGGGATGATTCGGGCCATCGGCTACGCCCGCAAGACGCGCACGCCCTACTTCGGCATCTGCCTCGGCATGCAGACGGCCGTCATCGAGTACGCGCGCGCGGTCTGCGGACTGCACGGCGCCGACTCGACCGAGTTCGACGCGGAGACGCCGCACCCCGTCATCTTCAAGCTGCGCGACCTCGTGGACGTGGAAGAGCTGGGGGGCACGATGCGCCTCGGCGCGTGGACGTGTCGCCTGGCCGAGGGGAGCCTCGCGCGGGAGGTCTACGGCGGCGCGAGCGAGGTCAGCGAGCGCCACCGCCACCGCTACGAGTTCAACCCGGAGTTCCGCGCGCAGCTCGAAGCGGCGGGCCTGGTCTTCAGCGGCATCTCGGAGGACGGCCGCTTCGTCGAGATGGTGGAGCTGGCGCGCGAGGCGCACCCGTGGTTCCTGGGCTGCCAGTTCCACCCCGAGTACAAGTCGAAGCCGCTGGCGCCCCAGCCGCTGTTTGCGTCTTTCGTCCGGGCGGCGTACCGTAATCGCATGCGCGACGACGCGGCGGTCGAGGGCGCGGGCGAGTCGGAGCCCGGGCCGCTGGCGCACGAGCGCGCGCAGGCCCTGGCCGGCGACGACTGAAGAAAGAACGCGACCCGAGGAGGTTTTACAATGGGTGACAATTTAGGGCTCGGCACGATGACGGGCGAGCACGAGAAGCCCGAGTTCGACAGCACCAACACGAAGATTCACGGCGAGCCGCCGCCGGGCTCGCCCTTGCCCGGCGTCGAGAGGGAAGAGGACGCCGAGGTCAAGAGCGAGGTCAACCCGAACACCGAGTGAGGCTCGGGCGGACTCCTTAACCGCACGGAGCGCGAAGAGATCGCAAAGGACGCAGAGAAAAATCTTTGCGCTCTTTGCGACTTCTTCGCGCTCTTTGCGGTAAAATCGCCGCGCAAGGTTCAAGCACTCCCCCACGCCACGCTTATGCTCCAGTGCCCGAAATGTCTCCGGCAGTTCGACGCGGGCGAGACCGTCTGCCCCGCGGACGGGACGCCGCTCGGCGCCGAGGCGACCGTGCCCGGCGCGAACCCGGGGCCGACGGACTCGCTGCTCGGGCTCGTCCTCGACGACAAGTACCGGCTCGACGAGCGGCTGGGCGTGGGCGGCATGGGGACGGTCTACCGCGCGACGCACCTGCTCATCGAGCGCCCCGTGGCCGTCAAGGTCTTGAACCCGCGCCTCGTCGCCGACGACACGGCCAAGGAGCGCTTCCGGCGCGAGGCGCGCGCCGCCGGCCGCCTCCAACACACGAACGCCGTCGCCGTCACGGACTTCGGCGAGACGCGCGAGGGGCTCGTCTACCTCGTGATGGAGCTGCTCGAAGGCAAGCCCCTGCGCGAGGTGCTCGCGCGCGAGGCGCCGCTCGACCCGGCGCGCGCCGTCTCCCTCATGCTGCAAATCTCCGCCGCGGTCGAGGCCGCGCACGAGGCCGGCATCATCCACCGCGACCTCAAGCCCGGCAACATCTTCCTCGTCCAGCGCCCCGACTCGCCCCATATCGTCAAGGTGCTCGACTTCGGCATCGCCAAGATCGCGGCCGACGACGGCGAGTTCAACGTCGTGGACACGCTGACGGGCACGGGCGTCATGATCGGCACGCCGCGCTACATGTCGCCCGAGCAGTGCGACGGCGCGCAGCTCACGCCCGCGTCGGACGTGTACAGCCTAGGCGTCATCCTCTACGAGATGCTGACGGGGCAGGCGCCTTTCACGGACGCCTCGCCGCTCGCGCTCGCGCTCAAGCACTCTTCGGAGAGCCCGCGCCCGCCGCGCGAGCTGGTGGCGACCGTCCCGCCCGCGCTCGAAGCGGTGGTGCTCCGAGCGCTGGAGAAGGGCGCGGCCGAACGCCCGGCGGACGCGGGCGAGTTCCGGCGCGAGTTGTTCGCCGTGGCCGAGCGGCTCGGGCTCGAACACTCGGCGGGCTTCAGCGCGCCGACCATCGAGACGCTGCGCGACGCGGGGACGGAGACCCCTTCGGGGCGGCTCATCATCGACATCGAACGACTACGCCGCAGCCGCGCCGCCGCGCAGACCTCGGAGCTCGGCGCGACCACGACGGAGGAGGACGCGCCCGACACTTCGGGCAGACCTGCGGGCGCGGCCGCCGGCTCAAGTGCGGCGGGCGAAGGCGTCGGCGCCGGCTCAGTCTCCGGCCTATCCCCTGCGGCAGACCCCCGCCCGGCCCAAGCCGCGAACGAGGTCGCAGGGAGGCGCGCGGGGGACAAAGCCGCGGCCGCACGGCGGGCGCCGCGCTCGCGCGACTGGAAGGAGTTGATAACGCAGCCGCTCAGCTTCGTCGTCATCATCTCGGCGGCGCTGCTGCTCGTCTTCGGCGCGGTGCTCCTGCGCCGAACGCCCGCGCGGAGGGGCGCGCTCGCGGACGTTCAGGGGGTCAAGGCCGGAGACGAGTCGGAGGCCGCGCTCGGCCGCACGCTCCCTTCGGCCGACTCCGCGCCGCTCGGCTCGCTCGTCGAGCAGCCGCGCAGCGCGGCCGACTTCTACGAGAACGGCACGTACTTCCTCTCCATCCGCAGCTACGACGCGGCCGCGCGCGACCTGCGGCAGGCGGTCACGCTCCAGCCGGACTTCCCCGAGGCGCACAACCGCCTGGGCGTGGCGCTGATGCGCAAGGGGCAGTTCGGCGACGCGGCCGAAGAGTTCCGCACGGCCGTCGGCCAGCGCGGGGGCAAGTACCCGACCGCGCAGTACAACCTCGGGTTCGTCCTCCAGCAGCAGCGCCAGAGCGAGAAGGCGGTCGAAGCCTACCGCGCCGCCATCGACGCGAACGATGGCGACTACCCGGACGCCTACTACCAGATCGGCAGCGTCCTCCTGGAGACGCCGTCGCGCGCGGGCGAGGCGGCCGAAGCCTTCCGCAAGGCCATCGAGCAGAACAGGGGGCGCGACCCGGAGGCGCACTACCGGCTCGGCTTCGCGCTCGTGCAGCAGAAGGACTACGCGGGGGCGGAGGCCGCCTTCCGCGAGGCCGTCAACCAGCGCGGCGGCGACTTCGCCTTCGCGCACTACAACCTCGGCCTCCTCTACCAGCAGACCGGCCGCTTCGACGAGGCCATCCGGGAGTTCGAGACCTACCTTGAGCAGGCGCCGCGCGACGAGAACCGCCACCGCGCCGAGAACACCCTGCGCGACCTGCGCCGGCAGGCGGCGAGGGCGAAGAACAAGCAACGGTGAGTCCGCGCCCGAAAAGGATGAGAGACGTTGAGTGAGAATCTGCATCGGTCATCCGTCGAACCCTTCGAGGTCGGCGGCGCGACGTTCGGCGACGGGCGCCTGACGCTCATCGCCGGCCCGTGCGTGGTCGAGTCGCGCGCGCACGCGCTCTTCGTGGCGCGCGAGTGCCAGCGGCGCGCGCGCGACGCGGGGCTCGACTACGTCTTCAAGGCTTCGTACGACAAGGCCAACCGCTCCTCCGGAGCTTCTTACAGGGGGCCGGGCATGAGGGAAGGGCTCGAAGCCCTGCGCGCGGTCAAGGGGGAGACGGGCCTCCCCGTCCTGACCGACATCCACGACATCACACAGGTCGAAGAGGCGGCGCGCGTCGCGGACGTGTTGCAGATACCCGCCTTCCTCTGCCGGCAGACCGACCTCATCGTCGCGGCGTGCGAGACCGGCAAAGCCGTCAACGTCAAGAAGGGGCAGTTCCTCGCCCCTTCGGACGCGCGCAACATCGTGGACAAGGCGCGCGCGGCCGGGTGTCGGAGACTCCTGCTGACCGAGCGCGGCTACACGTTCGGCTACAACAACCTCGTCGTGGACATGCGCTCGTTCCCCATCATGCGCGGTTTCGGCGCCCCCGTCGTCTTCGACGTGACGCACAGCCTGCAACTGCCGGGCGGGTTGGGGAGTGCAACGGGCGGGCAGTCGGAGTTCATCGAACCGCTCGCGCGCGCGGGGGTGGCCTGCGGCGTGGACGCGGTCTTCATGGAGGTGCACGAGGCGCCCGAGCGCGCGCTCTCCGACGGCCCCAACGCGCTGCCGCTCGCGCGCATGGCCGCGCTGCTCAAGACCCTGCGCGACCTGCACGAACTCGTCCGGCGCGACTCGCGGAACGAAATCTCCGAGGGCACGGCCGGCTCCGTGTGAGAATAATATTATTGGGGTACGGTGTATGCGGCGATGACGTTAACGGTGACGACGTTAACCACAGAGGCACAGAGGGCACGGAGATGGCACAGAGAGTTGTCTTAACTCTGTGCATCCTCTGAGTCCTCTGTGCCTCTGTGGTTAACCGCCCCCACTCCAGGCTCGACACCGAAGTAATCAGCCGCCACCAGTTTCGCACATGACAAAACCACTCGCGAACTTAATACTTCTACTAGCCATCGTCGTGACTCTCCCTTCCGCCGCGCGCGCGCAGCAGCCGGGGGCCAACCTGCCCGCGTGGCAGGTCACGTCGTTCGACGTGAGCGTCAACGCCGCGGGCGCGGCGGGCGCCGAGCGCGCGATTGCGGCGCGCGCCACCATCAGCGCGCGCAACGTGGGCGGCGCGGCCGGGCGCACCCTGACGCTGCGCCTGAACCCCGCGGCGAAGATCGAGTCGGCGACCGTCGGCGGGCAGCCCGCCACCTTCAACCCCGGCAAGGACGCCGCCGCGCAGTTGCAGACCGCGCAGATCGCCCTGCCCGCGCCCGTCCCCGTCGGCGGCAGCGTGACCGCGACGCTCGACTACCGCCTGCCGGTCGCGGAGAACTCGGGGCTCGCCGCCGTCTCGCTGCTCGGTTTGCAGTTCCTCCCGCTGTCGCAGTGGTATCCGTCGCCCAACTCGCCCGTCGCCCCGCGCGGCGCCGACTACGCGCCCGTCCGCCTGAGCTTCACGGGGCTGCCGGCGGGCGACGCGGTCGTCTCCTCCGGCAAGGCTTCGGGCGCCGGCTTCGAGCAGCCGCTCAACGCGCAGCCCTTCTTCCTCACCGGCCGCTGGGAGACGGTCGAGGGCACGGGCGACGCGCGGGGCGTCGCGGCCATGCTCCGCCCAGGCGCGACCGCCGAGGAGCGGAAGAGCGCCGAGGCGTTGGTCGCCCTCGCGGGCGCGGCGCGCGCCTTCTACGCGACGCTGCTCGGCCCCGCGCCCGACGTGCCCGTCCGGCTCGTCGGCGTGAGGCGCGGCGCGGGGTTCGAGCTCGGGGGGACGCTCCTCCTGAACAACGCCGCCTTCACACGTCGCAAGCTCGACTCGGTCACGGCGACGCAGGTGGCGGACGCGGTCGCGCGCCTCTGGGTCGGCGGCGCCGCCGGAGTCGAGGGCGAAGGCGCGGGCGCGCTGCGCGAGGGCCTGCCGCGCTACCTCGCCGCGCTCTTCCTTGAGAAGCAGTTCGGCAAGCCCGCCGCCGACGCCGAGTGGATGCGGATGGCGCTGGTCTACGCGCCCGTCGCCGCGCGCGACGCGCCGCTCTCGAAGCTGACGCCGTCGTTCGACACCTACTTCAACTCCTCGACCAACAAGGGCGCGCTCGTCTGGCGCATCCTCTCCGACGCGGTCGGGCGCGAACAGTTCCTCGGCGCGGTGCGCGGGCAGCTCGGGCAGGGCGGCGCGCAGGCGTTGTCGCTCGCCGCCCTGCGCGCGCGGCTGGCGCAGGCCGGCGGCGACCGCGCGAGCCTCCTGATGTCTTCGCTCTTCGACCTGCCGACCGACACCGACCTGCTGGTCGGCCTCCCCGTCGAGCGCGGGGGCGCGTGGGTCTCGAACCTGCGCAACACGGGCTCGTTCGACGTGGAGGTGACCGTGCAGGCCATCACCGCGGGCGGCGAGCGCCTGACGACCCGAGCGCGCATCCCCGCGAAGGACTTCGGCGAGACGCAGTTCAAGACGGCCTCCAAGATCGTCCGCGTCGAGGTCGACCCGGAAAAACTCTACCCGCAGACGAACTTCGCCAACGACGTGGTGCCGCAGGGGCCGGGCGTCGTCGAGGCCGTCGAGCAGGCGCGCATACAGCTCGGCCAGCAGCCCGCGCGCGCCGAGTCGCTCGCGCGCGAGGTGCTGGCGCGCGCGCCCGCCAGCGAGGAGGCGCGCGTCGTGCTCGCGCGCGCTCTGCTCGAACAGAACCGGCTGGACGAGGCGGAGCGCGAGTTCAACGCGGCGCTCGCGGCGCCGCTGCCCGTCCCCGCGACGCTCGCGTGGGCCGACATCGGCCTCGGCGAGATCGCGCTCAAGCGCAACCGGCCGGCCGACGCCGTCAGACTCTTCGACGCCGCCGCGCGCGCGGAGGCCGAGTACGCCTCGACGCTCGCCGCGCGCGCGGCGCGCATCCGCGCGGAGGCGGCGGCGGGCGTCCCCCCCGTCGACGAACAGATCAAGGCCGCGGTCGCGAGCCTCGACGCGGCCATCAAATCGGGCCACCGGACGGAGATAGAGGCGCAGATCGTCGGCGGCGAGTTGACGGGCTTCGCGAAGGGGCTCTCGGGCATCCCGCCGGAGTCCTGGCAGACGCGCGTCGTGCGCACGGAGCAGCTCGACCCCAACCGCGTCGCGGCCGACGTCCTCCTCTCGACGCGGGTCACCGGCCGCACGTCGGAAGGCCCCGCCGTCTACGTCTTCGCACGCACGCCCGCCGGCTGGAAGCTCGCCGAGATTCCCATCTTCGAGGTGAGGTGAAAGGAAGTAGACAGTAGTCAGTAGCCGGTAGCGCTCCGCGCCGCGGTCGTTGAAGATGACAGCCGCAGGGTTCAAGCGACGAAGGCTTTTCTACCGACTACTGACTACTGTCTACTGTCTACTTATGCTTGAGCGAGACGACGTAGAAGCCCGCGCGGCGCGCGTGAAGCTTCTGTTACTGGACTGCGACGGGGTTCTGACCGACGGGCGCATCACGCCGGTCGAGGGCGGGGAGGAGCTGAAGAGCTTTCACACGCGCGACGGGCACGGCCTCGTCATGCTCCACCGCGCGGGGCTGCGCTCCGGAATCATCTCGGGGCGCAGGTCGAGGCTCGTCGAGCTGCGCGCGGCCGGCCTCGGCGTCTCTTTCGTCCGTCAGGGCGCGCTCGACAAGGTCGAGGCGTTCGAGTCGCTCCTGAGTGAAGCGGGCGTCGAGCCCGCGCGCGCGGCCTACGTCGGCGACGACGTGGTGGACATCCCCCTCATGCGCCGCTGTGCGCTCGCCGTCGCCGTCGCCGACGCCACCCCCGACACGCGCGCCGCGGCCCACTACGTCACCGGCGCCCCCGGCGGCTTCGGCGCCGTCCGCGAAGTCTGCGAGCTGATTCTCAAAGCGCAGGGCCGCTGGGATGAGTTGATGAAAAGATATCTGTCCTGAAAGCCTTCTGAGACACGCCACATGAGGGCAGAGGGAAGGGCGTTTAACCACAGAGGCACAGAGGGCACGGAGGGGCACAGAGTTCAACCCTCCGTGCCCCCTCCGTGCCCTCTGTGCCTCTGTGGTTAATTCAACTGACCCCACTCTCAAGTTTCAGAGAATATGCACCCTCACCTCTTTGCCTTACCTGAACTTTTCGCGCCGCCCTTTCGCGCGGCCTTCTTCGCGGCCCGGCGTCGCCTCGGCTCGGAGGGGGGTGCGTTGGCGGCGAAGTGCTCGCGGCAGAGCTCGATGAAGGTCTGGCAGACGGGCGAGA
The DNA here is from genome assembly GCA_036389235.1 of Pyrinomonadaceae bacterium. GTDB lineage: Bacteria > Acidobacteriota > Blastocatellia > Pyrinomonadales > Pyrinomonadaceae > QHXN01. Next base: position 6,590 of record DASVQJ010000366.1, on the reverse strand, counting down.
GGTAGCCGCCGCTCAGGCGCGCGAGCCCCATCTCCCAGTTGATGCGCGCGCCCTCGATCCACCAGCGGACGAGTTTCCCGCGCCCCACCTCGTCGCGCACCACCGACAGCGGCACGATGCCCACGCCCATGTCGGCCGCCACCATGTTCTTGATCGCCGCCTGCCGGCTCAGCTCCATCGCCACCGTCGGCTTCAGCCCCGCCTCCGCGAAGAACTCGTCGATGAGGCGGCGCGTGTTGCCGCCGCGCTCGCCCAGGATGAGCTTCTCGCCCGCGAGCGCGAAGGCGCTCACGACGCGCTGGCCGGCGAGCGCGTGGCGCGGGCTCGCGATGGCGACGAGCTGGTCCTGACTGAGCAGCTCGGTCTCGACGTTGCGCGCCTGCACCGGCAGCGAGACGAAGGCCGCGTCCGCCTCGCCCGCGAGAATCTTCTTCACCAGCTCCTCGCTCGTGCCCGAAGTGACCGAGACCTCCGCGTGCGTGTGCGCCTTCTTCAGCTTCTTCAGGATGGCGGGCAGGGAGTCCGCGCTCACCATCCCCGACGCGCTCCCCACGCGCAGGCGCCCGTGCTTGGCCCCGGCCAGCTCGGCCAGCTCGGCCAGCGCCGCGTCGTGCTCGCGCAGGATGTGCTGCGCGCGCGCCATCAGCCGCTCGCCGGCCTCCGTGAGCACGACCCGCCGCGGCATCCGCGTGAAGAGCGGGACGCCGACCTCGCGCTCCAACTGCTTGATCTGCATGCTGAGCGCGGCCTGCGTGTAGTGTATCCGCTGGGCGGCGGCGGTGAACGTGCGCGCGTCGGCGATGGCCAGGAAGGCCTTAAGCTGTCTGATCTCCATCTGACGCTCCGGTATCAGGGATGGTTATCATAGAAATAAAATCTTTTAGTTTTGATTATAAACAAACTTCCGCTAGGATTGCACAAATTTTTTTCCGGGCGCGCGGCCTCCGCGGCCATCGCCCCCGCCGACCGACAGTCCCCGATGAAGGCCAGGCGCCGCCCAGTCAAGCTCCAGTCGAAACTCCCGCCGGCACTCGCCGCGCGCTCTCTCGTGCTCGGCGTGGACGGCGGCGGCTCGAAGACGCGCGCGGTCGTCGCCGACGGCGCGGGCGAGATTCTGGGCGAAGGGCTGGCCGGGCCTTCGAACCCCCTCCGCGTGGGGGTGGGCGAGGCCGTGGGCGCCATCCGCGACGCCGTCGATAAGGCGTGCGCGGCGGCCGGCGTCAGGCGCGTCGAGATCGTCGCGGCCGAGGTGGGGCTGGCCGGCGTCAAGCGCGCCGACATCCGCGAGCGCATGCGCGCGGCCGTCGCGGAGCTGGGCGTCAAGACCGTCGAGGTCGTGACCGACGCCGAAATCGCGCTCTACGGCGCGACCGAGGGCAAGCCCGGCCTCGTCATCATCGCGGGGACGGGCTCGATCTGCTGCGGCGTCAACGCGCGCGGGCGCCGCGCGTGCGCGGGCGGCTGGGGGCCTGTGGTCGGCGACGAGGGGAGCGGGTCCTGGATCGCGCGGCGCGCGTTGCAGGCGGTCGCGCGGGCGACGGACGGGCGCGGGCGCAGGACGGCGCTGGTCGAGGCGGCGTGCGACTACTTCAACGTGGCCGCGGCGGACGACCTCTCGACGGCCGTCTACGCGCCGAGCGTGACGAACACGCGCATCGCGGGCTTCGGCAGCCGCGTCGTCGAGGCCGCGAAGAGGCGCGACGTGGTGGCGCGCGAGATCGTCGAGGGGGCGGGGCGCGAGCTGGCGGCCGCGGCCGCGGCCGTCGTGCGGAAGCTGAAGATGGAGCGCGACCGCTTCCAGGTGGCCTACGTCGGCGGGGTCTTCGCCGCGGGCGCCCTGATACTCGACCCGCTCGCGGAAGAGCTGGCGCGCGTCGCGCCGCGCGCCTTCGTCGCGCCGCCGGTGCTCGCGCCCGCGGAGGCCGCCGCGCGCATGGCCGGCGAGCAGTTGCAGCTCGCGCTCGCGGGCTGAGTTCGAGACCGATGCCCGAAGAACTTCACACGGAGCTTCCCTTAACAGAGCAGGAGAACCCGCGGACGCGCGGGCTGAGCAGCCTGCCGACCGCGGAAGTGCTGCGCCTGATGAACGAGGAGGACGCGGGCGTCGCGGCCGCGGTCGGGCGCGTGCTGCCTGAAGTCGAGCGCGCGGTCGAAGGGATAGTCGAGAGGTTGGGCGCGGGCGGGAGGCTCTTCTACGTGGGGACGGGCACGTCCGGGCGCCTGGGGGTGCTCGACGCTTCGGAGTGCCCGCCGACGTTCGGCGTGCCGGCGGAGCTCGTGCAGGGAATCATCGCGGGCGGGTACGACGCGCTCCACCGCGCGACGGAGGCTTCGGAGGACGACCGCGAGGCGGGCGCGCGCGACGCGGGGGCGCGCGGCGTCACGGGCAAAGACGCGCTGGTCGGCATCGCCGCGTCGGGGCGGACGCCTTACACCGTCGGCGCGGTCGAGTTCGCGCGGGGCCTGGGCGCGTTCACGGCGGCCTTGACGTGCGTGCCGGGCTCGCACATCACGCGCGCGGCGGAGGTCTCGATTGTGCCGTTGGTCGGGCCGGAGGTGTTGGCCGGCTCGACGCGTCTGAAGGCGGGCACGGCGCAGAAGATGGTCCTGAACATGCTCTCGACGGCGACGATGGTGAGGCTCGGCTACGTCACCGGCAACCGCATGACGAACATGCGGCCCAGCAACGTCAAGCTGCGCGCGCGCTCCGAGCGCATACTCGCGGCCGAGACGGGGCTCGACGGGGACGCCGCCCGCGAGGCCCTCTCGGCGGCGGGCGGCGACCTGCGCGTGGCGCTCGTGATGTCGAAGACGGGGCGCGGGGCCGAAGAGTCGAGGGGCGCGCTCGAAGCCCGCGGCTGGGTCGTCGCCCGCGCCGTCGAAGAGCTTTCGCACAAACGTTAGCCGGCCCACCCCGTTATTGTGGTCTCAGTCGCGAGCAGCCGAGAGGCGCTGAACACGGAGACACGGAGGCACGGAGACATAGCTTCTTGAGTAACCCTCTTCAAGCCGTGTCTCCGTGCCTCCGTGTCTCCGTGTTGAAAGTCCACGGAATATGTCTTCAAATCCGGCGGGTTGAACAAACCCCGCGCCATCCTTCGACGGTTCCGCTTACGCCGTAAGCGGGTGGCGGGTCGTTTCGAGACCTTCACTGCAAACACGCCGCAGTTCACTGCAAAGACGCACCCCGCCCGCGCGGGTTGGGATATAACCTCGCCCGCGTTCTGGCGACGCGAAGGGAGGTGCGCTGTGAGAGAAGAGAATGGGGAAGGCGGCGCGGGGTTGTTCGAGTCGGTGTGGCGCGATGTGCGTTACGGGCTGAGGGTCTTGCGCAGGAGCCCGGGCTTCACGCTGGCGGCCGTCCTCACACTGGCGCTGGGCATCGGCGCCAACGCGGCCATCTTCAGCGTCATCTACGGCGTGCTGCTGCGCCCGCTCCCCTACCGCGAGGGCGAGCGCCTCGTCGTCGTGCGCCAGCAGGCGCGGCTCAACAACGCGAGCAGCCTCGGCTTCTCGGTCAAGGAGTTCTTCGACTACCGCGACCAGAGCAAGACGATGGAGTCGATGGTCGAGCACCACTCGATGAACTTCATCCTCTACGGCCGCGACGAGCCGGAGCGCGTGCAGACCGGCGTCGTCTCCGCGAACTTCTTCGACGTGCTCGGCGTGAAGCCGCTGCTCGGCCGCTCCTTCAGGCCCGAGGACGAGACGCCGGGCGGCGAGGCCGTGCTCATGCTCAGCCACAAGTACTGGCAGCGCGGCCACGGCGGCGACCCGAACATCGTCGGCCGCGTCTTCCGCATGAACAACCGCCCGCACACCGTCATCGGCGTGCTGCCGCCCATCCCCGAGTACCCGTCCGAGAGCGACGTGTACATGCCGACCGTCAACTGCCCCTTCCGCTCGAACCCGCAGACCATCGAGAACCGGCAGGCGCGTCTCCTCTCCGTCGTCTTCGGCCGCCTCAAGCCCGGCGCGACTTTGGAGCAGGCGCAGTCCGACATCGACACCGTCGCCGGCAACCTGCAGGCGACCTACCCCGACAACTACCCGAAGAACATCGGCTACGCCGCGCAGGCCACCGGCCTGGGCGAGGCTTTGACGCAGCAGGCGCGGCCGACGTTCCTGATCCTGCTGGCGACGACGGGGCTCGTGCTGCTCATCGCGTGCGCCAACGTCGCCAACCTCAACCTCGCGCGCGTCCTGCGGCGGCAGCCGGAGATCGCGATGCGCACGGCGCTCGGCGCGAGCCGCGGCCGTCTCGTCAGGCAGATGTTGACCGAGAGCACGCTGCTCTCTTTAGGCGGCGGGGCGCTGGGGCTCCTGCTGGCCGCGTGGGGGCTCCCGCTGCTCACGTCCTTCGCGGCGCGCTTCACGAACCGGACGGCGGAGATCAGCCTCGACTCTTCCGTCCTGCTCTTCACGCTGCTGCTCTCGGTCGGCACCGGCCTGGTCTTCGGCCTGCTGCCGGCGCTCTCGTTCGGCAGGGGGGCTAAGCTGAGCCTCGCCGCCGCGCTCAAAGAGGACGGCGGGCGTTCGACGGCCGCGGGGAAGAACCGCGTACGCGCGGCGCTGACGGTGGCGCAGGTCGCCATCTCCTTCACGCTGCTCATCGGGGCCGGGCTGATGCTGCGGAGCCTCGTCAAGCTCCAGCGGGTGGACCCGGGCTTCGACCCCGAGAACGCGCTCGTCATGCGGCTCGCGCCGAACTGGTCGAGGTTCATCAACACCACCGACCCCAGCGCCGCGACCGCGCAGTACGCCGCCTACTTCCGACGCCTGCTCGAAAGGGTGGGCCGGCAGCCGGGCGTCGCGGAGGCCGCCATCTCCTCGACCTACCCGCTCAACCCGGCGGGCATCACGCAGAGGCCGAACGGCGTCAGCGTCATTCTGGAAGGCAAGCCGCAGGACGACGGGCGCGCCGCGCCGCGGTTCGACGCGCGCGCCGTGAGCCCCGCCTACTTCCGCGCCGTCGGCGTGCCGCTCCTGCGCGGGCGCGCGTTCGCGGAGTCGGACGACGCGAACGCCCCGCCCGTCTCCATCGTCAACGAGGCGGCCGCGCGCCACCGCTGGGGGGCGGAAGACCCCGTGGGCAAGCGCGTCTCGTTCGACAACGGGCAGACGTGGGTGACGATTGTCGGGGTCGTCGGCGACGTGAGGCAGTACGGGCTCGACAAGGAGCCGGCCGACGAGATATACGGCCCCGTCGCGCAGCTCGCGTTCGGCAACATCCTCGTCGTCAGGACGAAGGGCGACCCCCTCGCTCTGTCGAAGGCCCTGCGCGACGCCGTCCACGAGGTGGATAACGAGACGGCGGTCGATCAGGTCAAGACCTTACGGCAGGTGCTCGACGACTCGGTCGCCTCGCCCCGGCTGACGGCGTGGCTGCTCGGGCTCTTCGCGGTCGTCGCGCTGGTCATCACGGCGGCGGGCATCGGCGGCGTGATGGCGCTGGCCGTGACGCAGCGGACGCGCGAGATAGGCGTCCGCATCGCGCTCGGCGCGACGCGGACGCGCATCGTCACGATGATCATGCGGCAGGGGATGACGCTGGTGCTGGTCGGGCTCGCGCTCGGCGTGGCCGGGGCGCTCGCGCTCGACGGGCTCGTCGCCTCTCTGCTCTACGCGACGCCGGGCGCAGACCCTCTGACGTTCGCCGCCGTCTCGTGCCTGCTGATGCTGGTGGCGGGGGCGGCGTGCCTCATCCCCTCTCTGCGCGCGACGGCCATCGACCCGATGCTCACGCTGCGCAGGGAGTGACAAACCGACCCCGTCCTGTAAAAATCTCGGGCGAAGTATCACCCACGAGTGAATACGCGATGGGATTTCAACCCGGAGACACGGAGACACGGAGACACGGCTTCTTGGGTTATGCGACCGAAGCCGTGTCTCCGTGTCTCCGTGTCTCCGTGTTAAATCTCCCGGTCGCACTCAACTGCGAACTGCAATCGGTCGGGGAGCGCGCATGAGTGCTGAGAGGATAGACGTGGGGGCGGCGCGGGCGGCCTTCGACGCCGCGGGGGCGACGCCCGCGGGCGCCCGCGTGGACTGGCTGAAGTGGGGCTCGCTCTTCGGCTTCTGGGCGCTCTTCAGCTTCCTCAACGCCAACCAGGTCTACTTCGAGATGCTGCACAAGCCGGGGATGCATCACTCCTGGTGGCGCATCGTCTTCTGGCAGCTCGCCGTCTGGTGGGTCTGGGGCTGCCTGACGCCCCTCGTCCTCGGGCTCGGGCGGAGGGTCGCGGGCGCGAATGCCTCTTGGCTGCGCGGGCTCCTCATACACCTCCCCTTCAGCCTCCTGCTCCCGGCCGCGCACGTCGCCGCCTCCACCTACATCAGGATGCTCATCCAGCCGTTCGACGTGTGGAGCGACACGCGGCCTTTCCTACAGCAGTACGGCGGCGAGCTGCGGAGCCTCTTCCTCTTCGACTTCTTCGTCTACTGGGCGGTGCTCGGGGTCGGCTACGCCTTCGACTACCGCGGGCGCTACCGCGAGCGCGAGGCGGCCGCCTCCGAGCTGAAGGCGCAGCTCGCGCAGGCGAAGCTTGAGGCGCTGAAGGTGCAGCTCCACCCGCACTTCCTCTTCAACA
>DASVQJ010000365.1:0-3231 GCA_036389235.1 Pyrinomonadaceae bacterium | reverse complement strand
CAGCGGGCACGGCGGTGGGCACAGTGTTTGATTCTCTGTGCCCACCTCCGTGCCCTCTGTGCCTCTGTGGTTAATCGCCCTATGCTCTACATTCAAGCAACATGGTGATCGACGCCGCGAAGGCCCTCAACCCGCGGTCGCCTGCCCGTGCGGGCTGTAGCCTTCGGGGTGCGCCTCGTGCCACTCCCAGGCGGTGCGGACGATTGATTCGAGGTCGGGGTACTGCGTCTTCCATCCCAAGACCTCGCGCGCCTTCGTCGCGTCGGCCACGAGCCGCGCCGGGTCGCCGGGTCGCGCCGGCTCGACCCTGACTTCAATCTCGCGCCCCGTCACGCGCCGCGCCGTCTCGATCACCTCCATCACCGAGTAGCCGTGCCCGTTGCCGAGGTTGATGAACTGGGAGTCGCCCCCCCGCCGCAGGTGTTCGAGCGCGAGCGTGTGCGCCGAGCATAAATCCGTGACGTGTATGTAGTCGCGCACGCACGTCCCGTCCGGCGTCGGGTACTGGTCGCCGAAGACCGAGACGAACGGCCGCCGCCCGGCCGCCGCCGCGAGCACGTTCGGGATGAGGTGCGTCTCCGGCTCGTGGTGCTCGCCCTTGCGCCGGGTCGCGCCCGCCGCGTTGAAGTAGCGCAGCGCGACGAAGCGCAGGCCGTAGGCCGGGTCGTACGCCGAGAGAATCTTCTCCATGAAGAGCTTCGACCAGCCGTAGGGGTTGACCGGCGCCTGCGGGTGCCCCTCGTCGATGGGCACGCGCACCGGCTCGCCGTACGTGGCGCAGGTCGAGGAGAAGACGAACCGCTTCACGCCCGCCGCCATCAGGCCGTCGAGCAGGCCCAACCCCTGCGCGACGTTGTTCTCGAAGTAGAGCTTCGGCTCGGTCACGGACTCGCCGACGTAAGCGAGCGCCGCGAAGTGCACGCACGCGTCCACCCCGTGCTCGCGGCAGATGCGCTCGACCAGAGCGCGGTCGCCGACCCGCCCGTCGTAGTAAGGCACCGGCTCGTCCAAAGCCTCGGCGTGCCCGCGCGAAACGTCGTCGAGCACGATCACTTTCTCGCCCGCCTCCACCAACTGCTCAACCATCACGCTGCCGATGTACCCGGCGCCGCCCGTCACAAGTGTTGCCATCTGCCTCCGTCCTTCCCTTTGGTAAGAATGAATTCACGCGGATGAGAGGGGTGTTAGGTGTCAGGTGTCGGGTGCCGGGGAAGAACCCTCTTTTAGCCGACACCTGACACCTGACACCCAACACCCTTCTTGTCCTGTCCGTCCGCGTGAACTCTCTTTCAGTGCATCTTGAACGGGCCGCCGTGCGGCTCGGGCTCAAGCTCGGGGCGCGCGGAGTCCTGGACGACCTCGTGCATCTCAAGCGCGTTCGGCCCCGCGAAAGCCTCGCGCGGGAGCGTGCCCGACTGCGCGTGCCCCCGCACGAACTCGTCGGAGCGCACCCAGTTGAGGAAGTCCTGCCGGCTCCGCCAGACGGTGAAGACGACGTAGGGGTCGCCCTCGTTGACCGGGCGCAGCACGAGGTTCGAGACGAAGCCGGGCATCTTGTCCACCAGCCCCGCGCGTTCGCGGAACCGCGCCTCAAAGGCTTCGCCGTACTCGGGCCTGACGTAGATGCGGTTGGCGACGGTTATCATCGGTCGTCCTTTGCTCCTTACTACTTCGCGAAGACGCGCGAGCGGTCGGCGAAGGCTTTGAACTCCAGAGCGTTCCCGCTCGGGTCGAGGAAGAACATCGTGGACTGCTCGCCCGGCTCGCCCTTGAAGCGCACGTAAGGCTCGATGACGAAGTTGACGCCGGCGCCCTTCACGCGCTCGGCCAGCTCCTCGAACTGCGCGGGCGAGACGATGACGCCGAAGTGCGGGACGGGCACGTCGTGTTTATCGACGGGGTTCGAGGTCTGGACGCCCGCGCCGCCGGGCTTCAGGTGCGCCACGATCTGGTGGCCGAAGAGGTCGAAGTCGATCCAGTGTTCGGAGCTCCGCCCCTCGGGGCAGCCCAGCACGCCGCCGTAGAAGTCGCGCGCCGCGGCGAGGTCGTGTACGGGGAACGCGAGGTGAAAGAGCGTGTCCGTCTCAGCCATCTTCAGTCTCCTCCCGAAGTGGGGGCGCCCGCGCCCCGCAGGCGCTCCTCGTCCCTCTGCTCCGACAGAGGCACGTAGAAGCTCTCGATCATGCGCGACACCTGGTGCGTGTCGTAGCCCTGCTCGGCCAGCCCCTCCTCAATCGCGTCGAGGTCGCCGCCGCGCGACTCGAACATGCAGACCGGGTGGCCGCACCAGCGCGGCCCCGTGAAGTGCGCGTAAGGCCCGCGCAGACACTCGCCCGCCTCGTGCTCGTAGTCGTCGAAGTCTACCCAGCGCATCCCGCCTCGGCCCCTGTCGGTCTGTGTACGCGCCAGTTTACCGCGTCCGCGCCCGCCCGCCTACCGCCGGGCGCTCAACCCTGCCCCGGGTGTTCGAGCGCGCGCCACATGTACCAGCTCGCCACAGACCTGTAAGGCCGCCAAGCCTCGGCGTGCAGCTCCAGCGCCTTCGGCTTCGGCATCTCGTCCAGCCCGTACGCGACCATGAAGCCCTTGCGCACGGCGAAGTCGCCCACGGGCAGCACGTCGGGCCGCCCGAGCCGGAACATGAGGAGCATCTCCACCGTCCAGCGGCCGATGCCGCGCACACGCGTCAGGCGCTCGACGATCTCCTCGTCATCCATCCGCTTCAGGCGCGCGAGCGTCGGCACCGTGCCGTCGAGCGTCTTCGCGGCGAGGTCTTTCAGGGCCGCCGCCTTCGCCCCCGACAGCCCCACGCCGCGCAGGGACTCTTCGGGAGCGTCGAGCACCGCCTGCGGCCGGAGCCGGCCGCCGCCGAGGAGTTCGACGAAGCGCCTATGAATCGCCTCGGCCGCGCTCCCGTGCAACTGCTGGAAGACGATGTTGCGCGCCAGCGCCTCGAAGGGGTTGTGCATGCTCCGCGTCTGCAACGCGAACGGCCCGGCGCGCTTCATCAGGCGGGCCAGCACCGGGTCCGCCTTCGCGAGGTGCTTCACCGCCGCGCCCGCGTCGTAAACGAGCCCGGAGCCGGTGGCCTCCGCCCCTCTCTTCACGCGAGTCGTCATCGGCTCAATCTCCGTTCAGAAAAGTCTGGCCTTCAAAGCGTGTTGTATGTTATACGTCGTTGCACGTTCGGGACAAGAACAATCTTAATCTATCAGGTGGGACTCATCATGT
>DASVQJ010000364.1:0-10915 GCA_036389235.1 Pyrinomonadaceae bacterium | reverse complement strand
CTACAGCTTCTCCGAGATCATCGGCACGTCCGAGTCCTTGCAGCGCGTCTTCCGCCTCGTCGAGAAGGTCGCGGCCACGAACACGAACATCCTCGTCTACGGCGAGTCGGGCACGGGCAAGGAACTCGTCGCGCGCGCCATCCACCACAACAGCCCGCGCGCCGACCGCCCCTTCGTCGCCATCAACTGCGGCGCCCTGCCCGAGACGCTCTTGGAGTCCGAACTCTTCGGACACACCAAGGGCGCCTTCACCGGCGCCACGCAGTCGCGCGCCGGCCTCTTCCGCTCGGCCGAGGGCGGCACCGTCTTCTTAGACGAGATAGGTGAGATAAGCCAGGCTTTGCAGGTGCGGCTCCTGCGCGCCGTGCAGGAGCACGAGGTCACGCCGCTCGGGTCGTCCGCGCCCGCGCGCTTCGACGCGCGCATCATCTGCGCCACGAACCGCGACCTCGAACGCGAAGTCACCGAGGGCCGCTTCCGCGAAGACCTCTTCTACCGCCTCAACGTCATCGAGGTGCACCTGCCGCCCCTGCGCGAGCGGCGCGAGGACATCCCGCTGCTCGCGCGCCACTTCGTCAAGCGCGCCGCCCGCGAGCAGGGGCAGGACGAGAAGCCGATAGAGCCCGCGGCCATGACGGCGCTCCTCAACTACAACTGGCCCGGCAACGTCCGCGAACTCCAGAACGCCATCGAGCGCGCCTTCACCCTCAGCGGCGAGCGGCTCGATTCCGAGAGCCTCCCGCCCCGCGTCCGCGACGCCGCCGGCTCACACCCCGCCGTCCTCGACCCCGACGGCCTCCGCCCCACCCTCGACGAAGTCGAACGCCGCTACATCCTCGACACCCTCGCCTCCGTCAACCACGACAAGGCCCGCGCCGCCAACATCCTCGGCATCGACCTCTCGACCCTGTACAGAAAATTGAAAAGGTACGACGCGGTGTGAGGAGCCGGTCAAGGCCGGGCGCCGCGCCGCGGGGGCCGACACTTCGCGGCGCTCGGCTTCGATTCGGGAATCGTAAGCGGGGCGTCGGCGGGCGGCCGGGCGCCCGAGGGCACGACCCACAGTGCCGGTCGGCGTCATCGCCGCCGCCGACGCCGTCAGCGCCGCGAGCAAGAGGATGGGCGCCCGCTTCGCGGTTCTCATACGCGACCTCCCCAAAAGCGTCGCGGGGGCTTCCGGATTTCCGAAAGGCCCCCGCGAAAGTTTTCCCGGTCGGGCTACTCTTTGTTGCCGCCGAGGAGGCCGCCGAGGCCGCCCAGCACGTCGCCGGCCGCGCCGCCGAGGCCGCCCGGGGCCGCGCCGCCGCCCGCGCCGGCGCCGAGGAAGCTGTCGAGGTGGCCCGCGAGGGGCTCGGGCAGGCGGCCCTTGATGAAGCCGAGCACGGTGATGACGGCCGTCTGCGCCTGCGCCTCGCTGATGCCCGTGCGCTCGACGACCTGTCTGATTAGCTCATCCATCTCTGGTTCTCCTCTTCTGTCAAACGCCGACCGGGTCAGATGAAGACGACGGTCTGGAAGTTGGGGATGTCGAAGCGCTTGCGGCAGCGCTGGCAGGTGATCTGGTCGTCGACGCGCACCATGTAGTCGCGCGCCTTCGAGAACTGCGCGCGCTGCTGCTCGTTCATGCCGCGCGGCGGCTGACTCTTCTTGGTGCGCCGCAGCCAGCGCACTTCGTAGTCGGCGCGCTCGCGGCAGTGCGGGCAGGAGTAGTTGGCGCGCTTGGTTTCGGGCCGCTCGTCGAAGAAGTCTCTCTCGTTCATGCCGACATCATATCAGACCGCGCCCCGTCCCGTTCACTTCGCCCCCGCCCGCGCGCGCCGCCGGTGGTGGAGGACGATGAGGAGGCCGGCCAACCCGTTGACGAGCATGACGGCGTTGGTGACGACGAAGACCCAGTTCGAGACGAGCCAGCTGTAGACGGTGAAGCCGAGCGACGCGGCCATCTGCCCGACGAAGAGCCACTTCGAGACGCCCTCGCTCGAACCCTCCTGCCACTGCTTGTAGACCTGCTTGGCGATGGTCAGGACGAGTATGAGCGAGCTGACCCAGCCGACGGCCTCTGTCAAAACTGTCGCCCCCCTTGTGAAGAAAACTCCCGCGCGCCTTCAGCCCAGGAGCCTGCGCACGCTCTCGCGCAGCGCGTCCGGGTCGAGCGGCTTCGGCTCGTAGGCGTCGGCGCCCTGCGCCAGCGTGTAGGTCGCGTTGCCGGTGCCGAAGCCGGTGGTGACGAGGATGGGCGTCGCCGCGACCTCGGGCGCCGAGCGCACGCGCCGCACGAGATGCACGCCGTCGGCCGCCGGCATCGACACGTCCGTGACGATGAGGTCGGGGCGCTCGGCCATCGCCATCTCGAACCCGCGCTCGCCGTCCTCCGCCGTCACGACGCGATACCCCTCGCGCTCCAGCGTCATCCGCACCAGCTCGCGCTCGACCTCGTCATCCTCGACGACCAGAATCTTTTTCATACAGGGTGTCGGGTGTCGGGTGTCGGGTGTCGGGTTCAGGCTTTGGCCTGTCACCCATCACCTATCACCCATCAACCCTCCTCGCATATCTCGCGCAGGTAGCGGAAGCTGTAGATGCCCGTGTCGTGGCCGTCGCTCCAGCGGAAGGTGAGCGCGTAGCGGCCGACGAGGCCCACGTCCTCGATCTTCAACTCGTCGGAGACCGTCTCCGGCTTGAGCACGCGCTGGCCCGTGAACTCGTTGACGCACTGCGCGCAGGGGCAGAGCCGGCGCAGCAGCGGCGCGGCGTAGCGGCACTCGCGCCCGTCGCCCCAGGTGACGCGCAGCTCCGCGTCCGACTCCTGCATGATCTCGCGCGGCTCGACGGCCGGGCCGCGCCTCGGCGCAGTGTTCATAAAGCAGTAGACAGTAGACAGTAGTCAGTAGCCGGTAGAAAACCCTTCACCATTAGAAGCGTCCTGTTGTCAGAGTCAACGTCAGCATGGCGGAGCCCTACTGTCTACTGTCTACTGTCTACTCGTTCTCCTTCACGGCCCGCTCGACCGTGTCGGCGGTGATGTCGAAGTGGGAGGCGTTCCAGACGACGCGGCCGTTGCGGAGGACGAGCGCCTGGGGCGTCTCGTGGCGCACGCCCGTGCGCTGCTCGACCTCGCGCGACACGTCGCGGCTCTTCTGCACGACGACGATGGAGACGGGCGTCTTGACGGCCGTCATCTGGCTGTAAGCGCGCGCGCTGATCGGGCACGCGTCGCTGTGCTTGAAGAGGAGCACAGGCTCCGTGTGCGACCGCGCGAACAGCTCTTCGAGCGCGGCGGCGTCTGAAACAGGGCTGAAGTTCGCTTCCATCTCGTTCCACCCTCTGCACGTCCAAATTTTTCGCCGGAAACCTTTGAGCCGATATTAGCCCACCCCCCCGGGCAAGGCAAAAGGGGAGGGGCGAAAGGCGAACTGCCTGCCGCCTTTCTGCCTTACCGCCAATCCCCCACCAGCACGATGGGCGCCCCGAAGTATGGGGCGCGCCTACTTCATCGTTTCATTTGTGCGTGAGGACGATCTCGGTGACGAGGAGGTCGGAGTCGGGGGATTCGTTGACGCGGACGATGGCGGGCTTCGGGTCGTCCTTCTTGACCTTGAGGCCGCGCTGGAGCGTGCCCGGCATGGCCGGCGGCGGGCCTGCCTGCGCGAGCTGCATGTTCTTCGCCTCGGTCACGCCCCGGCCCTTCGCGCCGTCGCGGATGCGCGCCCACTGCGCGGCCGTCGGCCTCCACGCGCAGTCTTCGAGGTTCTTCCCGCAGAACTTGACGAGCGCCTGGCCCGCGGGCACGTCCGCCAGCGGCCGGCGCGAGAAGACGATGAAGAGGTGCTCCGTGGCCGGCGGGTCGGTCACGTCGATGAAGTACTCCACGTCCGAGGCGGGGCCGGTCGGGAAGGTCACGCGCACGTGCGCCTGCACGGCGTTGGCGCCGGCTTCGATCTGCGCGTTCGGGAAGAGCAGCTCCGGGTCGCGCCCGTTCTCGGCGCTGAACAGGTAAAGGTAGCCGTCCGCGTTCGTCTCAAGCGCGACGGCGAAGCGGTCTCCGGTCTTGAACTCCCGGCGCGGGTCGGCCACGAAGAGGCGGCCGGTGTCGTCCTTCATCAGGATCGTGTAGCCGAGCGCGAGCGGCCGGGGCGCGCCGCCCGCGTTCACGAACTCGGCGCCGCCGCCGGCCTCGGACTGCGCCGCCGCCTCCGACCCTCCGCCCTTGCCCGACTTGGCGTCCGGGCCGCCCTTGACCGGCTTGAGCTTCCGGGGCGGCTTGGTCGAAGCGACGCCGCCCGAGCTTTTACCCGACGATTTGTTCCCGCCCGCGGGGCGCGAGGGCGACCCCTGCGACTTCTTCTTGCCCGGCTCCTCGAAGCTCACGCCGCGCGTGAGGACGAAGTCGTCGATGACCTGCTCGTTATTCTGCCGCGGCCCGTCCTGCGCGCGCGCCACAGGGCACGTCACAAGCAGGAGGGCGGCGAGAGTCAGGGGGGTTCTCAGGCGCATGGCGTTTCTCCTCTGAATAAACCGTGAGGGGTCAGCGGTGGTCGATCCTCACGTCGTAGATGAGCGGGCGGCCCGCTTTGACGGCCGGCTCGGGCGCGAGCACGACGACGCGGCGTTCGTCGCCCTCGCCGCGGACGGAGACCTCGGGCGCGTCCGACTTGAACTGCGCGCGGAAGTCTTCGAGCTCCTTGACCTCCGCGGGCGTCAGCTCGTGCAGGTACTCGCCGGCGAGGAAGGCGGGCGAGGCTATCGGCGTCGGCGCGAAGATGAAGGTGAACTCGTCGGCGCCCGGGTTGTCGTCGAGCTTGAGCCGCACGCCGCCCATCGAGGGGAACGCGAAGTCCGCGCCGCCGCCGACGAGGTTCGACTTGAGCCGCCCCGCGCCCCGCGCCGTCAAAAGCATCATCTGCGCGTTGCCGCCCTCGCCCGGGCCGACGATGTAGAGGTAGCCGCGCGTCTTCGGGACGAAGTGGAAGCGGAAGCGCTGGCCCGACTTGAGCGCGGCCGGCGCCTCGGCCACGCGCCTGCCCGCGGCCTCCTCGGGCTTGTCGAACGCCTCGAACCAGAAGCTCGCCGCCTCCGCCTTCGGCGCGGCGGGCGGGCTCGGCGGCTGCGGCGTCGCCTCGGGTGCCGCGGCCGGCGCGGGCTCCGCGCGCCTGCCCTTCAACACGAGCCACCCGCCCAGGCCCGACACGAGCACCAGCGCGAGCGCGCCGCCCGCGACGAGTGGCGCGAGAGACCTGCGCGGCTCCGGCGCCGTGACCGACACGCCCGCGGCCTGCCGCGAAGACTCCTGCTCGGCGTCGAAGTAGCCCGTGCCGGCCTGCGACCCGGGGGCCACGGTGGCGCGCGCGCCTTCGCGCCGCACGTTGCCGCTCGTCGCGCGTCTCGAAACTCCGGCGCTCGTCGGGCGCCCCGCGCCCGGCGACTCGAAGTCGCCCGTCAGGATCGTCTCGGCCGCCCCCGTGTCGCGCGGCTCGGCCGTGGTGCCGCGCGCGAGGTGCGCCGTCGCGGACGCGCCCGAAGAGGTCGGCCCCGAAGCCGTCGGCAAAGAACTCGCGTCGGTCGTGTGTATCCCGCGGCCCCGTGCGCGCCGCGCAAGCCCCAGGGCGGCGCGCAGCTCGTCCACGAAGTCGCCGGCAGTCTGCGGGCGGTCGCCGCGATCCTTCGCCATCGCGCGCGCCACCGCGCGGCTGAACTCTTCGGAGACGCCCGGCGCGGCCTCGCTCAGAGGGGGCAGCGGCGCGGCGACGTGCTTCTGCCTCAGCTCGGGGAGCGTCGTCCCGACCAGAGGCTTCCTGCCCGCGACCAGCTCGAAGAAGATGACGCCGAGCGAGTAGACGTCAGTCCGCCCGTCCACGTCGGCGTTGCCGTCGCGCGGCAGCTCGCCCCACTGCTCGGGCGACATGTAGTAGGGCGTGCCGAGTATCTGCCCGGCCATCGTGAGCGAGGTGACGCCGGCCGGCTGCCCGCCCACGTCGCCGACGATCTTGGCGATGCCGAGGTCTAAGACCTTGACGACCGTGCCGCCGCGCCCGTCCGCGCCGAGCATGATGTTCTCGGGCTTGAGGTCGCGGTGGACGACGCCGCGCGCGTGCGCCGCGTCGAGCACGTCGGCCACCGGCTCAAGGACTTCCAGAGCCTCCCCGGGCGTGAAGCGGCCCCGGGCCTTCAGCTCCTCGTTGAGCGTGTGCCCCTCGACGTACTCCATGACCATGTAGACGTGGCCGTCGCTGCCGGACGAGAGGTCGTAGACGGTGACGGAGTTCGGGTGGCGGAAGGCGCGCGCCGCCTTGCCCTCGCGCTGGAAGCGCTTGAGCCACTCGGCGTTGTTGCGCATCTCGGAGCGCAGAGTCTTGATGACGACCTCGTCGCCCAGGAGGATGTGGCGCGCGCGGTAGACGGCGCCCATCCCGCCCTGCGCGATGAAGCCCTCGACACGGTACTTGCCGTCGATGACGCGGCCGACGAACGACTCGGGCGACTCCTGCAACACCTCGCCGTCGTCGGGGCAGAAGGTCTGGCCTTCCGCGTAAGTCTTGCTGCATGTGGGGCAGAACTTCATCAGGGGTAATCCGAAAACTTCTGCGACCCCGCAGAGTCCTTGAAAGGTCCAAGAGCGTTGGCCTCTGACGCCCGGCGTGAGGCTTGAAGTCTAGCACAGAAGGGTAAGCAGTTTTGAGTTTTCAGTTTTCAGTAAGACCAGGCTGCTTACTGAAAACTGAAAACTGAAAACTGGAACAAGCCTCGACCGCCCGCCGTTAAACCATCGGGGGCAACCAATCGCCAACCGTGTTAATCGAACAGTCACGCCGCGCCCCCGGCGCGCGGCCATGCGGGGCACACGGTTCTCCTCGCAGCGCTCCCCGCGGAACTCTTTTGCCGGTCGTACGCGTCCGCCGAAAACCATGTGGCTGAACAGATTCTTGGAACGCCGCTCAAGGCCCTTCGTCGTGACCGCCGCGCTGCTGCTGGTCGCGCTGCTCGGCGTGCTCGACTACCTGAACGGGCCGGACGTTTCGCTGCTCATCTTCTACGTCGTGCCGGTCTTCGTCGCGGCCTGGTACGCGGGGCGCGGGGCGGGCTTACTGACGTGCGCGGCGAGCGGCCTCTCGTGGCTCGTCGTCGCGCACGCGACCTCCGAGCACTACGCGAGCCCGCTCATCGCCTACTGGAACGCCTTCGTCCGCGTCAGCTTCATCTTCGTCCTCGCGCACCTCGTCGCCGCCTTCCGCCGCTCGCTCACGCAGGAGAGGGAGCTGGCGCGGACTGACTACCTGACGGGCGCCTTCAACGGCCGCTCGTTCGCGGAGGCGGCCGAGGCGGAGGTGCAGCGCGCGCGCCGCCACGGGCACCCGTTCAGCGTCGCCTTCATGGACGTTGACGACTTCAAGCTCGTCAACGACCGGCTCGGCCACTCGGCCGGCGACCGCCTTTTAAGGCTCGTGGCCGACACCGTCCGCGCGAACGTGCGCGCGGTGGACGTGGCGGCGCGGCTCGGCGGCGACGAGTTCGCGGTGTTGATGCCCGAGACCGACGACCGCTCGGCGCAGGTCGTGCTGCGCCGCGTGCGCCGGCAGCTCCTCGAAGCCGCGCGGCGCGAGGGCTGGCCCGTCACCTTCAGCGCCGGCCTCATCACCTGGGTCGAGCCGCCCGCCTCCGTTGACGAGATGCTGCGCTCCGCCGACGAGCTGATGTATCAGGCCAAGCGCCACGGCAAGAACTCCGTCCGCCACGCCGTCTCGCCCCGCCCCGCGCACGCCGCCTGAACATTCCTGCCGCGGTCAAGGGGGCCGCATGTTCGCGGCCCCCTTCCCCCCGACGCACCCGCCCGCGTGACTTTCGTCGTACTATATCTCTTGCTCCTGAACCCTTTCGGACTGGAGAACCCCGATGTTCGTCTCCCCCGCTGAAGGACACGCGGTCGAACCCGCCCCGGCTCAGCCTTCCGCCCGCGGGCTGACTACGGCCTCGAAGCGGCGGCCGTACCTGCTTCTGCTCGCGGCGCTGCCGCTCATGCCGTTCGCCAACGTCACGTCGAGCGTCCCCTTCGCCGCGTGGCTCGCCCCTGCGCTGCTGCTGTGCTTCCTGCGCACGCGCACGGCCGCGCGCGGGCTCGCGTTAGGGTTCGCGGCCTTCTACGCCGCGTGGTGCTTTCAATGGCGCGGCGTCGTCACGCTCTACGCGCTCGCCGGCGACGCGTTCGCGTGGCTCGCCGCCGCCTGCTTCCTGACGCTGACAATTCTCGCGCTGCTCCGGCGGCCGCGCCCCGCCCTGTTGTAGTACCGACCGGCTCGTGTGCGCCGCCGACAAACTCACGTGAAGGAGTCTCACCCGTTTCACAAAGGTTTCGCTGTAGAAGCCTCTCTCGGACACTTCAGACATGACGGACGCTGACGGGGAGGAACGCTATGCAAGGGCCTTTAAGAACGATTCTGGCGGGGGCGGCGGCCTGGAAGTTCGGCGGCGGCTGCATCTCCACGGTTCTCATCTTCATCATCGTGTTCTGGGCGCTCGGCTACGTGAACTGCTGATGAGGGGTAGACAGTAGGCAGTAGCCAGTAGCCAGTAGAAAGCAAAGGCGGCGCGCCCCGCCCGAAGGCTTAGACGCGCCGCCCCTGTCTGTCTACTGACTACTGTCTACTGTCTACTTCTCTTACTCTCCGAGGTAGACCTGTCGCGTGTAGTCGCGCACCATGCGGTCGCTGTTGAAGGCGGGGGCGAGGGTGCGGATGGCGTGGCGCGTCATCTCGACCCAGCGGCGGGGGACGCCGCGCTCGTCCCGGTCGTAGAAGGTCTCGACGACCTCCGACTCAAGCACGCGGTAGAGCGACTCCGCGTCGCGCCTGTCCATCTCCTCAACCGTCTCGCTGAGACCCTCTTCGCCCACGGCCCAGCCGTTCTGCCCGTCGTAGCCTTCGAGCCACCAGCCGTCCAGCACCGACAGGTTCAGTCCGCCGTTGATCGCCACCTTCTCGCCGCTCGTCCCCGAGGCTTCGAGCGGGCGCCGCGGGACGTTCATCCACACGTCCACTGACTGCACGAGCTGGCGCGCGACCTCCTGGTCGTAGTCCTGGAGGAAGACGGCGCGCTGCATGATCTCGGGGTCGAGTTCCCACTGCGCGATCTGCTGGAGGATGAGCTTCGCGCCCTGATCCTGCGGGTGCGCCTTGCCCGCGAAGACGAGCTGCACGGGCCGCGCCGGGTCTAAGAGCATCCGGCGCAGGCGCTCCGGGTCGGTCAGGATTAAGCCCCAACGCTTGTACGCCGCGACGCGGCGCGCGAACCCGATGGTCAGCGCGTCGGGGTCGAACATCCCCAGAGCCGCCTCGGCCCAGGCGTGCGGCTCGTGCTGTTGCAGGCGCGTCTGGAAGAGGCGCTCGCGCACGAACGCGACGAGGCGCTTGCGCTGGAGGCGGCGCACCTTCCAGAGCTCTTCGTCCGGGATTGAATCGACGGCGCGCGCCCAGGCGTCGGCGTCGTGCAGGACTTCAGTCCAGCCCGAGCCGATGCGCCCCTCGAAGAGCGAGCGCAGCAGCGGCGAGACCCACGTCGGCGCGTGGACGCCGTTCGTCACCGAGCTGATCGGCACCTCCTCGACGCGGCGCTCCGGCCACATCTTGTTCCAGAGCTCGCGCGAGACCTCGCCGTGCTTGCGGCTCACGCCGTTCGACGAGCGGCACATGCGCAGCGCCAGAGGCGTCAGCCCGAACAGCTCCTCGTCGTCGCCCTCCTTCACGCGGCCGAGGTTGAGGAACTGGTCCCGCGAGAGGCCGAGCGCGTCCCAGTAGCCCCGGCCGAAACACTTCTCGATGAGCGTGGCGACGAACTCGTCGTGGCCGGCGGCGACGGGCGTGTGCGTCGTGAAGGCGCAGCGCGAGCGCACGCGGCGCGCGGCCTCCTCGAACCCGACGCCCGACTCGGTCAGCTCGCGCGTCAGCTCCAGCGTCAGGAAGGCCGAGTGGCCTTCGTTGAGGTGGAAGACGTGCGGCTCGATCTCCAACCGGCGAAGAAGTCTGACGCCGCCGATGCCCAAGACCATCTCCTGCACGCAGCGCGTCTCGCGGTCGCCGCCGTAGAGGTGGCCGGTGATGAGGCGGTCGATCTCGTCGTTGCCCTCGCCGTTCGTGTCGAGCAGGTAGAGCGGCACGCGCCCGACCTCGACGCGCCACGCCTGCACGCTCACGGCACGGCCGCGCACGTCTAGCTCGATGCGGACGGGGCGGCCGTCGTCGCCGCGGATCGATCTTCGAGTAGTCCTCCTCCTGCCAACCGTCGCGCCGCAGCCGCTGGCGGAAGTAGCCGTAGTGGTAGAGCAGCCCGACGGCGACGAGCGGCACGCCGAGGTCGCTCGCCGACTTCAAATGATCGCCCGCGAGCACGCCGAGGCCCCCGGAGTAGAGCGGCAGCGAGTTGTGCACGCCGAACTCGGCGCAGAAATAGGCGACCGGGCGCTCCCACGCGAGCGCTCCCGCCTCGCGCCGCGCCCACGTCTGCGAGCCGCCGCCCTCGTAGCGCGCGAACCGCTCCGCGAGTCGGCGCACGCGCGCGAGGTAGGACGGATCGGTCGCCATCCTCGTCAGCCGCAGCTCGGAGACTTCCGAGAGCAGCCGCCGCGGGTTGTGCTCGCAGTCCTCCCAGAGGTGCGGGTCGAGGTCGCGGAAGACCTCCGCGCCGTCGGCCGCCCAGCTCCACCAGTAGTTGCGCGAGAGCGGCGCGAGGGCGGCGATGGATTCGGGGAGCGCGCGCCCGCCCGTCAACGTCGTCTGTTCGATCATCGGCATCAGAGGGTTTTTCAGTCTCCAGTTTTCAGGCCCGCCGAAAGCGTCCCACGAAAGCTCAAGGCCGGACACTGTCGAAGTTATGATTGCGTAAAAAAACTTCCGCGTCCGGTTGCGAGAAGAAGACGAAGCGGACTTCG
>DASVQJ010000363.1:0-5011 GCA_036389235.1 Pyrinomonadaceae bacterium | reverse complement strand
AGGGGATGAGGCCGACGCGCCGGAGGATGCGGAAGATGTGCGTGTCGAGCGGGAAGACGTCGAGGCCGCAGGCGAAGAGGAGCGTGCAGGCCGCCGTCTTCGGGCCGACGCCGCGGAAGCCGGCGAGGTACGCGACCGCCTCGGCCGCGGGCCGCGCGCGCAGGAACGAGAGGTCGAAGGAGCCGTGACGCTCTTTGACCTGCCTCAAGAGGTCGCGGATGACCGCCGCCTTCTGGTTGGCCAGCCCGCCGAGCCGGATGGTGTCGGCCAGCGTCGGTTCGCGCGCGCGCAGCACGGCCTCCCAGGTGGGGAATCTACGCTTGAGCGCGTCGTAGGAGCGGGCGCTGTTGGCGTCGCTCGTCGCCTGCGAGAGGATGACCGCGACGAGCATGTCGAGCACGTCCCACCCCGCCCACTTGTTCTCGGGCACGCCGTAGGCGCGCTCGAGGTTCTGGACGACGTAGCCGACCGGCTTCTCCTCGGCCGCCGACGCGACCCACCCCTCGACCGGGGACGAGAGTCGCGCCGAAGTTTTCACGGCGCGACTCTCGCCCTCACTTCGTGGGGTCCTCTTTCGACGCGGCGATGACGCGCTCATAGAATTCGATGTACTGCGGGATGACCAGGTCCGTGCTGTAGCGGCCGACGGCCGACGCGCGCGCGCGCCGCCCCATCTCGCGCCGCGCGGGCTCGTTCGCGAGCAGGCGCGCCGCGTCCTCGCTCATCTTCTCCACGTCGCCGACCTCGGCCAGGCAGCCCGTGACGCCGTCGTCCACGACCTCCGGGACGCCGCCGACGCGCGAGGCGACGACGGGCACCTCGCACGCCAGGGCTTCGAGCGCGGCGAGTCCGAACGACTCCTGCTCCGAAGGCAGGAGGAGTACGTCCGCGACCGAAAGGTAGTCGGTGATGCGCGGCTGCTTGCCGACGAACGAGCAGTAGCGTTCCACGCCCAGGCAGCGCGCGCGGTGCTCCGCGCGCGAGCGCTCGCTCCCGTCGCCCACCATCACGAGCCGCGCGCCGACGCCCTTCCCGCGCACGCGCGCCAGAATCTCCACGCAGTCCACGGGCCGCTTGACGGGCCGGAAGTTCGAGACGTGGCAGAGCAGCGGCTCGCCCCCGGGCGCGAGCTCGCGCCGCAGCTCTTCCCTCGGCTTGCGGCTGTAGTCGGTCGCGCAGATGAAGTTCGGGATGACGGCGATGTGCTCGAACTGGAACGTCTCGGCCGTCGCCTGCTTCAGGTAGTGCGAGACGGCCGTCACGCCGTCCGACTGCGCGATGCCGTAGCGCGTGATGGGCAGGTAAGAACGGTCGGCGCCGACGAGCGTGATGTCCGTCCCGTGCAGCGTCGTGACGACGGGGAGCGTGCGCCGGGGTTTGAGAGACTCGCGCGCGAGGATGGCGCTGATCGAGTGCGGGATGGCGTAGTGTACGTGGAGCAGGTCGAGGTCTTCCGTCTCGGCCACGTCGGCCATCTTCGTCGCGAGCGCGAGCGTGTACGGCTGGTGCTCGAAGAGCGGGTACGACATCATCTCGACCTCGTGGAAGCGCACGCGCTCGCCGAGCTGCGTGAGGCGCGTCGGCAGGGCGGACGAGATGAAGTGCACCGTGTGCCCGCGCTCGGCCAGCTCCTTCCCCAGCTCCGAGCCGACGATGCCGCTCCCGCCGTAGGTCGGGTAGACAGTGATTCCGATGTTCATAAATGAAAAGATGTCAGATGTTAGATGCTAGATGCTAGTGGGGTCAAAGTCTCCTACTAACATCTGACATCTAACCTCTGACATCTGAAAATACCGAGAGGCAGCCGGCCCTCGCTACCGTCTGCCTCTCGTCTCAACTTGTCTCACCTGCGAAGGGGGGACAAGCGAGAGCCAGAACTATACGCCTACTTTGCCCTTTTGACAAATGAATTTTTGTCCGGCAGCGGACGCGGCTTGGTACTACCGGCCGCGCCTCCGGAAGTGTTGCCCGCGCGCCACTTAGCTTTACCACTTAGCTTTAGCGCGCGGGCGACTGCGCCCCGCGGCGAATCGCGTTATAATGTGCGCAGGCGAGAATCAGACAACCAGCGTTTGCCCGCGGCGCGCCGCGTTTTGATTTGAGTGAAGTTTTTATCATTACGGAGAGTTTAACGAATGCCGAAGATAGATAACATCGAAGAGACGCCGAACCCGAACGCCGTCAAGTTCATCCTGAAGGAGCCGGTGACGGCCGGCACGACCCGCTCGTTCCACAGCGCGGGGGAGGCCGCCGGAGACCCGCTGGCCGGCCCGCTCTTCGCCGTGGGCGACGTGTCGTCGGTCTTCTACATGGACAAGATGATCACGGTCGAGAAGTCGGACGAGGCCGACTGGGACGACCTGCTGCCGCGCCTCGCCGTGCCCATCCGCGCGGCCGAGTCGGTCGCGTCGAACGGCGGCGCGGCGGCGCAGCCGCCCGCGCAAGGGGTCGGCGGCCCCCTGGGCGCGCTCATGAGTGACGACCCGCGGCTCGCCCGCATCAACGAGATTCTGGACGAGAAGGTGCGCCCCTACCTCGCCTCGGACGGCGGCTGGCTCGAAGTGCTCTCGCTCGAAGAGAAGACGCTCACCATCCGCTACCAGGGCGCCTGCGGCAGTTGCCCCAGCTCGCTCTCGGGCACGCTCATGGGCATCGAGGGCCTCATCCGCCAGGAGATCGACCCCGACATCGAAGTCGTCGCGGTGTAGAAAGGTGCAGGGTGCTGGGTTCTAGGTGCCGGGTAAGAAGAGACGGTTTTTACCCGGCACCTAGAACCCGGCACCCTGCACCCTTCTTTCGACATTTTCGGAACTCGCCCTTTGTGGCGGGCGTTTACCCCTCCAACTCAGCCCGAGCGCAGGTCTCCGTCTATCCGGGGGCCTGTGCGCGTCCCAGACCTTTCAAAGAACATCCGGCGTGAACCGCGACCCCGACCGAGGGTTCACATTCCCGGACTGAGGACGAAAAAATGGACAGACACCCACGCCTTCTGGCCTTCGCGCTCTGCGTCTCCGCGCTGGCCCCGTCCGCCGTTGCGCAAACCCCGGCCCCGGCCGGCGGCGCCGCGCAGAAGAAGCCCGCCGCCAAGAACCCGAAGGCGGCCGCCGCCGACCCGATGGCCGAGGTGCGCCGCGCTTCGGCCGTCTCGCTCCTCTCGGCGCTCGCCGACGAGGCGCGCACCTTCGGCGAGCCCGCTCTGCGCGCGCGCGTGCAGGCGCGCGCGGCCGACGCCCTCTGGGACTCGGACAAGGAGAAGGCGCGCCAACTCTTCCAGCGCGCGTGGGAGGCGGCCGAGGCGGCCGACCGCGACACGGCGAACCTCTCCGAGGCCGAGCAGCGCCGCCGCGCCATCGCGCAGGGCGCGGCCGGCGCGCGCGGCCTGCTCAACATGCGCCGCGAGGTCGTCATCCTCGCCTCGCGCCACGACCGCGAGCTGGGCGAAGAGTTCCTCGCCAAGCTGGACGAGTCGCGCAAGGACGGGGCGTCCGCGACCGCCGGCCCGCAGCCGCCCGCCCAGACCAACGAGCAGCGCATCAACCCCGACAACCCGCCGGGGCCGATGATGCAGCGGCTCAACTTGGCGCAGCAGCTCCTCGAAGACGGCGACGCCGAGCGCGCGATGCAGTTCGCGGACTCCGCGCTCTACCCGGTCAACACCTTCGGGATGCACTTCCTCAACACGCTGCACAAGAAGAACAGGGAGGCGGCCGACCAGCGCTACATGGCGCTCGTCGCGCGCGCGGCCGGCGACCCGCTCTCCGACGCCAACACCGTCTCGCTGCTCTCGTCCTACATCTTCACGCCGCTGCTCTACATCACCGTGCGCCCCGACGGCAACAGCCACACGCGGCAGTACGGCCCCGGCACGCCGTTCGACGACCTCGACCCGCGGCTGCGCGAGGCGTTCATCGCCGCGGCCTCGCAGATACTCCTGCGGCCCCTGCCGCCCGCCGAGGAGGATCGCACCAGCTCCGGCCGGGCCGGGGCCTACGTCGTCGCCACGCGCATGCTCCCGCTCTTCGAGCGCTTCGCGCCCGACCGCGCCGCCGCCCTGCGCGCGCGCCAGGCGCTGCTCGCGCAGGACACGCCCGAGCGCACGCGCCGCCCCGACAACGAGCTGCTCACGCGCGGCGTCGTGCCCGAAGACCCGGACCGCGACCGCGTGCAGGAAGCGCTCGACCGGCTCGAAGGCGCGAAGACCACCGGCGAGCGCGACTCCGTCTACTTCCGCGCCGCGATGGCCGCGTTCGCCACCGACCCGGCGCGCGCGCGCGAGCTGGCGAACAAGATCGAAGACCCCGACACGCGCAAGCAGCTCTTCTCCTTCATCGCCTTCCGGCTAGTGCAGGACGCCGTGCGCGCGAAGAAGGCGGACGAAGTGCTGACCCACTCGCGCAGCGACGAGCTGACGCGCGTGCAGCGCGTGTGGGGCCTGACCGAGGCCGCGCGTCTGCTCACCAAGGAGCAGCCGGGTCGCGCGGCGGAGGCCCTCGAAGAGGCGACGGCCGAGGCGCGCAAGCTCGACGACGGGAGCCCCGAGCGCGTGCGCGCGCTCCTCGCCGTCGCCACGCGGCAGACGGAGTTAGACCGCCCGCGCGCGTGGGAGACGATGCACGAGGTCGTCAAGGCGGCCAACGCGCTCAAGGACTTCAGCGGCGAGGGCGGCGACATCACCGTCCGCGTCGAGTTCAAGGGCGGCGGCGCGATGACGCAGAACAACAACGTCGAGTCGTTCGACCTGACGGGCGTCTTCGCGGCGCTGGCCCGCGAGGACTTCGACCGCGCCGCCGCGCTCGCGCGCACCCTCAAGGCCGAGGCCCCGCGCGCGGTCGCTATGCTCGCCGTCGCGCGCTCCGTCCTCGTCAAGAAGGAGCAGCGCATCATCGCCTCGAACTGATTGTGGAACT
This sequence comes from Pyrinomonadaceae bacterium, assembly GCA_036389235.1. Lineage (GTDB taxonomy): Bacteria > Acidobacteriota > Blastocatellia > Pyrinomonadales > Pyrinomonadaceae > QHXN01. The sequence continues at coordinate 104 of DASVQJ010000363.1, read as the reverse complement.
TACGGCCGCGGAAGATTGAACTAACAGGGGTGGGGACGGAACGATGAACAGGAAGGAGGGTGTTGGGTGTCAGGTGCCGGGTGTTGGTTTTAACCAGAACCCGG
>DASVQJ010000362.1:0-19662 GCA_036389235.1 Pyrinomonadaceae bacterium | reverse complement strand
GGACGGCTTACGTCTTCCCGTACGTCATCGGCGGCGGGCTGAAAGAGCCGGGGCCGGCCTTCTACGACGCGCTCGACTACTCGCCGTACTCGAACGACCTCATGCTCTCGTTCGCCGAGGCCGCGCTCGCGGGCGAGCGTTTGGGCGCGGACGACGAGACGGACGTGCTCACCGTCAGCTTCTCGGCCAACGACCTCGTCGGCCACCGCTACGGCCCTTACAGCCACGAGGCGATGGACATGACGCTGCGCGTAGACCGGCAGATCGCGCGGCTGCTCTCGGCCGTGGACGCGCGCGTCGGGCTCGACCGCACGGTCGTCGTCTTCACGGCCGACCACGGCGTCGCGCCCTCGCCCGAGCAGGCCGTCGAGATGGGCCTCCCCGGCGGGCGCGTGAACCCGGCAGACATCCTGACGGCCGTGCGCAACCGCCTCCGCGCGCGCTACGGGAAGCCGGGCGACAAGGACACGACGGCCGACTACGTCCAGACCTTCTCGAACTACCAGATTTACTTCAACCGCGCGGCGCTCGAACGCGACGGCGTGGGCGCGGAGGAGGCCGAGCGCGTCGCGGGCGAGGCGCTGCTCACGGTGCCCGGCGTCGCGCGCTACTTCACGCGGACGCAACTGCTCGCGGGCGCCGTCTCGCCGTCCGACGCGCTCGCGCGCCGCGTGCTGCACGGCTACAACCAGAAGCGCAGCGGCGACGTGGTCGTCATCCAGGAGGCTTACAAGTACATCTCAAGCGCCGCGGGCGGGGCCACGCACGGCACGCCGTACGCCTACGACACGCACGTCCCGCTCGTCATCATGGGCGGCGGCGTCGCGCCCGGGCGCTACCTGAACCCTTCCACGCCCGCCGACATCGCCCCCACGCTCGCGCGCATCCTGAACGTCGAGCCGCCGAGCAACGCGGTGGGCCGCGTGTTGACGGAGGCAATCAAGTGAGGATTTATGAAACGTACTTTTAACGGCTTCACACTCGCGGCCTGCCTTCTGTTGACGGCCGGGCCGTCCGCCTCCTACGCGCAGCGCAAGCCGGCGGCGCAGGAGGGGAAGGGCAAGCCCGCGGCGTCGAAGACGAAGACGCCCGCCGCCAAGCCGAAGGCGGCGGACGAGGACGCGCTGAAGGCGGAACTCGACGAGGTCTTGAAGCTGGACGCCGCGGCGCGCGTGGAGCGCCTGACGGCGTTCGTCAAGGCGAACCCGGACTCGCCGCAGACGCTCCGCGCGCGGGAGCTGCTGACGAGCGCGCGCGCCGCGCTCGGCGACGAGCGCCTGCGCGCCGGCGACTACGCCAAAGGCGTCGAGCTGTTCCGCGCGGCCGTCGCGGAGGCGCCCGCCGAGATGTCCGACAAGCTCTTCGCGGAGGTGCTCGCGCAACTGCCGGCGAACCTCTACATGCTCGGCGAGCGCGGGGCGGGCCTCGAACTCGCGCGCGCGGTCGAGGCCCGCGCCGAGGGGAACGCGACGCGCCTGCTCTCGCTCGCCTCCTTCTACTTCGGCATCGAGCGGCCCGAAGAGGGCGCGCGGCTCGCGCAGGCCGCCGTCACCCTGAAGCCGGAGATGGCGGCCGCGCACCAGGCGCTCGGCGTGGCGCACCGCCTCTCGCTCAGGCTCGAAGAGGCCGCGGCGGAGTTCGCGCGCGCGTCGGAACTCGACCCGCAGAACGCGGGCGCGCGCCGCACGCTGGCCGAGTTGAAGCGCGCGACGGGCAGGGCCGAGGAGGCCGCCGCGCTCTACAGGGAGCTGCTCGCGGCCAACGCGCAGGACTCGAACGCGCGCGCCGGGCTCGTGCTCTCGCTCTTCGAGGCGGGGCGGCGCGAGGAGGCCGAGCGCGAGTTGCGGACGGCGCTGACGGGCGAGGCGCGCGACCTGCCGCTGCTGGTCGGCGCGTCCTACTGGTACTCGGCCCGCGGCGAGGGCGCCCGCGCCCTGGAGTTGGCCGAGAAGGCCGTCGCCTTCGAGTCGCGCTTCGGCTGGGCGTGGACGCGCGTCGCGCAGGGGCGCGCACTGCTGGCGCTCAAGCGCCCGCTCGAAGCGGAGAAGGCTTTCAGGGCCGCGTACCGCTACGGCAACTTCGCCACGCTCGACTACGAGCTGGCCGCGGCGCTCGCGGCCGCGGGCCTCTACGACGAGGCGGCCGAGCAGCTCGCGCGCTCGTTCGCGCTGCGCGACGGGAAGCTCGTGGCGCGGCTCGCCGGGCGCGTCGAGTCTTCGGCGGCCGACTTCAACGAGCTGCTCGCGCCCGAGCGGCGCGCGAGCCTCGCGCAGTTCGAGGGCGCCTCGACGGCCGCGGAGGCGCGGACTTTGAAGGCGCTGCTCGCGCTCAACTACGCGACGGCGCCGAACGCTTCGGACGAGCGCGCCGCGGCCGAGGCGGCGCGCGAGTTCGGCGCGGGCGACGACGCGATGCGCGCCTACCGCAACGTCTACGCCGCGAACCGTCTCGAACAGATGGGCGCGGCGCCCGCCGAGGCGCTGGCGCGCGCGGAGGCGGCCATCGGCGGCGTCGAGCCCGCGCTCGGGCTCCCGTACGCGCCCGTCGCGCTCTTCGCGGAGACGCCGGAGTTGAAGGAGCTGCGCAGGCAGGTCGTCGAGGAGGACGCGCCGCTCAACATGATCGGCACAGACCGCGACACGCTCTCAAGGGTCTTGCGCGGGAGGATCGAAGGTCTCGCGGGCTGGGCGCTCTACAGCCAGGGTCAGACGGCCGAGGCCGTGGTGCGCCTGCGGCGCGCGGTGAGCGTGCTGCCCGAGGGCTCCGCGTGGTGGCGCACGGCCGAGTGGCGTCTGGGCGCGGCGCTCGAAGCGAGCGGGAGCGGGCGCGACGCGCTGGCCGCCTACGTCAACAGCTACCGCTCGCTGCCCGACCCGAAGCGCCTGCCCACCATCGAGGCGCTCTACAAGAAGCTCAACAACGGCTCGCTCAAGGGGCTCGAAAAGCTCGTCGGCCCGACGCAGACGGCGGAGGCCGCGGCGCCTTCGCCCGCGCCCTCACCTTCGAACGCATCACCCGCGCCCGCGGAAGCGACGACGACGACACAGCCCGCGTCCAACGACACGGCCGCGCCCGCCGCAACGGGCACCGGTGCGCCGACGGCGACTCCCACTCCCGAGCCGACACCCGCCGCGACGCCGACGCCCGAACCGACGCCGAGCCCGGCCTCGCCGCCCGCGGCGGAGGCGACGCCGTCCCCTTCGCCCTCGCCCGAGCCCGCGTCAAACGCTTCGACGCCGGAGCCCGCCAAAGAGGAGACCCCGAAGCCCGAACCCACACCGGCCGCGCCCGCGGCGAACAGCACGCCCGAGCCTTCGCCCTCGCCGACTCCTTCGCCTTCGCCCGAGGCGGCGACCCGCGCGTCCGAGCCGGCGCAGACTCCCGCCCCGGGTACTTTGCAGGGCGGCAAGTGCATGCTGACGCTCAGCGAGACCGCACTCAACCTCAAGGGCAACGGCGGCCGGGTCGCCGTCTGGGTGGGCATCCTGGGCTACACGGGCCAGACCCCGCCCCGCATCGAGCCTTCGACCCCGAACTGGGCCGACATCGCCGTCCTCGCCGAGCCGCACAAGCCCGAAGACGGCAACGGCGCGCGCTTCAGCATCACCTCGACCAGCGCCAAGACCGGCGCCTTCCTCGTCGCCTTCACCTCCCCCTGCGGCAAGGGCGAGGTGACGGTCAACGTTCAATGAGGTGCTGGGTGCTGGGTGTCAGGTCTTGGGTAAAACCCAGCACCCAGCACCCAGCACCCGACACCCGGCACCTCATTACAGGTGCGCCGCGAGGCGTGCGGCTAGGACTTGCTTGGGCTGCGCGCCGACGATGCGTTCGACGGGCTGGCCGCCCCTGTAGACGAAGAGGGTCGGGATGGACTGGATGCCGAGGGCGGCGGCGGTGCGCGGGTTCTCGTCCACGTTGAGCTTGGCGACGCGGTAGAGTCCGGCCGACTCGGCGGCCAGCTCTTCGAGCGCGGGCGCGATCATCCGGCAAGGGCCGCACCACGGCGCCCAGCAGTCGAGCAGCACGGGGCGCGACGCCGAAGCCTCCAACACCTCGCGCGCGAACGTCGCGTCCGTCACCGTCAAGGTCTTCCCTTCGTCCTGCCCGGGACTCTGCCCCGCGCCCCGCGCCGGCCCGGCGCCCCCTTCGTTGCCCCAAAGGCCCGTGCCGCAGCGCCCGCATACCGGCTGCTTCCCGACGAAGGTCACGCGCTCGTCCACGCGGTTCTTCGCGCCGCACTTCGCACACGCCACAATCGCCATCGAAACGTCCTCCCTGGTTCCCCGACCGAGTGTTGTTTATAGCGGATTGCAGATGGGCGCGGACGCGAACGGGTCAGAACCGCCCGCGGTAGCGGGTGGGCCTGTGTCACCCGGCCCGGTCGGCTGGCAAAGGCCCACCCGCGGTAGCGGGTGATTCTGACCTGTCTGCCCCACACGGAGCGCTCGCATTCATCTGCGTACCGCTAGAAATGAAAGTTTGACACAACTCCGCCCGGCGTTGGAAGCGTGGAACCGGCGCGCGCCGCCGCGTGTCTATAAGCCAACTGTCGAGGAGGCGCGAGTGGTAGAGCTGTCGGAATACGTCCCCGTCAACCTCGTCTGCCTGGCGGCGCTCGGCGCGCTGTTGCTGAGGCGGCTCGTGCGGATGGAGAGGTTCCACCGGACGCGCGTCGTGATTCTCACCGGCCTCCTCTGGGTGCCCGCCGCCTACCTCATCTTACTCGCCGCGTTCGGGCCGCAGCTCGACCTCGACTCCGGCCGCGTGCCGTCGGGCGAGGAGCGCTGCGCCTACGCCGTCACCGAGATGTGAGCCGGGGCCGCGTTCGCGCGCGCGGCCGGTTTCGTTGTAAGATTCTTCCGACCCTTTCTCCCATACATCCCGGCTTGTCGAAGGAAGTGTTAAGCACGATGCGACACACTCGCGCGAAGTGGTTCGCCCTCGCGGCGTGCCTGTCCCTGTTTTTACCGAGCGCCGCCCGCGCGCAAGTCTCCGACCCGCGCTCGCGCGCCGTGCCCGCGGGCGCGCCCGAGATCAGCTACACGGTCTCGATGCCGCGCCCGCACACGCACCTCTTCGAAGTGGAGGCGCGTCTGCGCTACGGCGGGGCGGCGCCCGCCGCGCTCGACCTGCTCATGCCGGTCTGGACGCCCGGCTCCTACCTCGTCCGCGAGTACGAGCGGCACGTCCAGGGGTTCGAGGCGCGCGACGGCGGCGGGCGCGTCCTCAGTTGGACGAAGACGAACAAGAACACCTGGCGCGTCGAGACGGCGGGCGCGCGCGAGGTGCGCGCGCGCTACTCGGTCTACGCCAACGAGCTGACCGTGCGCACGAGCGACCTCAACGACCGCCACGCCTTCTGGAACAACACGAACCTCCTGATGTACCCCGACGGCCTGCTGGGCGCGCCCTCGACGCTCAAGGTCGAGCCCTTCGGCGACTGGAAGGTCGCGACGGGCCTGCCCGCCGCCCCCGGCGCGCCGAACACATTCCGCGCCGAAGACTTCGACGTGCTCTACGACTCGCCCTTCCTCGTCGGTAATTTCAAGACGCTCACGTTCGAGGTCAGGGGCGTGCCCCACCGCATCGTCATCGACGGCGAGGGCAACTACGACCCGGAGCGCCTGCGGCGCGACGCGCAGCGCATCGCCGAAGTCGAGGCCGAGATGATGCGCGAGATGCCGCACCGCGACTACACCTTCTTCCTCCTGCTCGGCCCCGCGCGCGGCGGCGGGCTCGAACACCTCAACTCGGCCGCCATCATCCAGCGGCGCTTCGGCTTCAGCAACCAGGCCGAGCTGCTCGACTTCTACAGCGACCTCATCTCGCACGAGTACTTCCACCTCTGGAACGTCAAGCGCATCCGCCCCGACGTGCTCGGCCCCTTCGACTACACGCGCGAGAACTACACGCGCCTGCTCTGGGTCGCCGAGGGCGTGACGAGCTACTACGAAGACCGCTTCCTGCAACGCGCGGGTCTGATGAACGACCGGCAGTACCTCCAGTTGATGGCGGGCGAGATACAGAAGTTACAGCAGACGCCCGGCCGCCTCCTCCAGAGCCTTGAGGAGGCGAGCTTCGACGCGTGGGTCAAGCAGTACCGGCCGGACGAGAACACGGTCAACACGGCCGTCTCCTACTACGACAAGGGCGCCATCGTCGGGCTCCTCCTCGACCTCGAAATCCGCCGCCGCTCGGACGGCGCGCGCTCGCTCGACGACGTGATGCGCGCGCTCTACACGGACTTCTTCAAGCGGAACCGCAACTACACGCCCGAGGACTTCCAGCGCGCGGCCGAGCGCGCCGCGGGCGCCGGGCTGGAAGAGTTCTTCCGCCGCTACGTCCGCGGGCGCGAGGAGCTCGACTACAACGCGGCGCTCGCGTGGGCGGGCCTGAGGCTCGACGCCGCGAGCGACGCCGCGGGGCGGCCCGCGCCGGCCGTGGCCGACCTCGGCGCGGCGCTCGAAGAGAAGGACGGGCGGCTCACGGTGAAGAACGTGCCCGCGGGCACGGCCGCCTACGAGCAGGGCCTCTCGGCCGCCGACCAGATCGTCGCCGTGGACGGCTACCGCGCCACGCTCGCCTCCCTCAACGAGCGCGTCTCGGACAAGCGCCCCGGCGAACAGCTCGCCCTCACCGTCTTCCGCGGCGACGAGCTGCGCACGCTCAACCTCAAACTCGGTTCGCGCGCCGCCGCCACCTACCGCATCCTCCCCCGCGCCGACGCCACCGAACAGCAGCGCCGCAACTACCAGGCGTGGCTCGGCGCCCCGTTCCCGAAGTGAAGTGATGAGTGATAAGTGATGAGTGATAAGATTAAGACGGGCGCGCCGGGTTTCCTTATCACTCATCACTTATCACTCATCACTTGAATCTTATGCAGTTGGACTTCGAGGGCAGGGTCGCGCTGGTGACGGGCGGGGCGTCGGGGATCGGGCGCGCGTGCGCGTGGGAGCTGGCGCGCGCGGGCGCCGACCTCGTCGTCGTGGACGCCGCGGCCGAGGCGCAGCTCGCGCAGGCCGAGAATTTGTTGAAGGCCGCGGGCGGGCGCGTGGTATCTTTCCGCGCGGACGTGCGCGAGCACGCGCGCGCCGCGCAGGTCTTTGAAGAGACGTTGCAGCGCCTGGGCCGGCTCGACATCCTCGTCAACGCCGCGGGCACGACGTCGGACGCGCCGCTGTGGGAGATGAGCGAGGAGCAGTGGCAGCTCGTCCTCGACACGAACCTCAAGGGCGCGTTCAGCTACACGCAGGCGGCCGCGCGCCACTTCCGAAGGGCGCGCGCGGGGCGCGTCGTCAACGTCGCCTCCATCGAGGCCGGGCGGGGCCGATTCGGGCTGGCGAACTACGCGGCGTCGAAGGCGGGGCTCGTGGCGCTGACGCGCTCGGCGGCCGCGGAGCTGGGGCGCTACGGCGTCTGCGTCAACGCCGTCTCGCCGGGCTTCATCCGCACGCCGCTCGTCGAGCGGCTGCCCGAGGCGGTCAGGGAGCGCGCCGCGCGCGAGTCGGCGCTCGGCCGCATGGGCGAGCCCGAGGACGTGGCCCACGCCGTCCTCTTCCTCTGCTCCGAACGCGCGCGCCACATCACGGGCGCCGTCCTCAGCGTCGACGGCGGCCAGTCTCTTTAAGATTTGAAATTTGAAATCTCAAATTTGAAATTAAACCTCTGTGTCTTCGGAAGGGGAGTGATGAAGAGACTGTGTGCGTTGTTGTTCGTGCTGGCGTTCGGCGCGGCGGGGGCGGCGGCGCCGGCGCGGCAGGTGCACTGGCAGTGGTCCGAGGCGCCGAGCGTGCGCATCGGCGTGCGCGACAAGAACGACGACCTCCACGGCTACGAGGCCAACTTCGTCGTGACGGCCGCGCGCACGGGCAAGCAGTGGCGGAAGAGCATTAAGGTCGAGGGCGACAACTTCGGCTACCTCAACTTCCCCGACGACTTCGCCGCCTTCGAGTGGGCCGCGCACGCGCCGCGCTTCGACTGGGCGTGCACGGTCGGCGGCAGGGTCGTCGTGAAGGGGAAGTTCCTGCTCGCCACGACGGACGAGATCGAGTCGGAAGAGAGGCGGGCGCCGCGGCGCGTGCGCAAGGGGCGTTGATGAAGGACGTACTCGAAGAGTTCGTGCGGACGGTCGAGGGGGCGTCGGCGCGCCTGCTGTCGCTGACGGACGCGGAGGTGTCGTCGCGGCGGGGCGAAGGGGGTTGGTCGGCGAAGGAGACGCTCGGCCACCTCATCGACTCGGCGGCGAACAACCACCAGCGCTTCGTCCGCGCGCAGCTCAAAGAAGACCTCGTCTTCCCCGGCTACGCGCAGGACGAGTGGGTGCGCTCGCAAGGGTACGCCGACGAGTCTTGGCCGCTCGTCGTCAACCTCTGGAAGTTTTACAACCTGCACCTCGCGCACGTCATCGGGCGCGCGCCCGAAGGCGAGCGCCTGCGCCCGCGCCGCGAGCACAACCTGCACGAGATCGGCTTCGCGCCCGTCCCCGCGGACGAGCCCGCCACGCTCGAACACCTGATGCGCGACTACGTAGACCACCTCAAGCACCACCTGCGGCAGATATTAGGCGATTGAAGGCGTGGGGAGTTGGAGGCCGTACTTTGCTCCGTAGGAGCGGAATGTTTATAGCCCGAGGCATTGTTCACCCCGTCAAGCTCCGTAGGAGCGACATGTAAAGATGCCGCCCCTGACGGGGCTCAGAAAATTATTACGGCCGCAATGCTATAAACATGAAGTCCCTGCGGGACTTCTCAAACACCACCTCGGCGGAAGGGGCACCCGGTTCATGGCGACTGTCGAGAACTCAGCCGCGGAAGCCGTCCCGCTCGAAGGGCGCGGGCGTCTGCTGCGCGTGCTCGGGGTGGTGTTCGGGCTGGCGGTGACGGTCGGCATCACCGTCGGCATGGGCATCCTGCGGACGCCGGGCGAGGTGGCGCAGCAACTCCCCAACCGCTGGCTCTTCCTGGGCGCGTGGCTGCTGGGCGGCGTCTACGCCCTGTGCGGGGCGTTGTCGGTGGCGGAGCTGGGGACGATGATCCCGCGCTCGGGCGGCTTCTACGTCTTCGCGCGGCGCGCGCTCGGCGAGTACCCGGGCTTCGTCGTCGGCTGGAGCGACTGGCTCTCGACGTGCGGCACGGTCTCGGCCGTCGCGCTCGTCATCGGCGAGTACGCGGGGCTGCTCGTGCCCGCGCTGGCGGGGCGGGGGGCCGCGGTCGCGTGCGGCGTGACGGTCGCCTTCGCGCTGCTCCAGTGGCGCGGCGTGCGCTGGGGCAGCCGGTCGCAGGAGTTGACGAGCCTCCTCAAGACGCTCGCCTTCGCCGCGCTCATCGCGGCCTGCTTCGCCTACGGCGGGCGCGGGGCGGCGGAGTCTCGGCCGGCGCCGGCGTTGTCCGCGCCGGCGGGGCTCGGGCTGCTGGCGGCCCTGGTGCTCGCGCTGCAAGGCATCATCTACACGTACGACGGCTGGTACAGCACGGTCTACTTCGGCGAGGAGGTGCGCGACACCGCGCGCAGCGTCCCGCGCGCGATGGTCGGGAGCGTGCTGCTCGTCATCGCCGTCTACCTGCTCTTCAACGCGGCCCTGCTCTACGTGCTGCCCATCGAACAGCTCGCGGGGCAGAAGCTGGCGGCGGGCGCGGCGGCCGAGGCCGTCTTCGGGCCGCGCGGCGCGACGCTCATCGGCGTGGTCGCGATAGTGTCGCTGCTCGCGTCGGTGAACGGGAACACCCTGACGGCGCCGCGCGTCGTCTACGCGATGAGCCGCGACGGCCTCTTCTGGCGCGCGGCCTCGCGCGTCAACCGCGGCGGGACGCCGACCGTCTCGCTCGCCCTGAGCACGGCGGCGGCCGTGCTGCTCATCGTCTTCAGCGGCACCTTCGGGAGGGTGCTCGCGGCGCTCGCCTTCTTCTTCGTGACAGACCTCGCGCTCGTCTTCCTCTCGATCTTCGTGCTGCGGCGGCGCGAGCCCGGCGCCGCGCGGCCGTACCGCGCGTGGGGCTATCCGTGGACGACCGCCTTCGCGCTCGCGGTCTCGGCCGCCTTCCTCGCGGGCGCCGTCTGGAGCGACACCGAGAACAGCCTCTACGCGCTCGGGCTGCTCGCGCTGAGCCTCCCCGTCTACCTGCTCTTCCGCCGCCTCGGCGGCAAAGGAGGGGTGATGGGTGATGGGTGATGGTTGGGAATAAGTTTGAACCCGGAACCCGGAACCCAACACCCACTGAAAGCTATGCCTGACCAGTACCAGCACATACGTTTCCGGGTCGAGGAGCGGGTCGCGCGCGTGACGTTCGCGCGGCCGCCGCTGAACATCTTCACCATCGCGATGATGAGGGAGGTGGACGCGGCGCTGACGGAGTGCATGGGGATGCGCGACGTGGTGGCCGTCGTCTTCGACTCGGTCGAGGGGTCGCGCGCCTTCAGCGCGGGCGTCTCGGTCGAGGAGCACCAGCCGGAGACGGTCTACCAGATGCTCGAATCCTTCCACAACGTCTTCCGCACGCTGGAGCAGATGGGGAAGCCCGCGCTGGCGCTCGTGGACGGCGCGGCCCTCGGCGGCGGGTGCGAGCTGGTGGCGGGCTGCGACATCGTGCTCGCCGCCTCGCGCGCGCGCTTCGGCCAGCCCGAGATCAAGCTCGGCGTCTTCCCGCCGGTGGCGGCGGTGCTGCTGCCGCGCGTCATGGGCGAGCGGCGCGCGCGCGAGCTGCTGCTGACGGGCGAAATCTTCGACGCGCAGGAGGCCCTGCGGGGCGGGCTCGTCAGCTACGTCGTCGAGCCCGAGCAGTTGGAGCCGAAGCTGCAAGAGATTCTCGCGCGCCTGCGCGAGCTGTCCGCCCCGGCGCTTGAGATGGCGCGGCGCGCGCTGGACGCCGCGCGCGGCCGCCCCTTCCTCGAAGCCCTGGAGCGCACCGAGGACATCTACCTCAACGAGCTGATGAAGACCGAGGACGCGCACGAGGGCGTCAACGCCTTCATGGAGAAGCGCAAGCCCGAGTGGCGCAACAAATGATAAGTAGACGGTAGTCAGTAGACGGTAGACGGTAGGCTCGGTTCGGCGTCGGCTGACGGTCGTCAGGTTCGGGCTGCGAAAGGGCTTTTCTACTGACTAATGACTACTGTCTACCGTCCACTGCTTTTGACACCGCCGCGCGCGCGTTCCTATCATCATGCGAACGAGTAGATTCGAACAGACAGCGGGAACGTTTGGAAGGGAAGAGATGGGCGGGGGTTTTCGTAGAAGTGGGGGCGGGTTGCGCGCGGCGGCGCTGCTGCCGCTGGCGTTGCTGCTGGCGGGGGCGCCGGCTTGCAGGAGCATACGGGAGACGGCGGGGCTCTCCGTCGCGCCGAAGAGCCTGCGCGACGTGCCCGCCGAGCGGCTCGCCTTCCGCTTCGAGCCGGACGCCGCCGAGGAGAAGCTGCCCGAGCACCTGCGCCGCGACGAGCCCGAGGAGCCGGCGGCCGCCATCCGCACCGCCTTCGAGACGCAGCGCCCCGACGACGCACTCATCCGCACCGTCGTAGACCCTTCGGGGCAGCGCGCGCTCGCGCTCTACGGCACGAGCGAGACCGACACGGACTTCCGCATCGACCTCTACAACAGCGCGGGCGGGTTCATACGCAACGTCCTGCCCGCCGACCTGACGGGCGTCTTCCCCGAGGAGGTCGCCTGGTCGCCCGACGGCGCCTACATCGTCTTCAGCGGCGTGCGCACGCCGACGACGCAGGCCACGCCCGACCCCTCGGACGCGGCGCCCCCGCCGCCCGACCTCCCGCAGCCCCCGGCCGGCACGACCGACGCGCAGCCCACGCCGACGGCCGCGCCCCTCATCCCCTCGACGCAGACCTTCCGCACCGAGCAGGTCTACGTCGGCGACCGCGACGGCTACAACCTGCGCCCCGTCACCGCGCGCGAGGGGCTCATCTACTTCAAGCTCGCCTGGTCGCCCGACGGGCGGCAGGTCGCCGCGCTCGCCTGCAAGGAGGACGAGTGGGACGCGCAGCGGCGCGAGGGGAACCCGCACGCCGGGCGCCCCCGCCTCATCACGCTTGAGGGGCAGGAGCGCCTGCTCGACGACCGCGCGACGCCGGTCGAACCCGCGTGGTCGCCGGACGGCTCGAAGCTGGCGACGGCGTTCGAGTACGACGTGGCCGTCTACGACGCGGGCGGCCGCGCGCCGACCGGCGCGGGGCTCTCGCTGCGCGAGCCGCTGCACGCCGCCTCGGCCGAATACGACGCGCGCGTCTTCAAGAAGGGCGAGCCCGCCGCGCAAGCGCCGGCCCGGCCGCAGCCGCCGCCGAGCGAGGCCGTGCTCATCTCGATGAACCCCTTCATCCGGCTCGAATGGGTCGAGCCCGAGACGATCTACGCGCAGACGGCCTTCGTCCACATCTACCACGACGAGCCGGTCTTCAAGTACCCGCGCTGGCACGTCCTGCACATCTCGCCGCAGGCGGCCGTGCTCGGCCGGCTCCGGCTTCCCACAGACGAGAGGAGCGACCCCCCTTTATGGACTTCCGCAGCGTCCCCGAAATCTACGAACACATCGACCGCACGCGCGCGCGCCTGCTCGCGGCCGTCGAGGGGTTGAGCGAGGAGCAGCAATCTTACAGCCCCGCGCCCGACCGCTGGTCCGTCGCGGAGTTTGTCGAGCACCTCTCGATAGTGGAGGGCAGCGTCGCCTCGCTGCTCGACAGGCTGCTCGGCAAGGCCGAGGAGTCGGGCGCGGCGGCGGGGGAGGCTTTCGGCATCTCCGAACCCGTCTCCATCGAGGAGTTCGTCGAGCGCACCCGCGCCGTCAAGCTCGAAGCGCCCGAGCGCATCCGCCCGACGGGGCTCCCGCTCGCCGACTCGCTCGCGCGCCTGCGCGAGTCGCGCGCCGCGCTCCACGCCCTGCGCCCGCGCGTCGAGCGCGCCGACGGCCGGGCGCTGCGCTTCCCGCACCCCGCCTGGGGGCCACTCGACCTCTACCAATGGCTCCTCTTCGTCGGCGCCCACGAAGACCGCCACCTCGCCCACATCGAAGCGCTCAAAGGAACGATGAAGTAGGAACGCTTGCGACGCACCGGGGCGGTCTTTATAATCGTCCGGCATCACATAACTCGGCGCCCCTGTAGCTCAACGGTTAGAGCAGCAGACTCATAATCTGTGGGTTGTAAGTTCGAATCTTACCGGGGGCATACCCTCTCTCGCCGCCACGGGAGACAATCGGAGACGCCCGTGGCTGAAACATTCACCACCCCGAAGCGATGTACGGGCTGCGACGAGGTGAAACCTCTTGAAGCATTCACCGTCTATCAAGGCTGAAATCGAGAAGTGTGACGTTCGCTGTGCGAACTGCCACCGCCGCGAGACCTCAAGGCAATTCGGCCACTGGAGGAGCTTGCTACAAAGTCGTATCGCCACAACCGCAAAAGACAATCGTTAAAGTTTGAAGGGTTAGAGATGGATAAGACAGTCGGCGTCGGCGTCATCGGGACGGGGTTCGCGCGGACGACGCAGTTGCCCGCGTGGGCTTCCGCGCCGGGCGCGCGGGTGGTGGCGGTGGCGAGCGGGCGGAGGGGGAACGCCGAGCGGGTCGCGCGGGACTTTGATATTCCGTTCGTGGCGTCGGACTGGCGCGAGGTGGTGGCGCATCCGGACGTTGATCTGGTGAGCATCGTGACGCCGCCGTCGACGCACGCGGAGATGGCGTCGGGCGCGCTCGAAGCCGGGAAGGCCGTGCTGTGCGAGAAGCCGATGGCGATGGACGCCGGGGAGACGGGGCGGATGTGCGAGGCCGCGCGGGCGGCGGGGGCTCTGGCGCTCATCGACCACGAGCTGAGGTTCCTGCCGGCGCGGCGGCGGATGCGGGAGTTGATTCAGGGCGGCGAGCTGGGGCGCGTGCGGCACGCGAAGTTTCTGTTCCGGGGCGGCTCGCGCGCCGCGGCCGACACCCCCTGGAGCTGGTGGTCGGACGAGCGCGCGGGCGGCGGGGCTTTGGGCGCCATCGGGTCGCACGCGGTGGACGCGCTGCACTGGCTTCTGGGGACGCGCGTGTCGCACGTGTCGGCGTCGCTCGCGGCGCACGTCGCGGAGCGGCGCGACCCGGGGTCGGGCGAGCTGAGGCGCGTGACGGCGGACGACGAGGCGAGCCTCCTCGTCAACTTCGAGGACGGCGGCGCGGCCGAGCGCGCGACAGGCGTCGTCTCCGTCTCGCTGGCGGAGCCCGGCGCGCCCGAGCACACGATTGAGGTCTTCGGCGCCGAAGGCTCCGTGCGCATCGACGGCGCGGGTCGGCTCTGGCGTGCGCGCGTCGGCGAAAGCGCGTGGCAGAGGGTCGAGACGGAAGAGGCGCCGCTGGCCGACGGACTGCGGGACACCGAGTGGTCGCGCGGCTTCACCGCCTTCGCGCGCGAGATAATCGACGCGCTGCGCGAAGGCCGCACGGGCGTCGAGGGCGCGGCCACCTTCGACGACGGCCACCGCACGCAACTCGTCCTCGACGCCGCGCGCGCCGCCCACGCCTCCGGCTGTCGCGTGACTGTGGGAGAGTAGACAGTAGCCGGTAGCGCCCCGCGCTGCGGTCGTTGAGGCTAACACCGGATGACTCATTACTGAAGGCTTTTCTACCGACTACTGACTACTGTCTACTGTCTACTTCTTTTCCATGAAGAGAAAGCTTCCCGCCGTCCTGCTCCTGCTCGCCGTGTTGGGCGTGCTGGCGGTCTTTACGGTGTTGCCGGCGATGGCGGAGTGGTTGCTCAACGGGACGCGCGTGCGCGGGCCGTACCGCGCGTCGGAGCGCGGGCGCGCGCTGCACGCGACGCTGCTCGTGGCGGACATGCACGCCGACACGCTCCTGTGGGACAGGGACGTGCTCGCGCGCTCGGAGCGGGGCCACGCGGACGTGCCGCGGCTCGCGGAGGGCGGCGTCGCGCTCCAGTTCTTCACCGTCGTCAGCCGCACGCCCTACGCGCCCAGGTACGACGCCAACCCCGAGGGCCTCGACGGCGTCACGGCCCTCGCGGTCGCGGGCCGCTGGCCGCTGCGCTCTGTGCGGAGCCTGCGCGAGCGCGCTCTCTACCAGGCGCGCAAGCTGCACGAGGCGGCCGTGCGCTCGGGCGGGCGCCTCGTCGTTATCAAAACGGCCTCCGACCTCGCGCGCTTCGTCGAGCGGCGCAAAGGCGACCCGCAGTTGGTCGCGGGGCTGCTCGGCCTGGAGGGCGCGTACCCGCTCGAAGGTGACGTCAACAACGTGGACGCGCTCTTCGACGCGGGCTTCCGCATGCTGGCGCCGACGCACCTCTACGACAACGAGTGGGGCGGCTCGGCGCACGGCGTCGGCAAGACGGGGCTGACGGAGAAGGGGCGCGAGATGGTGCGCCGGGCGGAGGCGCGCGGGATGCTCGTCGATCTGGCGCACGCCTCCGCGCAGACGATTGACGACGTGGTCGCCGTCTCGACCAGACCTCTGGTCGTCTCACACACGGGCGTGCGGGGGACGTGCGACAACAACCGGAACCTGAGCGACGAGCAGTTGCGTAAGATAGCCGCGAAGGGCGGCGTCGTCGGCATCGGCTACTGGGACGCGGCCACCTGCGGCGGGGACGCGCGTGCGGTGGCGCGCGCGATACGACACGCGGCGGACGTCGTAGGGGTCGAGCACGTCGCGCTCGGCTCCGACTTCGACGGCGCGGTCACGGAGCCTTTCGACACGACGGGCGTCGTCCTCGTCACCGACGCCCTGCTCGAAGAGGGCTTCACGGAGGAGGAGGTCGGCCGGGTCATGGGCGGGAACGTCTTCCGCCTTCTGGCGGAGACGCTGCCGCGCTGACGGAGGAGGGGACTTTAAATTGAGCAAGTGGGAGCACCTACTAAAGGACGGCGAGTTCGCGCGGCGCGAGCGGATCGTGGCGGGGCTCACGCTCGAACAGGTGACGCGGAGGCCGTCGGCGCAGTCGCACACCATCTACGAGGAGCTTTGGCACGCCAACCGCTGGCAGTCGATCATCGTCAACCGCGACGAGGCGCTGTACGCGGAGTGGCAGAAGGGGCGCGTCTACCCCGACGCGCCGCCCGCGAGCCCGGAGGAGTGGGACGCGCTCGTCGCCGAGTTCCTCGCCGGCATTGATAAAGCCCTGTGGTGGGCCGAGTCGCCCGAGCGCCTGAAGTACGAGACCGACCGCGGCCACACGATGGCGGATGTGCTCGTCAGCCTCGCCGTACACACCGCGCACCACCTCGGCAAGGTCGTCGCCCTCCGGCAGTTCATGGGCGCCTGGGAGCCGGAAGCGTAGTGTGAACCACGACGAAGGACGAGTTCTTTTCAGCCGGGCGTACGTCAGTTGAAATTCCACACGGAGACACAGCTTGTTGGGCTATAACTTCAAAGCTGTGTCTCCGTGTCTCCCTGTCTCCGTGTTGAAATCCTTTCCCATCACTTCGGCGGCGCTCGTGCTGCTGCTCGTCTTCGCGCCGTGCGCCGCGGCGCAAGGCGTGCCGCGCGTGAAGGAGAACGTGACGCGCGCCGAGCGCGCGGCCTGGCGTGACGTACTCGCGTGGCCGGAGGCGTGTGAGGAGGCTTACCGTGCGTCTTATCCGGAAGGGGAGACGTACGGCGGGCTCGAATTCCACCGGCTGGGGCGCGGCCGTTATCTGTTGGAGGTCGTGTGCGACGGCGGGGGCATCCAGCCGAGCGCGGTCTTCATGCTCTACGACGCAAGCCGACCGCGCCGCGCACGCGCGCTCAGGCTCAAGGGCTTTGAGGGCGGGGCGGAAGTCCGCGCGCTCACGAAGTTCGTCCCGCGCACGCGCGAGCTGCTCCTGATGTCGAAGGCCGACGCGACGGGCACCTGCGGTCTGTTCGTCCGCTACAGCTTCCGCGGCGCGACTCCGCGCGTCTTAGAGGCGCGGCGGCAGGACGACTGCGGCGACCCCGACGGCACGCCCGACACGGGCCGCTGGCCGCGCGTGAGGCTGAAGGAATGACGAAGGGCGGCAGGGTGCGCGTGGGCGTGGACACGGGCGGGACGTTCACGGACTTCGTCTATCACGCGGGCGGGCGGGCGCGGATTTTCAAAGTGCCTTCGACGCCGGACGACCCCTCGCGCGCCATCGCCGAGGGCCTGCGGCGCGCGGCGCGCGAGGCGGGCGTCGCGTTGCGCGAACTCGAAGTCGTGCACGGGACGACCGTGGGGACGAACGCGCTGCTTGAGAGGAAGGGCGCGCGCGCGGCGCTCGTGACGACCGAAGGTTTCGAGGACGTGCTCGTCATCGGGCGGCAGGCGCGCGGGAGTCTGTACGACCTGAACTGGACGCGGCCCGCGCCGCTCGTCGAGGACGCCCTGCGCTTCGGCGTGCGCGAGCGCGTGGCGGCGGACGGCTCCGTCGTCGAAGAGTTAACCGACGAAGAGGTCGCCTCCCTCGTCAGGAAGTTGAAGCGCGCGCGGCCGGAGTCGGTGGCGGTCTGCCTGCTCTTCTCGTTCGCGCGCCCCGGGCACGAGCGGCGGATTGAACGGGCTTTGCGGGAAGCACTCGGGGGCGTGCCGCTCTCGGTCTCACACAGAATCCTCCCCGAGTACCGGGAGTTCGAGCGCACCTCGACCGTCGCCATCAACGCGTACCTGCAACCTCTGTTGGGCTCGTACCTCGGCCGGCTCGGCGCGCACGTGCCCGCGAGGCGCCTGCGCGTGATGCAGTCTTCGGGCGGGAGCATCTCGGCGCGCGCGGCCGCCGGCGAGCCCGTGCGGACGATACTCTCAGGCCCGGCGGGCGGCGTCGTGGGCGCCGCGCACGCGGCGGTCGCGGCGGGCTTTGAAGATGTCATCACGTTCGACATGGGCGGCACCTCGACCGACGTGGCGCTCGTCGCGGGCGGGCGTCTGAAGTTGACGAACGAGGCGAGCGTGGCGGGCCTGCCCGTGGCCGTGCCCGTGCTCGACATACACACGGTGGGCGCGGGCGGCGGGTCGATTGCGCGCGTGGACGCGGGCGGGAGTCTGCGCGTCGGGCCGGAGTCGGCGGGGGCCGTGCCGGGGCCTGCGTGCTACGGGCGTTCGGAGTTGCCGACGGTGACGGACGCGAACTTAGTCCTGGGGAGGTTCGGCGGCGCGGACCTACTCGGCGGCGAGTTTGGGCTGGATGAGGGTCGCGCGGTCGGGGCGCTCGCGGCGCTCGCGGGCGAGATGAGTGAGGCAGGCGGGCGGGCGGTGTCGGCGACGGAGGCGGCGCTCGGGGTCGTGCGCGTGGTGAACGCGTGGATGGAGAGGGCGCTGCGCGCCGTCTCGGTCGAGCGGGGTTTTGACCCGAGGGGCTGCGCGCTCGTCACGTTCGGCGGCGCGGGCGGACTGCACGCGGTGGAACTCGCGCGCGCTCTGCGCGTGCCGCGCGTGCTCGTGCCCGTCGCGCCGGGCGCGCTGTCGGCGCTCGGGTGTCTGCGCGCGGACGTGGTCAAGAGCCTGAGCCGCACGCTCATGCTCGAAGTCGGGAGTGGCGCGGCGGCGCGGGCCGCGCGCGTCGAGCGCGCCCTGCGGGGGATGGAGCGCGAGGCGCGCGCGGCGCTCAGGCGTGAGGGGTTCGAGGACGCGAGGCAGAGGCACGAGCGGACAATCGCGGCGCGCTACGCGGGGCAGTCCTTCGAGCTTGAGATAGAGTGGGACGGCGGGCGCCGCCTGGTCGAGCGCTTCCACCGCGAGCACGAGGCGCACTACGGCTACGCGCAGACGGCCGACTCGGTCGAGGTGGTGAGCGCCCGCCTGCGCTCCGCCGGGCTGGTCGAAGCGTTGAAGGAGGAGCGCCCGCGCCGCGCGACTTCCGCAAGCCCTCACGTCAGGCCGCACCGCACGGCGCGCGTCCACTTCGACGAGGGCGCGCGCGAGGTGGCCGTCTACCGGCGCGAGGAGCTGCCCGCGGGCGCGCGTCTCAGGACGCCGTGCGTCGTCACGGAATACTCCTCGACGACGCTGGTGCCCGCCGGCGCCCGTGCGTCTGCGGACAAGCTCGGGAATCTCATCATCGAGTTATGAAGAAGGGCAAGGGCTTCGACCCGACGACGCTTGAGATATACCGCGCGCTCTACACCTCCGTCGCCGAGGAGATGGGGCTGACGCTCAGGCGCACGGCGCACTCGCCGAACATCAAGGAGCGGCGCGACTACTCATGCGCCGTCTTCGACCGCGCGGGCTCGGTCATCGCGCAGGGCGACCACATGCCCGTCCACCTGGGCTCGATGCCGATGGCCGTCGCCGCCGCGCTCCGCGAGACGCGGATGGAGCCCGGCGACACGGTCGTCCTCAACGACCCCTTCGCGGGCGGCACGCACCTGCCCGACGTGACGCTCGTCTCGGGCGTTTACCTCGACGGACAGGCCCGGGCGACTTTTTACGTCGCTAACCGCGCGCACCACGCCGACATCGGCGGCGCGACGCCGGGCTCGATGGGGCTGGCGACGGACGTGTACGGCGAGGGCTTGAGGATTCCGCCCGTGAAGCTGGTGCGCGGCGGGCGCGTGGCCGAGGATTTGATGCGGCTGCTGATGGCGAACATGCGCGTCGAGCCCGAGCGGCGCGCGGACTTCGAGGCGCAGATAGGCTCCCTGCGGACGGGGGCGCTGCGCCTGCTCGAAATCGTGGCGCGGCGCGGCGCGCGCGAGGCCGCGGAGTACGCGGCCCACCTGATAGCCTACTCGGCGC
>DASVQJ010000361.1:0-21365 GCA_036389235.1 Pyrinomonadaceae bacterium | reverse complement strand
CCGCTCGAAGAGCGCCCGCAAAGAGACCTCCGCGCCCAGCGCCTCCCGCACCCGGCTCACCACCCGCATCGCCAGCAAGCTGTGCCCGCCCAGCTCGAAGAAGTTGTCGCTGACGCCCACGCGCTCCACGCCCAGCACCTCCGCCCAGATGCCGCAGAGCCGCGCCTCGGTCTCGTCGCGCGGCGCGACGTACCGGGCCGCCCCCTCGACGGCAGCGGCGTCCGGCTCCGGCAGCTTCTTCCTATCCACCTTCCCGTTCGGCGTTAGAGGCAGCGCCTCCAACACGCACACCCACGCCGGGATCATGTACTCCGGCAGCCGCCCCGCCAGGTGCCGCTTCAGCACGGGGCCGAGGTCTTCTTCCGCCGCTGCGGGCACCACGTAAGCGACGAGGCGCATGTCTGCGCCGGCCTCACCACGCGCGACGACGGCCGCCTCGCGCACCGCCTCGTGCGCCGTGAGCGCGGCCTCGACCTCGCCCGGCTCGATGCGGTAGCCGCGCACCTTCACCTGATGGTCTGCGCGCCCGAGGAAGTCCAACTCGCCGTCGCCCAGACGCCGCACCAGGTCACCCGTTCGATAGAGCCGCGCGCCCGGCTCGCTTGAGAACGGGTCGGGGACGAACCGCTCGGCCGTCAGCGCGGGGCGTCCGAGGTAGCCGCGGGCCACCCCCGCCCCGCCCAGGTAAAGCTCGCCGGCCACGCCGACGGGCACGGGCTGCATCCGCTCGTCGAGCACGTACGCGCGGCTGTTCGAGATGGGTCGTCCGATGAGAGGCGACTCCTCGTCGCGCCGCATCAGCGCCCAGGTCGAGTAGGTCGTGTCCTCCGACGGCCCGTAGAGGTTGTAGACTTCTCTGACCGTCTCCTGCCGGTAGACTTGCCGCACCAGCGCGCCCTTCAGCGGCTCGCCCGCGAGGTTGACGGTCGTGACCGACGCGGGCAGGCCGCCGAGCCGCACCAGTTCGGCCGCGGCCGAGGGGACGGTGTTGACGAGCGTCACCTCGCCCGCGGCCGCGAGCGCCGGCAGCTCCAAAGCGTTCTCGGCCAGCACGACCTTCCCGCCGCAGGCGAGCGGCGCGAACAGCTCGAAGACCGAGAGGTCGAAGCAGATCGAGGTCGAGGCCAGCACCCCGGCGAGTTGTTCCGGCGTGAAGAGCCTCCTGGCCCAGTCGATCATGGCGACCGCGTTGCGGTGCTCGACGGCGACGCCCTTCGGCCGGCCCGTCGAGCCCGACGTGTAGATCAGGTAGGCGAGGGCGGAGGACGACAGCGGCGCGTCGCCCGCGACGTACTCGCCGGCCTCCTCGCACGCGCCCGCGTCGAGGCAGAGGCGACGCGCAGTCGTCGGCGGCAGCGCTTCGAGGAGCGCCGTCTCGGTCAGTACGACTGTCGCCGCCGAGTCCGAAAGCATGAAGGCGAGCCGCTCCCGCGGGTAGGAGGGGTCGAGCGGGACGTAAGCCCCGCCCGCCTTGAGCACCCCGAGCAGCGCGACGACCAGCTCCGCGGAGCGCGTGAGGCAGACGCCGACTCTCACCTCGGGGCCGACGCCGAGCGCGCGCAGGCGGCGGGCGAGCAGGTCGGCGCGTGCGTCCAACTCGGCGTAGGTCAGGCGCTCGTCGCCGGCCACGAGGGCGACGGCCTCGGGCGTCTTCGCGGCCTGCGCCCCGAAGAGGGAGTGGATGGTGGCCGCCGTGGGCCACGCCGCCTCCGTCTCGTTCCAACCGACCAGGAGGTTATGCTCCTCCTCCCGGTGTAGAAGCGGGAGGCCGGAGATCGTTCGGTCGGGGTCGGCGGCGACGCCTTCCAGCAGCGTCCGGAAGTTCTCGACCATGCGGTCGGCGGCCGCGGCGTCGAAGAGGTCGGTGCTGTACTGGAGCGACGCGGAGAGCGCCCCCTCCGTCTCGGCCATCATCAGCAGGAGGTCGAACTGCGCCACGCACCTCTCGACCGCCAGCGACTCGAATGTCAGGTCGCCGAAGGTCAGGCGCGCGCCCTCCTCGCCGAGGGCGAAAGAGGCCAGCGCCTCCTCGTGACTCGACCCGGTCTTTTGTAGGGCGAACATCACCTGGAAGAGCGGCGAGCGGCTGAGGTCGCGCTGCGGCTGCAACGCCTCGACCAGCGCGGCGAACGGGTAGTCCTGATGCTCGAACGCCTCCAGCACGGTCCGGCGCACGCGACTGAGGAAGCCCCTGAACGTGGGGCGGTTCGACAGGTCGGCCCTGAGGACGACGGGGTTGACGAAGTAGCCGGTCACCCTGCCGAGCTGCGCCCAGCGCCGCCCGGCCGTCGGGGTTCCGACCAGAAGGTCTTCCTGCCCCGTGTAGCGGTGCAGGAAGACTTGCCACGCCGCCAGCAGGGTCATGTAGAGCGTCGCGCCCTCGGCCCGCGCGAGCGCCTTGAGTTTACGCGTCAGCTCGGGGCCGAGCCTGAAGGGCCGTGAGGCGCCGCGGAAGCTCTGCGCGGGCGGGCGCGTGTGGGTCGTCGGCAGGTCGAGCTGCGGCAGCTCGCCGCCCAGTTTCTGCCGCCAGAAGGAGGAGAGGCGCGCGCCCTCTTCGCCGCGCAGCATCTCCGCCTGCCAGCGCACGTAGTCCGCGTAGAGCAGCGCGGGGGAGTCGAGCCCCGCCGGCTCGCCCTTCCGCCCCGCCTCGTAGAGCGCCCCCAGCTCCTCGACGAGCACGCCCAGTGACCAGAAGTCGGAAACGATGTGGTGGACGGAGAGCAGGGCCAGGTGCTCTTCGCCCGAGCGCTTGAGGAGCGAGACGCGGAAGAGCGGCCCGCGTTCGAGGTCGAAGGGCGTGTGCGCGATCTCCGCCAGGCGGCGCCGTACCTCCTCCTCGCCCCAGCCGGAGGCGTCCTCCACTCCGAGGGAGACTTCCACCTTCGCCGAGACACGTTGCACGGCAACGCCCCCCGTCTCGGCGAAGGCGGTGCGCAGGCTCGGATGGCGTTCGACGAGCTGCTGCAAAGCGCGGCGGAAAGTCTCCGCCTCCAAGCGACCGAGGAGGCGCATCGGCACGACGATGTTGTAGGCCGTGCTCGCCGGGTCGAGACGGTGCAGGAACCAGAGCGACTGCTGCCCGTAAGAGAGCGGGTGCTCGGCCGAGCCTTCGCCCGACGGCGTGACGCTCAGCCGGTCTGGAGGGGCCGAAGCCTCACTCAAGCGCGACGCGGCTTCGGACGCCAGCTCGGCGATGCTCGGGCTGAGGAAGAACTGCGACAGCGGCAGGCTGACGCCGAGCCTGACCTGCAAGGCGTGCATCAGCTCGATGGCCGCCAGCGAGTCGAGGCCGTAGTGCGACAGCGGCTGCCGAACGTCTATCTGCCGCGCCGGGACGCGCAGCCGCGCGGCCAGTTGAGAGACGAGCCAGGGCAGAACGTCCCCGGCGCTTTGCAAGACGGCGTCGCCGCCCGCGTCGTCGGCCTCGTCCGACCCGACGCCGGCCGTGCCGGCCCCTTCGAGCATCTGCGCCCCGTCCCAGCGCGCGACGACGTTCAACTCTCCGGCGAGGTAGGCGGCCCGCGTCGCGCGCCGCTGAATCTTCCCGCTCGAAGTCTTCGGGAGACTCCCGGCCTTGATGAGCACGAGCGAGTGGAGCTGAACTTCGTGCGCCTCCGCGACGGCGCGGCGGACGCCCTCGCGCAGGGCTTCGGGGTCGGCCCCCTGCCGCGCGTCCAACTCCTGCACGACGACCAGGCGCTCTTCGCCCTCGGCCTCGACGGAGAAGGCCGCGCCGAAGTCCGTCCGCAGCGCCGGGTGGCACTGCTGCACGCTCCACTCGATGTCCTGCGGGTAGAGGTTGCGGCCGCGGATGATGACGAGGTCTTTGAGGCGGCCCGTCACGAACAGCTCGCCGTCGCGCACGAAGCCGAGGTCGCCCGTGCGCAGGAACGGCCCTTCGCCGGTCTCGGCGAGGCGCGCGCGGAAAGTCTCCTCACTCTCCGCCTCGCGCCCCCAGTAGCCTTGCGCGACGCTCTCGCCCTTGACCCAAATCTCGCCGACGCGGTCGGGCGCGCATTCTTTCCGCGTCTTCGGGTCGGCGATGACGACCTTCTGGGAGAGCCATGGCCGGCCGCAGCCGACGAGCGGGCGCGCCTCCGCGTCGCCGCCTGCGGCGGCGGCGACCTGATTCCGGTCGAGGGCGTTGGCCTCGACGGGGTAGACGAAAGGACGCGCCGCCTCCGAGCCGCCGGTGACGAAGAGCGTCGCCTCGGCCAGCCCGTAGCAGGGGAAGAACGCTCCGCGCCGGAAGCCCGCGGGCGCGAACACTTCGGCGAACCTCTCCAGGCTGGAGGCGCGCACGGGCTCCGCGCCGTTGAAGGCGACGGCCCAGCCGCTCAGGTCGAGCGTCGCCAACTGCTCGGGCGTGACGGTGCGCGCGCAGAGCTCGTAGGCGAAGTTCGGCCCGCCGCTGGTAAAGGCGCGGTAGCGCGAGACGGCTTGCAGCCAGCGGAAGGGCTTTTGCAGGAACGAGACCGGCGACATCAGGACGCAGCGCGCGCCGATGAAGAGCGGCTGGAGCACGTTCCCGATGAGCCCCATGTCGTGGTAGAGCGGCAGCCAGCCGACGAAGGTCGAGCGCTCCGTGTGGCCGCAGGCCGCCCGGATGATCCGCTGGTTGTGCAGGAGGTTCCCGTGGCTGACCATCACGCCCTTCGGCGTCGAGGTCGAGCCGGAGGTGTATTGCAGGAAGGCCAGCGTCTCGCCCGAAAGCCCCGCGGGCTCGCGCCAGCGCTCGGCCGGCGCGGGCTCAAGCTGCTCGGTCGCCACCCACGCGCAGGCCGAGAGGTGCTCGTCGCCCTCCGACATGGCGCGCGCGCGGGAGAGAACCTGCCCGGTGGTGAGCGCCGCCTTCGGGCGCGCGTCGGCCACGACCGCCCGGAACCGCAGCATCGAGCGGTTCGGCCGCGGCGGGTAGACGGGCACCGCGACCGCCCCCGCGTAGAGGCACCCGAAGAAGGCCGCGACGTACTCAAGCCCCGGCGGGTAGATGAGCAGCACGCGCTCGCCCGCCGCGCCCAGTTCCTGCAAGCGCGCCGCGATGAGCCTCGCCCGCCGGTCGAGCTCCGCGTAGGTGAAGCTCTCCTCTTCCGCCTCGCCGTCCGCGAGGAAGGTGTAGCCGACGGCCTCCCCCTGGAGCGCGGCCCTCCGGCGCAACAGCTCGACGAGCGTTGAAGGGCAGGGCTGCGCCTCCGCAGGGGGCTCCGAAGAAGCCTTAAACGGTGTCACCATTTTGAGCTACCGATTTGCTAAAGCGGGTGTGTGTGTCGGCGGAAGGGGTCGGGGGAAGACCTGTCTCTCCCCCGCGCCGGCCCGGGCGGGGCCGGCGCTCGATCCTGTCCGCGCAGCTTTAGTAGCTGCGGCGGAACAGGTAAGACAGCTTGACGAAGAAGGTCTGCCCGTTGCGCTGCACGCCGGGCTCGAAACGGTTCGTCAGGTAGCTGTAGCCGTCGCGGCTGAGGTCGTTGTTGTAGCCGACGTAGAAGGCCGTGCCCGGCTTCGGCGTCCAGCCCAGGAGGAACTCGCCGCGGATGTTCGCGGCCAGCGTGTCGTAGTCCACCCGCGCGCGCGCGAAGGTGAAGGGCGTGAACCGGTACGTGCCGCGCAGCGTGAAGAGGTTCACGTCGTAGGCGGTGCGGCCCGTGTCGGCGCGCTCCAGCCGGCTCTTGATGTAGTCGAAAGAGGTGCGCAGCGCCGTCGTCGGCTGGTAGTTGAGCGAGGCGCTGAGGAAGAACTGGTCGCCCACGCCCGGGTCGCGCGCCGCGTTGGGGTCTAAGAGCGCCGCGGGGCTCACCCGCGGGAAGCGCGGGCCCGCGCCGAAGTCGTAGTCGAAGGCGTTGCGCGTGTATGAGGTGTAGAAGTTGGCCGAGTACTTCTGGCTCGGCGTGGCCCCGCCGAAGACGAAGAAGGTGGCCCGGTTCGTCGCCCGCTCCGGGTCGTCGCCCCGGAAGGCGCCCGCGCGACCGGGCGCCCGCTTCGCCCCGAACTCCTCTTCGAAGAGCCGCTCGTAGCCGCCGTTGACGCCGAAGCCGAGGTAGGTCTGCCGCGCCATGTCGAAGCGCGCCTGCGTCTCGTTCGACCAGCCCTGCATTCGCCCCTGCCAGTCGAAGTTGGTGTAGGTGTAGTTGGTCAGCCGCTTCGAGATGACGAACCTCTTCGCGTCCGGGTCGCTGCTGAGGCGGAGGAAGAGGCCGTCGAAGTTGGTGTTCGTCCGCTGCGTGAAGCCCACGTCGGCGCGGTAGTCGCGCGTGCGCCCCTCGCCGAAGAAGTTGTAGCCGAAGTTGCGCCCCGTGTAGTCGAAGTTGTACGAGTAGCCGAGGGCGTTACCCGTGCGGTAGACGCTCTCGCCTTTGTCGGGGTCGAAGAAGTAGCGGCGCGAGGTCGTCCCGAGCACCTGGAAGGTGAAGACCGTCTGCGGGTTCAGGCGGAAGCGGCCGTCGAAGCCGCCGAGCTGGTTGTGGTCTTCGATGAAGTTGTAGCTCGTGGCGACGAGCCCGAGGCTCGACTCCTTGCCGATGTCGCGCTTGAGGCGGAGCACGCCGATATAGGCGTTCTTGTCGAGGAACTTCGCGTTGGCCGGGTCTTTCCGCTCCTCCTCGCTGAAGTTCCCGGGCGCGTTGTCCGAGGCGAAGAGCAGCCCGAAGGTGTTGCGCCCGCTCTTGCCCGTCAGCTTGGCGGCGTAGTCGGGCGAGACGATGGCGCGCGTGTTGACGGCCGTCAGCGGCGTCTGGAAGATGTCGATGCCTTCGAGGAAGAAGGGGCGCTTCTCGGGGAAGAAGATCGCGAAGCGCTGGTTCGCCTGCACGACGGGCTGGTCGGCCTCGACCTCGCCGAAGTCCGGGTTGAGCGTGAAGTCGAGCGTGACGTTCGGCGTGAACCCGTACTTGACGTTGAGGCCCGGGCGGGCTTCCACGGGGCCGTTGACGAAGCGGGTCGCCGGGACGGTGGCGTCAACCGGGAGCGGCGCGGTCGGCCGGTTCGCCAGCACGCGCCGGCCCCGCTCGGAGAAGGCGACGGTCGGGATGACCTCCAGCATGCGCTCGCCCGAAATCCCGACCAGCCCGGTGATGTGCCCGGCCTGGCTGAGCAGGCTTGAGTTGTCGCGCGCGAGCGGCATCCACGAGTCCGTCTCGTCGTTGAAGTGCTTGGCCTGCCGCACGAAGTGCACGCCCCAGAGCTTGCCCTCGCCCGCCTCGTAGCGCAGCGACGCGAAGGGGATGGCGACCTCGACCGCGTAGCCTTCGTCCGTGATGACGCCCTTCGACTCCATCACCAGGTCAACGCTGAAGTCGCCGCCGCTGCCTTCGGTGTGGACGCCGTCGGCCTGGATGCCGAGCGGGTTGAAAGCCAGCACGTAGGCTTTGCGCTGGTCGTTGAAGGTGTCCAGGTAGATGCCCACGTTGTCGTCGTCGAAGATCTGGTCGCGCTTGGCGATGGTGGCGCGCACCTTCGAGGGGTCGTCGAAGCAGCGGAAGGCGACGTAGAGGTTCTTCTTGTCGAAGCCGAGCAGCACCTCGGTCGGCTTCGAGGGCGCGACGTTGTCGCCCGGGTTGGTCTGGTAGAAGTTGCGCAGGACGACGGCCGTCTTCCACACGGCGTCGTCGAGGCGGCCGTCGATCACCGGGGCCTCCGCGAGGCGCGGGACGGTCAAGGGCGTCGTCTTCTCGGCCGACAGCCGCGCGGGGGCGTCGCCGCCCGCCGCCGGGACGGCGGGCGTCGGGGTGGCCGCGGCGGCGGGCGCCGTCGCCGTCGGCAGCGGCGCGGCCGCGGCGTCCGGCGATTCCTGCGCACGCGCCGCGCCGGCGTACAGACAGAGCGCGAGCGGCAGCAGCCTGGCGCTCGCGCCGAGCAGACACGATCTTTTCCGCATGGTGGTCGTGAGTGGCAACTTAAGCTCCTTCCCCGGCCGGCGCGAACGCCGCTTGAGGGCCGGCTAAATGGTGAAGCCCTCGATGACGAGAGTCGAGTCGCTCAGGGGGAAGCGGCTCGGCATCAGTCGTTCGGGTCGGGGAGGGATGGTGACGCCCGGCAGGCGCGGCAACTCGTAGGCTTGGTCGAGGAGCGAGCCCTTCAAGGCCCCCGCCCCGTCGATCCTCAGAGTCAGCTCCAAGCCCTCCGCCGGGGCGTTCAGGTAGTGAAATTCCCACGGCCCCCGGGCGGCCTCGCCTTCGGGTTGATCTTTGATGTGCCGGCCGTCCACGAAGGTGTCCAAGACTTTCACCGACGGGTCGAGGTACATGTTAATCGAGGCGGCGCGGCGCGGCGACTTGAGGCGCAGTCTGAGCAGGCGCGAATCGCCTTCGCGCCGGTCTTCGACGACCTCAATGCTCGGCGAAGGCAGCTCGGCCACGGGCGCGCTCGCGTTCAGGTATTCGCCGAGACTCTCGGGCGCGTTCTCGGCCACGCGGCCCCGCTCCGGCGAGCCCGTCAGGAAGAGACCCGACCACTCGTCGGGGCGCTGGTCGCTCGTCGCCCAGACCGCCTTCCGGCCCGAGGCGTCCAGCACGTAGAAGAGGCTGCTGGGCGTCTGCCCGCCGCCGCGCGGCGCGAACCCGGCGAGCCCCCCCGCGACGCATAGCGCGCAGGCCAAAGCGGCGCAGGCGGGCGCGGCCCAGCGGCTCGCCGCGCCCGCGGCCCGGCCGACGAACTCCAGCTGCGGGAGCAGCGCACAGAAGAAGAGCACGACGAGCAGCATCACCGACGACGACGAAGAGAGGCCGACGCCGATCAGAATCGTGTTGACGGTCGGGGCCAGGAGGATGACGGCCGGCGCAGCGACGAACAGCAGCACGCACGCGGCGTGCAGCACGGGAGACTCGTCTGCGCGCGCGAAGAGCATGACCGCCAGGCCGAGCAGGCCCAACAGCACGGGCCAGGTGAAGAGGTAGCTCGCGCCCGGCGCCAGCACGCCGGCCGCCAGCGTCGGCGGGAGCCAGCAGAGCAGCGCCCCCGCCAGCAGGCTCTCGCCGCCCGCCTTGCGGCGGCCGACCGCGTAGCAGACCGAGGTGACGGCCAGCGCCAGCGCGACGAACCCGAGGTTGAAAATGTCGCGGTCGTAGTTCAGCGTGAACCAGGCCTCGCTCCCGCGCAGGCGCTCGGCCAGCCCCGTCAGGAGCTTAACCAGAACCAGCGTGACGCCCATGCTCAGCAGAGGCCCGGCGACGCCGATCAGCAGCCCCATCCAGCCGATGCGCCTCCTCTTGAGCCCCGCCGCGATGAGGCCCAGCAGCAGGGCGGCCGCCGCGAGGTTCAGCGGTAAGACCCAGCCGCGGCCGTAGTGAATCAGAGAACGCCCCAGGCCGTTGAAGTAGACGGCGTCCTTCTCTTCCCGCTCAAGTAGATTCTGATGGCCGAACTGCCTCGTCAGGCTCAGGCTGTTGCGGCCCTGGTCGGCCAGGCTGCGCTCGTCGAGGTTCTGCGGGGTGTCCAGGGACGAGTGGTAGGCCGTCACGCCGTCCACGAAGGCGAAGTTCAGGCCGGCGTAACCGGCGCGCTTGAAGACGGAGAAGTCCGTGTCGTTGGGCAGGCGGCGGTAGACTTCGTAGAAGAGCGAGTTGCCGACGGGCGGCGTCGGGAGCTGGCTGATGTTCTCGACCAGCCAGCCGTTGTGCTCGCTCGTCTCGAACATGAGCGAGGGGCCGCTGTTGCCGCGCGCCTCGAAGTTCAGCACCAGCCCCGCGTCCTCGGCCCAGGGGTGTTCGTTCACGAAAGCCTGCGCCCCGAGCAGCCCCACTTCTTCGCCGTCGGTGAAGAGGGCGATCACGTCGTTCTTCAGAGGCGGCCCGGCCCTGAGCGCCCGGAGCGTCTCCAGCACTACAGCCACGCCTGAGCCGTCGTCGCCCGCGCCCGGCCCCGTCGAGACCGAGTCGTAGTGCGCCGCCAGCAGAATCGCCTTGCTGTTCTCCGTCCCGCCGACCCGCGCGAGGACGTTCTGCACCCTCCCGCCGTAGAGGCTGCCGCCCTCCTGGTTGACCACCGACGCCTCCTGGACTTCGGGGTCGAGGCCCATCTCGCGCAGGCTGCCGAGGATGTAGTCGCGCACCTCGCCGTGCTGCGCGGTGCCCATCGAGTGGCTCTTCTGCCCGATGACGTTGACGTGCCGGAGAGCGCGCGCCGAGGAGAACTCCGCCGGCGGTGCGTCGGCGGCCGCCTTGCCGGGCGCGCCTTGCAGGTAGACCCCTGCGCAGGCGAAGGCCGCCACCAGTCCGAGCACGAGGAGGCTGATGAAAAACCCGGCGAGCCGGGAGCCGTGCAGCTTGTTTGTCAGGTGGGTCATTAGTTCTCTTCTCCGGCTCAGGCTTGGAGCCTTCTCCTCTTTCGGGGCGGAAGTCGGTTCCGGGTCGTGCGAACCCGCTCTGCCCCGCGCCCGCCCGGCGGGTAGAGCTACCGCATGTCGCGCCAACGATTCGCAACTGAACCGAACGGCGGACGGACAGAGGTTTGACACGCACCCCCCGTGGCCGCGACCTGATGTGTCAGGCCGCCGTCGGGGCGCGGGGTTGTTGGCGCTTACTCTCGGACGTGCGTGCGGGAACACGCCGGGAGGTGTGGGGAGAAGGTGCGCTAGGCGTGTGGGCTCGCTTGAGGCGACGCCCGGGCCGGGCGTCGCCGCCCCGCCGGCCTAACGTCGGCGGGGCGTCCTGTTGCAGGTGGAAGCCGGAGCGGCGGGGCTGTCCCTACGCGAGCTTCCTGATCCGTTCTTTCCCGACCACGAGCCGGGCCTGGTAGTTGACCTCGGCGAGGAGCAGGCTCACGCGCTCCGCGCCCTTGTAGACGCCGCTGACGACCGCCTTCAGGTTGTGGAGAGCACCGTCCTTGACGATCACCTCGTCGCCGTCCTGGAACTCGTCGCCCACCCTGACGGAGCCGTCGGCCCCCACGCGAGACCTGAAAAACTCGATGACCACATCCTCCACCGGGACGGGGCCCTCCCCGAAGCCGACCACGCCCTGCACGCCCCTCGTGTAAGAGACCTTGAAGAGCAGCTTCGAGGCGTCGAAGCGCGCGAAGATGTAGCGCGGGAAGAGCGGCGCGGTGTAGGCCACCGCGACCGAGGAGAACTGGTTCACCCGCAGCTCCTTGACCAGCGGGCTAAAGACCTCGACGTTCCACGCCTTCAGATTGAACTCCGCGCGGCTCTCCTGCTTGAGGTGCGTGCGCACAACGTACCAGCGCGGCGCGTCCCCCGTCTCAACACTGTTCTCAGTAAAGTCCATACTTCCTTCAGACCTACCGCGGCGAGGGTCAGACTGCGGCGCGCCGTCGCCGAACCGAACCCCGGCAGACGTGAGACCGCCGGAGTAAGCTGAGCAGGGAAGTATATACGCGATTTGGCAAGGGCCTGTCTGTTGCGGGATAGACTCAGTTAAAGAAATACTCTGTCGGGTCTGACTATGCCCGAAGGCCGACAGAGTCTCAGGCGGACTCTGTCAGAACAGACTCTGTCCGGGGCAGACAGAGTCTGCTTTTATACATAGCAGGAGGCGGGGGCGGGAGGTTTCGGAAAAGGCTTCAACGCCTCGTTAGGCGACGAGGGCGTCAATCTCTCTCTTGACGGCCTCGTAGCACTCGCACGAAGAGGCTTCCAGCCTTTTCTTGCTGAGGATGGTGATCTTGCCCCGGCGGTAGCGGATGATGCCGGCGTCCTGGAGGGCGAGCGCGGCCACGGTGACGGCCGTCCTGGGGGTGCCGAGCATCTGCGAGATTATCTCCTGCGTCAGCTCCAGCTTGTCCGAGTTGACCCTGTCGGAGGTGACCAGCAGCCAGCGGCAGAGCCTTTCGTCTATCGAGTGGAAGCGGCTACAGATGACGGACTGGGTGATGTGGCTCAGCAGGGCGTGCGTGTACCTCAAAATCCTGTCGCGCAGTGCCTCGCCCCTCTCGAACTCACGCCTGAAGATGTCGGCCTTGAGGACGAAGGCTTCCCCGCTCACCTGGACGGTGACGTGGTAGGGCACGGTCTCCACCCGGAGGATGATCGGGATGCCGACGACCCCCTCGTTCCCGACCATGGCCGCCTCGATGACGTTCCCCTTCTCGCTGGCGGAGAGCAGAGAGAGCATCCCGGCGCGCGGGAAGTAGGCGTAAGAGATTTGGTCGCCCGCGTTGTAGAGAGTGTCGCCCCTGTTCAGCTTAACCACTTCGCCCTGCTGAAACAGGCGCTCATAATCGGCACGGGGCAATGACGCTAAAAGCTTGTTTTCTGAGGAGATGTGGGGCATCGGATAGATTGGCATGAGCAACCCCTTAAGATACCGGTCTAGAGGTGGTTTAGCTGAGCCACATGGGGCGCCGTCTCGACCCGTCCTATTTTTTCGAGATGCGTCACAGACAGCTCCGGTTATTACCCCTGGTTCTGCTTTCAGAACTGCCGACAATTTGCCTGGATCGCAATCCGGGGGAAAACGTCCGAGCAATTGGAACAAAATATACAGCAAATTGTACGCTTAAACCATAGCCGACGTTATTTTTAGCCCGGGGGCACATTTTGCGCTGACGGCCCGGCCCCGCACGACCTGACGGTCGTACTCGGGATGTGAGACCCGGGGCAGGAACTTTGTTCGGGTCGAAAACAACTGCGGGAGCACCTCAGCCTCACGGGCGGGGTGCAGACCTTCGTCATCAAGGGCGAGACGTGGGAGGTCAGGCCGGGCCGGCTCCTGGTCGAGTAAGGAGATCGAGATCAAGCCGAATCACCTGCTCGTCCCCGACAGCAAGAGCGGCAAGCCGCGCCTCATCCCGATGAACAAGGAGGTGCGCGGCGAGTTGCTCCTGCTCAAGCAGGCCACCGAAGACGGGGGGTTCGTCTTCACCAGCGCGCGCACGGGCGTGAACCTCACGGAGGTCAAGCGGGCGTTTAAGCGCGCGTGCCGCGAGGCCGAGATCGAGAATCTGCGATTCCACGACCTGCGGCACACGGTCGCCACCCGGCTGAAGACGCGGGTGGACGCCTTCACGCTGCGCGACCTGCTCGGGCACGCGACCATCCGCATGACGGGCGACTACACGCACGCCACCCCGGAGGACTTGCAGGAGGCGGTGAGTCTCCTCGACGGCCGGCCCGGCGAAGTAATCGAGCTGGAAAGGAGGAGGAAGGCTTGAAAGCGGATTACACCAAATTTCCGCCAAGCGGCTAGCGGCGGCCCGGATGACTTACCGAGCCGCCGCTCTAAACCATTGACTCACTTAGGTATGGTTGGTAGCGGGGGGGAGACTTGAACTCCCGACCTTGGGGTTATGAATCCTCTTCCCCGCCCCCGCGCCTACTACGGCGTACTAACTTTTCCCCACAATTACCGCGAACCGTAGCCGACTGGTCTCGCACCTCTACACGCCCATTACGGCGTGATTCGTAATAAGAACGACGCGCAAGTCCCCACACAATTCCATGTGTGATAGGGCGGCGGCAATGGCTGGCGTCGTCTTACTCTTCGCTCGGGTCTTCGGGCTCCTCAGCCGGGAAGACAACCCGGTCGTATACATCCGTGAGTTGCAGGACGCAGCCGACGGAATTGAGACGGAGGCTCTCTTCGAGACTATTCACCAAAGAGTAAACCCACTCGCCGCCCGTCCCACGATGGAAGTGGTCGATCCGGGGTTTAGTCTGCGAGACCAGAACGTAATCGGTGAGTTCGGGCAGCCAGGTCTGATACCGCGCCCACTTCTCGCCACGGTCGAAGGCTTCCGTGGCAGGGGATAAGACTTCGATGATGACAGACGGGTTCAGGAGCACGTCGCGGTGCTCGTCGTGAAACTTAAGCTCGCCGCAGACGACCAGCAGGTCGGGATAGGAATAAAGACCCTTCGTCGTCTGCCCGCGCTTCGGGGCCGGCCCGCTGCGGACTTTCAAGTCCTTGGAGAAGACCTGACAAGATTTCCCCCTCAACTGGGCGTAAAGCTGTCCCCCAATATTCGTGCAGATGGCGCCATGCTCCGGGCTCTCGCCAGCCATCGCGTATATGTGCCCGTCGAGGTATTCACGTCGCTCTTCAGACCCTCGCTCCAAGGCGAGATATTCTTCCACGGAATGTCGCGCATGTGAGCGGGGTAAGCTCATTTACTTAAGATCTCCACCGGCAATAAACAGGCGACGAGAGAGAAGAATTATGTCGAATACGCGCCTACTGGTCAAAGCGTTCTACAGTAACACACCGCTCAACTGTATGGAGTGGAGTGGCCCCTCTCCGACCGCTTCGCGCTGTAATGCGCGGGATTTGTCAATTATCCCTTATCTCAAAACGTGCAACACTTTCCACGCCGCGCGGAGCTAAATTTCTTAACCGCCCTGCAAGAGATATTGTATAGTCTCGGGCGGACGCACACGACGACCGCGCCGCCGGTGATCCTCACGGCAGCCAAACAGCGGGTTGAACTACTTGCTCCTTTAGGTCAGGGCGAACACGCTTTGCAGCAGGTTCAGCGCGACCTCCGTCACCGTGTCCGCTGCCCTGGGTGCTGATGCAGCCTCGCCGGTCTGCATCTCTCCTTCTGGCGCTCCGGTATGCATTTCGCCGTTAGCTGTAACCGTTGGCGACGCGGTAGGAGCGTCGGTATGCATTTCGCCGGCGAAGGCGGACGTAGTGAATGTCACTGCTAACACTAGCGCGGCGGCAGCATTTCGATAGCCTTTCATCACAAGTCATTCCTTTCGGTGCGTAAGTGAAGCCAGATCACCCTGGTTCGAGAAAGCGCCTTATCCGTTTGATAAGGCACGGCTTGAGCCTGCTTGACGATTTTTCCACATCGGGAAGAAAGGTAATCCTCACATGACTTTAGCTGAATCACTGTTGAGGCAATTAGACGACCCGACTTTGAGCCATGATGAGCGGGCGCAGCTTCGATGTCAGATAGCGGCAGACTTCGAGCACAGAGGCCAATACGCGGCGGCGCGTGAAGCGCTCGGCGAACTGTGGCGCGGCGTCGGCCAGCGCCCTACACTAGAAGGGCTAACCGAGCGCACATCGGCGGAGGCGCTTTTGCGCGCCGGCACGCTCTCCGGCTGGCTTGGCAGCGTCAAGCAAATCGAGGGGGCCCAGGACGCCGCGAAGGACTTAATCAGTGAGAGTATGGCCCGATTTAAGGGGCTAGCGGAGACTACAAAAGTAGCCGCAGCACAAAGCGAACTCGGCCTTTGCTACAGACGCGCCGGTGCCTACGGCGAGGCGCGTGTCCTTTATGGCGAAGCCCTAAAGAGTTTAACCGACAGTACCGATCTAGAGCTACGAATTAAGATATTACTGCGCTTGATAACGGTCGAGTCATGTAGTGGCCGCTACAACGATGCACTCCGCATCCTGACAGAATCGACGGAACTGTTTGAACAGAGCGCCAGTGATGTCCTAAAAGGAAAATTCCATAATGAGCTCGGCTTAGTGTTAAGGAAGTTAGGAACGGCCGAACGCCGGCCGGATTACACAGACCGCGCTATTATCGAATACACGGCCGCTGCCTTTCACTTCGAGGAAGCGGGGCACACCAGCTACCGAGCGCGTGCTGAAAACAATCTGGGGTTCTTGCTCTACACGGTCGGGCGGTACGAAGACGCCCATGAACACCTGAACAACGCGCGCATTCTGTTCCTTGCGGTCAAGGATAAGGGCAGCGTCGCCCAAGTGTATGAGACTCGCGCCCGCGTCCTGCTGGCGCAGGGGAGAACTAAGGAGGCGGAGCGCGCAATCCGCGAGGCCATACAGGTGCTAGCCAAGGGCGGCGAGCAGGGCCTGTACGCCGAAGCGCTCACGACGCAGGGGCGCGTGCTGGCGAAGCTGGGCAACTTCCCTGAATCCCGGAACACACTGCGGAAGGCCGCCAACGTCGCCGAGGCGGCCGGAGCCGTCGAGGACGCGGGGCGGGCACTGCTTACCCTCATCGAGGAGCACGGCGAACGCATCAGCGAGCGCGAGCTATTAGAGGCTTACCGGCGCGCCGATAATTTGCTCAAGCAGACTCAGGACGCCGAGACGATAGCTTGTCTGCGCGCGTGCGCGAGCAGGATCGTGGCCGCGCGGCTCGCGGCCCTGCCGCCCCAACGTCGCCGCAGCACGGCCGACTTCTGGGCCGGCTTCAACCTCCCCGAGAAGGTACACGCCTACGAGGGGCGATACATCCGCAGGGCCTTAATAGACGCTAAAGGGAGCATCACGCACGCCGCGCGCTTGTTAGGTTGGGATTACCACGGCACGCTCCAGTCCATGCTCGATGAAGGCGGCCGGCACCACGACCTCGCGCACCTGCGCACCCCGCTGGAGAAGAGAAAGAAGAGCATCATCGGCGTCAGCCGTGCCAAGCGCCGCCGGGGCAAACGGCGTGTCATCAAAATCCTTCACGTCGAAGATTACGAGCTGGTCGCGCAGGCCGTGAGAGACACCTTAGAGTCTCTAGGCTGGAAGGTCGAGTCATGTGCCGACGGCGCCGAGGCAATGAAGATTCTGGCCGGCGACGAGCCTTATAACGTTCTCATCTTCGACTACGACCTGCCCGGCCGCAACGGAATCGAGCTGACGCGCCACGCCCGCTCACTCCCCCACCGCCGACGAACTCCCATCATCATGTTCTCGGCCGGCAACATCGGACAGGCCGCCTGGCGCGCAGGCGCGAGTGCGGTTCTGCGAAAACCCGAGGAAGTAGGCCGCCTCTCCGAAACGGTCACGCGTCTCCTGAGCAAAGACACGACCGGCAGGCAATGAACTCTGCGTGACAACCGAACCAAGCGCCCCCGAAGCGGCTGCGACTCCCTTCAGCACGCCGCTCTATGCAACCAGTGTTGAGCCAGCCCCAGCATAAACGAACTTCCCAACATTTAGCGTCTGAACATTACCCTCTCTATTACCCCTTTTTAAGGGTACTACCTCTTTTACGCCAGAGCGCCCCCGGCCCCCGCCCTAAGGCTTCAACCCTCCCCGCCTCTTTCAGCCCCCGCAGCACACGCCGCACCATGTCTCTACTCACCCCGGGGCAAGCCCTCTCCAGATCATTAACTGTAAAAGAGTTCGTCATAGATTCGACGGCGGCTTCGACCATCTCCGTCTTTGCGCCCTTCGGGGAGGCCGTCTGCCCCACCCTCCTCTCGAACTCCCCGTAGGCAAGCTTCAAAACGTAGAGCAGGAAGTTTATCAGCGGCCACGGGTCGTGCTTCGCTTCGTGCCACCGTTGAGAGCTGGCCTCCAGCGTCTCGTAATACCGCTCCTTGTTCTCCTCAATCAGTCGCTCCAAGCTAATGTAGCGCCCCACCTCGTAGCCGAGGTGGTAGCCCCCTGCGAGCATCAGCAGCCGGGACACGCGCCCGTTGCCGTCGCGGAAAGGGTGTATGCACAGGAAGTCTAGATTAAAGGCTGCGAGCGCTATCAGCGGATGCACCCAGCGCTCTCGAAGGCACCTGTCCCAACTCTCAACTAACCCCAGAATGTAGCGCGGAGTGTCGGCGGCCCTTACGGTCGAAAATCGGACTCTCTGCCGCCCGTCCGGGTACTTCTCGATGATGTCGCTGTCGCGCTCCTTATACTGCCCCGCGTCGCCGAGGCTGGCCCGGCAGAGCCGGTGCAACTCCCGAATCAACTCTTCGGTGATGCGCAGATTCCGCCCCTGCTCATGAATCAGCTTCAACGCATCACGGTAGCCCCGCACCTCCTCCTCATCACGGTCGCGCAGGTGCGACTTCCCGAAGAGCACCGTCCCGATTCTCGCCTGATCTACTTGGACGCCCTCAATCCTGTTGGAAGAGACCGCGCTTTCGACGATCGCGTGCTCCCGCAAAACCTTTAGCTTCTGCGGCGACTGCCTGGTGAAGAGTTCCTGCCTCCCGTGCGCCTCTCCCAAGTCGGCGAGATACCAGCTCGTCGCCAAGGGGACGTGTTCAATCTGCTGCTCGAATTGTCTGAACGTATTCATCCTGAAAGTTGTATGGCTTAACCGACGGAACCCGCCCGCGAGTCGTAGAGCGCTTACCGGAGGGCATAGAGAATAGCATCAAGGGAGCCGCACTGAGTATGATGCCCTAGGGCTGACGGCAATCGCACAGAGTAGGGGGATACTATGACCTCTCTAACACTATCGGAAGCGGCCATCCGCGCGGGCGCGACTGAGAAGAGCTTCGCGCGCGGGCGGGAACTCTTCCGCCGCGGCGCGGTCTCGCGCTCCGCGGTTCAGGGCCGCATGCTAAGCGGCGTGTGCGAAGGCTCCGAAGCACCTTTCTACAGAGTCTGCGCCGAGCTGGACGAAGGCGGCGTCCGCTCCGCCTCCTGCACCTGCCCCTACGACTTCGGCGGCTACTGTAAGCACGTCATCGCCCTGCTGCTCTCCTACGCGTACGAGCCCGGGAGCTTCGCCGTCCGTAAGGCGCCCGAGGAGTTACTGTCTGCGCTCAGCCGCGAACAACTGCTCGCGCTACTGACGAGGCTGCTCGGCGAGCAGCCCAACCTGTACGAGCTAATTGAGACGGCGCTCGCCGCGCCGTCTGTTTCCGGCGGCGGCAAGACCGCCCTGTCTAGGCACAGAGAGATGGATGTTGAGGTCTACAGGCGCCGCGTGAGCAGCATCATGCACGGTCTCGATCACATGCGCGCGTCAGAGGCTTACTGTCATGTCAGTGGTCTTACGGACGAGTTGCGCGGGGTCGAGAGGAGCGCGCGGGAGTTCCTCGACGCGGGGGAGGCGGAGGCAGCCCTACGGATTTTACTCACACTCGTGGGCGAGAGCAGCGACGGCTTCGAGTACGTTGACGACTCGAACGGTGAACTCGGCGATTTCCTTAACAACCTCGGCGCGACGCTGGCCGAGGTCATCCTGAGTCTCGACCTTGACGAGGACGAGCGCGAAGACCTCGTGAGCGACCTCGATGACCTGCACGACCGACTCAGCGATTACGGGGTTGAAGGCTTGAGCGTCGCCATCCTGGCAGTGCG
This sequence comes from Pyrinomonadaceae bacterium, assembly GCA_036389235.1. Taxonomy (GTDB): domain Bacteria; phylum Acidobacteriota; class Blastocatellia; order Pyrinomonadales; family Pyrinomonadaceae; genus QHXN01. The sequence continues at coordinate 2,466 of DASVQJ010000361.1, read as the reverse complement.
TCACGGGTGGGAAGAACTGCCGGCCTCGGCCCGGCCTAGTGAGACGCGAGGTGGGTACGAAGATGAATATGACGACGGGGAGGCAAAAGACGAATGGTACGCGTCCGAGTGGGCTCCGGCAGACCCGGTTCAGGTTTTGATACGCGCGAAACTCAACGTTCTGGAACGGCAAGGGCGAACTGACGACTATCTAGCGCTCTGCCTGCGCGCGGGCGAGCACCTTCGCTACACGCTCAAGCTGGTAAGCCTCGGCCGCGCATCTGAGGCCGTCTCCCACGCCCTCAAACACCTCACGGACGCGGGCGAGGCCCTGACACTCGCGCAGCGCCTGCGCGACTCCGCGCAGCTGGACGAAGCACTTCGCATCGGCGAGCGCGGGCTGCGGCTCAAAGGACACAAGGCGACCCTTGGCCGCTGGCTCGGCGCCATCGAAGAGATGCAGGGGCGCACCAAGCAGGCCCTCGAAGCCTGGCTTGCGGCCTTCCGCGAAGCCCCCTCGCTCGACCTCTGGCGAACGCTCAAGCGGCTGGCTGGACGGGGCTGGCCTAAGCTAAAGCCCAAGGCTATGTCATCTCTGGAGAAGTTCTACGACAAGCGGCCTTTCGCCGAAGTGGTCGTCGAGGAGCAGGAGTGGGATGCGGCCATCCGCCTCGCGGACAGGCACGCTCAGGAGCACGAGGTCACCGCGATAGTGGCCGACGCGCTTATCACGCGCCGCCCTGAGTGGGTCATCCGCGCGAGCGTCAACCACGCCGAGGCTCTGATCGCGCCCACGAAGAGCAGTCTCTACCCGGCCGCCGCCGACTGGCTCCGTCGAGCCAAGGCAGCCTACGCGCATTCGGGACGCCTTCACGAATGGCAACAATACGTTCAACAGCTGAAAGAGCAGTACAAACGCCGCCCCGCGCTCATGGCTCAATTAAAGAGCTTGTAAGCATAAGTCCGTATCACGCCTTTCGACGGGGCAAATCCGCATGAGCTCGAAAGAGGGCGGAGAGCTAAGGCATAGGATCGCACCATCACTACTTCAGTTGAGCCACGTTCACTCAAGCGTGGAACTTGGCGGTCACTTCAATGAGATTAAAGCTGGTCGTGTAATCCGTCGAGCAGGATTGCTGCCTACTCTTCCTGGCATGCCTTTAGAGGCGCTCGCCAGATCAAGAAATTTGTGAGAGACTTTTTTAGCCGTTTAAGGTTGTCAGGAAAATCTCTCGCATGCCTGAAACGAATCTAGCCAAGTTCAAAAAGCTGCTGTCCGAGTTGTTCATGCTTGACCGGGCCGACCTGGATTTCGGCATCTACCGCATCATGAACTCTAAGCGCGAGGAGATCACGCGCTTTCTCGATAAGGACCTGTTACCGCAAGTTAGGGACGAGCTAAGTAAGTTGGGCGCGGGCGACCGGGCACAGCTTGAGCTGGATTATCAGGAGGCTTTGAAAGAGGCGAAGCGGTATGGTGCCCTAGACCCCGAGAATGCGCCGCCCGTCATCGAAGCTCGTACGAAGCTGGAGACATCCGTTGATGTAGCAGCGGCCGAGTCGGAAGTCTTCTCGCACCTCTTCAGCTTCTTCCGGCGCTATTATAGTGAAGGTGATTTCCTCTCGCTGCGCCGCTACAAGGAGGGCGTCTACTCGATTCCCTACGAGGGCGAAGAGGTCAAGCTCTACTGGGCTAACGCGGATCAGTATTACGTCAAGACGAGTGAGAATTTCCGCGACTATACCTTCAAACTTCCCCCCTGTGACGAGAATGCGAGGCGCGTACATTTCAAGCTGGTCAGCGCCGATACCGAGCAAAACAACAACAAGGCCGCCGCAGGAGATGAACGACGTTTCATACTGAGCGAGACTGAGCCGCTCGCAGAGGAGGGCGGCAAATTGTTCATACACTTCGAGTACCGCCCCGACGCTGAGAAGCGCAAGCAGGCTGAGTTGAACGCTGAAGCGGTGCGAAGGATTCTGAACGCAGAATCCTTCGTTCCTTGGACCGAGGCCCTCGGTACAAAGGCCCCGACAGAGAAGAATCCGAATCGTACGCTGCTGGAAAAGCATCTCACCGATTACACCAGTCGTAATACGTTCGACTATTTTATCCACAAGAGCCTGGGCAGCTTCCTGCGACGAGAGCTTGATTTCTACATCAAGAACGAGGTCATGCATCTCGACGATATCGAGTCGGAGACCGCTCCGCGCGTCGAGCAGTATCTCAGCAAGGTCAAAGCGATCCGACGACTCGCGCACAAGATCATTGCCTTCTTGGAGCAGTTGGAGAATTTCGAGAAGAGGCTGTGGCTCAAGAAGAAGTTCGTCGTAGAAACTAACTACTGCGTGACGCTCGACCGCGTGCCCGAAGATTTATACGCGGAGATTGTCGCCAACAACGCGCAACGTGAAGAGTGGGCGAGGCTTTTTGCAATCAATAAGCTGCCAGATAACTCATTGACTCTAAAAGACTTCCCCCCCCCC
>DASVQJ010000360.1:0-43205 GCA_036389235.1 Pyrinomonadaceae bacterium | reverse complement strand
CTCTCCGAGAACCCCGCCTTCGCGCGCGCGGTGCGTGAGGCCGGGCTGGTCTTCATAGGGCCTTCGCCCGAGGCGATGGAGCTGATGGGCTCGAAGACGAGCGCGCGTCGCGCGGCCGAAGCCGCGGGCGCGCCCGTCGTGCCGGGGACGAACACGCCGCTCGGCTCGGCCGAGGAGGCGCGCGCGACGGCGGCGCGCGTCGGCTACCCCGTCATGCTCAAGGCCGCGGCCGGCGGCGGCGGCAAGGGCATGCGCCTCGTCCGCGAAGAGTCGGAGCTGCCCCCGGCCTTCGACGCGGCGCGCTCCGAGGCGGCCTCCGCCTTCGGCGACCCTTCGGTCTACATCGAGAAGGCGGTCGTGCGCCCGCGCCACATAGAGATTCAGGTCTTCGCGGACACCCAGGGCAACACCGTCCACCTCGGCGAGCGCGAGTGCTCGATTCAGAGGAGGCACCAGAAGGTCATCGAGGAGTGCCCGTCGCCCATCGGCGACCCCGGCCTGCGCGAGGCGATGGGCGCGGCCGCCGTGCGCATCGCGCGCGCGGCCGCATACGTCGGCGCGGGCACGGTCGAGTTCCTCGTCTCCGACGTGACGCGCGACTTCTACTTCCTTGAGATGAACACGCGGTTACAGGTCGAGCACCCCGTGACGGAGCTCGTGACGGGGCTCGACCTCGTGCTCGAGCAGATACGCGTCGCCGCCGGCCTGCCGCTCTCCTTCACGCAGGAGGAGGTGGCGTGGACGGGCCACGCCGTCGAGTGCCGCGTCTACGCCGAAGACCCGGAGCAGAACTTCATGCCGAGCCCCGGCCGCATCACACACCTGCGCGCCCCGGCCGGCCCCGGCGTGCGCGACGACGGCGGCGTCTACGAGGGCGCCGAGGTCTCCATCTACTACGACCCGATGATCTCGAAGCTCGCCACCTGGGGGCGCACCCGCGCCGAAGCAATCGAGCGCATGCGCCGCGCGCTCGACGAATACACGGTCGGCGGCATCAAGACCACGCTCCCCTTCTTCCGCGAGGTGATGCGCGACGAGGAGTTCGTCGCGGGCCGCCTCGACACCGGCTTCATCTCGCGCTTCCACGAGCGCCGCGCCGCCGCATCGAACGACGACGCCGCCCCCTCAGACGAAGAGACCGCCCGCCGCGACATCGCCGCCGTCGCCGCCGCGCTCCTCTACTCCGAGACCGCCCGCAACGGCTCCCGACCGCACACGCCCCACGCCCCCCCGAGCCGCTGGAAACTCTCGGGGCGCGACGCCCTGCACCGTTCGAGGATGTGAGCCGGGCGGTTTTGCACAGACATACCGCTATGCGAAACTTACGCGGGAGGAAACGGGAATGAGCGACCAGGAGTTGTTGGAGCGAATCACCCTCAACCCCAAAGTGATGGCCGGGAAGCCCGTCATCAGGGGCACCCGTCTGACCGTCGAATACGTCCTCAACCTCCTCGCGCACGGCGCGACGGCCGAAGAAATCCTGAGCGAGTACGAAGGGCTCACCCCCGAAGACATCCGGGCCTGCTTCCTGTTCGCGGTGAAGTCGCTGGGGGACACGGATTTTATGCCGTTGACGGTTGAGGCCGCGTAGGGTGCGCTTCCTCGCGGACAGACTCGCAGACCGGTTCGTCGTGGTCACGGACGGGCGGGTGCGTTTCGCACGGACATAAATCGCCCAAGCGCGGCGACTCTACCTTTCATGAAACTCAACGCGGAGATAGACGGCGAGAAGGTCGCGCTGGAAGTGAAGCGCGAGGGCGGGCGCGTGTTCGGGGAGGTCGGGGGGCGGCGTTACGAGTTGGAGGCGCGTGAGGTGGGCTCGGGCGAGTACCTTCTGATTCACGGCGGGCGCGTGTACGAGTGCCGCGTCGGCGCGGAGCCGGGCGAGGGCGGGAGCGGGGCGTGGCGCGTGTCTGTGGGCGCGCGGGAGTACGGCGTGCGGCTGACGGACCCGAAGCACCTGCGCGGGGCGGGCTCGGCCGGGGGCGAGCAGGGCGGGCGCGCGCAGGTCAAGGCGCCGATGCCCGGCAAGGTCGTGCGCGTGCTCGTCGAGGCGGGCCAGGCGGTCGCGGCGGGTCAGGGGCTCGTCGTCGTCGAGGCGATGAAGATGCAGAACGAGTTGAAGTCGCCCAAGTCCGGCACCGTCGCCGAACTGCGCGCCGAGCCCGGCGCGACCGTCAACGCGGGCGACGTGCTCGTGGTCGTCGAATGAGATGACAGACCTCCGCGTCATCCTGTGGGACATCGACGGGACGTTACTGCACTCGCGGCGGCACGGCGCGTTCAAGGAGTACATGGCGCCGGCGTTGGTGCGCGTCTTCGGCACGGCGGGGCGCCTGGACGAGATGGTCGTGTCGGGGATGACCGACCTACAGATTTTCGCCGAGGCGCTGCGCGACGAGGGCTTCACGGCGGAGCAGGTTCGGGGCCGCCTGCCCGAGTTGACCTCACTCTTCCTCGAAGGCATGGAGCGGATGGCCGCGGGGGGGGAGTTGTTCGAGGCGCTGCCGGGCGCGCGCGCGGCGCTCGAAGCCCTGGGGCGCGGGCCGCGCTACCTCAACTCGCTCCTGACGGGGAACGTCGAGCCCGCCGCGCGGCTCAAGCTCCGGCTCGTCGGGCTCGCAGACTTCTTCCGGCTGCCCGGCGCCTTCGGCGAACTCTCGCACGACCGGCGCGACCTCCCCGCCGTCGCGCGCGAGCGCATCAGCCGACACCTGGGTCAAGACCTCGGCCCGGAACAACTGATCGTCATCGGCGACACCCCGAACGACATCGCCTGCGCGCGCCACTTCGGCGCGCGCGCCGTGGCCGTCGCAACGGGGCGCAGCCACACGGCCGCCGACCTGCTCGCCTACGGCCCCGACGCAGTCCTCCGCGGCCTCGACGACACAGACCTCCTGCTCCGCACCCTCGCCACACTCTGAGCCGGGCCGGATGAGTCGTCCTTTGACTTTCCCTGCGGCCTGGGATACAACGCCCTCGCCAACCAACACAGCATATCTCTTGCCCGCGCCCGCGTCGGGCCGGGCACGCTCAACGAAGGGGAGCAGATAATGAACTTCATCACACAGATGATTACGCAACAGATCGCGGGCTTCGCGGCGCGCGCCATCGCGCAGCGGCTCGGCATCAGCGAGGTGACGGCACAGCGCGCCGTGCAGGTAGCCGTCCCGCTCATCGTGGCGGCGCTGGCCCGTAACGCCGCCCGGCCCGAGGGCGCGGAGCAAATCCACCAGGCGGTGACCAGCGACCACGACGGGAGCATCCTCGATAACCTGTCGGGCTACCTCGAAAACCCGCAGGCCGCGAACGGGGCGGGGATTCTGGGGCACGTCTTCGGAGAGCAACAGGGCGCGATTCAGAACACCGTAGCGCAGGCGGCGGGGCTCGACCAGAACGCCGCGGGGAGTATCTTAGAGACGGTCGCGCCGCTCGTGATGGGCGCCGTCGGGCAGACCCAGCGGCAGAACGACCTCGACCCGGGCGGGCTGTCGGATTTTCTGAACACCCAGCAGCAACAGACCGAAGCGTCTGCCCCGGGCCTGGCCGGCGCGCTCAACTCCATCCTGGACTCGAACCACGACGGCAGCGTCACGGACGATGTCGGACGGCTCCTCGGAAACTTCTTCAAATAAGGCAAGCCCCCGCGGAGCCGTCTCCCGCGGACGGCGCCCGCACTTCAATCCTTCACGCGGTAGAGGTAGATCGAGTTGCCGAAGACGGCCTCGGGCGTGCGGCGGCGGTACTCTATCACCTTGAGCCGCTGCGGCACGGGCACGCCGAGCAGGAAGGCGCCGTTGAGGTAGCTCGCGCCGACGGCCACGTAGCGCGTCTCGGGCGGCGCCCCGCCCGCCGCGACGAGGTTGACCTGCTCGACGCCGTAGTGGTCGAGCGTCCGCACGTACGGGATGCTGTTCTCGTTGAAGGTGCCGCCGTCGAGCAGCGCCGCCGTCACGCGCGTCTCGCCGCGCGCGCGCAGGTAGAGCGCCAACTCGCGCACGTCGTCGCCCCACTCGACGTTCGAGTCGGTCAGGTAGTACCAGTGCGGACGCCGCCACGCGAGCTGGTTCATGTAAGGGATGTAGTGCGGGTAGGCGCGCGCGGCCTCGAAGACCACCCAGCAGAGCAGCGCGGCTGCGACGAGCACGCGGCGCCTCCGCCCCGAACTCAACACGCGGTCGAGCAGCGCGCCGCCCGCGACGAAGAGGAACGGGAAGATCGGAATGATGTGCCTGACGCCGATGTTAATCCTGCTCGACATCGCGAACGCCGCGTAGAGCAGAATCGGCGCGAGGAGCAGAAGCATCCGCCGCTCGCGCCCGCGCCAAAGGCCGCGCGCCGCCCAGGCGAGCGCGGCCAGGCTGATGAGCAGGAACGGGACCGTCGTCTTCAGCGCGAACGCCACGGGGAAGTAGAGCAGCCAGCCCTGGTAGCCGTAGCGCCCCATCACCGACGCGAGGTGCCCGTTGCGGTTGTGCACCGCCACCTGATAGAGCCCCAGGAGGTACTGCGCGGGCACGACCTTCGACAGCACGCGCGCGTATGACTCTAACTCGCCCGCCGCCTCCGGCGAGTGTCGCGCGACGTAAGCGAGGTCGCCCGCGAGCGGCGGCGGGCTCTTGAAGTAGTAGGCGGCGTTGACGACGAGGAGCGCGACGAGCGCGGCCGCGCCCGCCTGCATCGCTACGCGCGAACGACTCAGACCGCGCCGCGGCGCGGCCGCGAACATCGACAGCGCGGCCGACGCGAACACGGGCACGACTATGACGAGCGAGAACTTCGTCGCCAGCGCGAGGCCCGTCGCGAAGCCTACCGCGAGCGCGCGGCGCGTCGTGGCCCCGCGCCGGTAAGAGTGGAGCGCGTAGAAGAAGAGCAGGTAGCAGAAGGCCGCCGGCACGTCGGTCTGTACGACGCGGCCGTGCGCGAGCATCGTCGGCTCGAAGCTGTAGAGCAGAACCGCGAGCAGCGCCGCGCGCGGCCCGAAGAGGCGCCGCGCGTAGACGAAGACGAGCCACCCGAGCCCGAGCGTGATGAGCACCGCGGGCACGCGCGCCCAGAACGAGACGGCCTCGAACCGCGCGGTGTTGGCGCGCCAGAAGAGCGCCAGCGTCTCATCCGTCCTCTCGCCCGGCTGCGCCGTCGGCGCGTACCGCGGGGGCGGCGCCTCTACCCCGACGAAGAGCAGCGGCAGCGCCGCGAGCATCTTCAACAGCGGCGGGTGCTCCGAGTTGACGCGGAACTCGCCGGCCGTCAAATGGTAGTAGCCCGCCGGCACGTGATAGAACTCGTCCGCCGTCAGCCCCTTCCGCCACACGACGCTCAGCAGGTTCGCCCCCATCAACAGCAGCAGGCACGCGCACGCCGCCCCGGCCCTTCGACCTTCCAGCGACCCCCACGCCGCGGCAAGCATCGTTCGCGTGCGCCCGTCACTCATAAGGGTTCTTACTCAGGGCCGGTGGAAGCCGCGCTCGATGTCGCGCTTGGCGAGGCGGAGGATGGCGGGGCGGCCGTGGGGGCAGGTGGTGGGCGAGGAGGTGAGGAGCAGGCGGTCGATGAGCCAGCGCATCTTCTCGTGCGTGAGCGGCATGTTGACCTTGATGGCGGCGTGGCAGGCGAGCGAGGCCGCGACCTCGTCGCGCAGCGTCTCGCGCGCCCGCCCGCGCTTCTCCGCGTCGACCGTGTCGAGGATTTCGGCGAGCAGGTTGCGCGCCCCCGCGGGCGGGAGGTCTGCGGGCACGGCGCGCACCGCGACCGTGCGGCCCGACAGCCTGGTCAGGGAGAAGCCGATGCCCTCAAGCTCTCCCGAGACCTCGTCGAAGGCGGCGGCCTGCGCCGGCGTGAGGTCGAAGGTCTCGGGGACGAGGAGCGACTGCGACTCGGGGCGGCGCGCGTCTTCGAGGCGGCGGTACTTGTCGAAGAGGACGCGCTCGTGCGCGGCGTGCTGGTCGATGAGCAGGAGCCCTTCGGCGTCGGTGGCGAGGATGAAGCTCTCTTCGAGCTGGCCGAGCGGGCGTATGTCCGGCGTGAGCTGTTCGGGCTCGACCCCGCGCACGATCCCGGCCGCGGAGTTGAGCGGCGGCAGCGCGACGCCGGCCGCGCGCGACTCCCTTCCCTCTCGACGAGAGTGTTGCTGTCCGCCGTCCTCCTGACGAAGGACGGCGGCGCTCTCGTCCTCGACCGTCGGCCGCGCGTCGGGCGCCGCGTTCGAGCCGGCGCCGGGCGCGACGGCGTCGAGCGCGGACGGCGAAGGACGCCGCCCTTCGTCCGCCGACTCACGCCTCCACGGCGGCTCCTCGGCCGCGGGCGTCCAGCCGAACTCGATAGACTCCTGCCTGGCCGCCGGCTCGTCGCGCGCGGCGGACTCTTCGGCCGCGCCGGGACGCACGCCCGACGCCGTGTCGCTCAGGAAAGACGAAGCCGGCGCCGACCCGCCGCCGTCCGGGCCTCGGACTTCGACTTCTTTGAAGCCTTCCGCGACGAACTCGTTCCCGTTGGTATCGACCGCGAAGCTCGCGTCGTCGCGGAGGTAGCCGCCGGCGTAGAGTGCGGCGCGCACGGACTCGCGCACGGCGTCGGCGACGGCGCCCGAGCGGCGGAAGCGCACCTCGGTCTTCGCGGGGTGGACGTTCACGTCCACCTCCTCGGGCGGGACTTCGAGGAAGAGCAGCGCCGAAGGGTAGACGCCGTGCGGGAGCACCGAGCGGTAGCCTTCGGTGAGGGAGCGCGCGACGAGGCGGTCGCGCACGTAGCGGCCGTTGACGAAGAGGTACTGCGCGTCGCGCGTCGTGCGCCGCGCGCGCGGGGCGGAGACGAAGCCCGAGACGCGGCCGACCCCTTCGTAACTGCCCGCGACCGCGAGCAGGCTCTCGACGAACTCGTCGCCGAAAATCTGGTACGCGCGCTCGCGCAGGTCTGCGGCCGGCGCGGCGCGCAGCACTTCGCGCCCGTTGTTGGTGAGCGCGAAGCTGATCTCGGGGTGCGCGAGCGCGTAGTGCGTGACGAGGTTCGTCAGGTGAAAGCTCTCGGTCGCCTCGGAGCGGAGGAACTTGCGGCGCGCGGGGACGTTGAAGAAGAGGTCGCGGACGGCGATGGTCGTCCCCTTCGGCCTGGCCGCGGGCGCCACGTCGCGCATGCGCCCGCCCTCGATGAGGACGCGCGTGCCTTCCGACTCGCCCTCGCGCTGCGTCAGGAGTTCCACGCGCGCGACCGAGGCGATGGAGGCGAGCGCCTCGCCGCGGAAGCCGAGCGTCGAGACGCGCTCCAGGTCTTCCGTCGAAGTGATCTTCGAGGTGGCGTGGCGCTCGAAGGCGAGCACGGCGTCGTCGCGCGTCATGCCCTCGCCGTCGTCCGAGACGCGGAGCAGTCGGCGCCCGCCGGCCTCCACCTCCAACTCGACGCGGCGCGCGCCGGCGTCGATGGAGTTCTCGACGAGTTCCTTGGCGACCGAGGCGGGGCGCTCGACCACCTCGCCCGCGGCGATCTGGTTGGCGACGTGGTCGGAGAGGACGCGAATCTTTGACATGCGGGTGCAGTGTAACGGCCGGCCGCGGGTTCAGGCAAAAGCAGGGCGGGCCTCTATCAATCCCGCGGCTCGCGGTCTTTGACTTCGACGTGGAGGAGTTCGGTCGTGTGGTCGGTGACGCTCGCCGGGGCGCGGTCGAAGGTCTGCTCGTGGAGCAGGCGCCCGGTGTTCGGCGTGGCGCCGTCGAGCGCGGGCGGCGGGGCTTCGGCCCCGGCGCCGGCCGCCGTGCGCAGCGTCGAGAAGACGGCGGCCAGCGCGGCGACGATGCCGAGGAGCGCGGAGGCGACGCCTAAAAACTTGAAGGCTTTGCCCGGCACGAAGGCCATCAACAGCACGCCGAAGATGACGACGAGGATGCCCGCGAAGAGGCCGTTCGTCATCCGGCGCACGGCGCGGCGCTCGGCCTCGCGCGCCGCACGCGCCGCCGCCGCGCCGCCGTGCGAGAGGTGCGCGGCCAGAGCGCGCGTGACGGGCTCCAGGTTCATGCCGCAGTTGCGGCAGAACTTGTGCTCGGTCGTCGTCTTCGTTCCGCAGTTCGGGCAGAGCATGTCGGGCGTCTCCTCTCGCTCGGCGTCGAGAGTGTATACGGGGGGCGCGGCGGCGTGGTTCGACTCAGAGGTAAACGACCTGATGGTCGTTGGTCGAGAGGTCGATGGCGTCGTGAATCCACTCGACGAGGTAGCGGCCGTGGCGCGCGAGCAGGGAGGTGACGTTGACGTGCCGCTCCTGCAAGCTCTTCTCGGGGTAGAGGGCGGTCGAGGCGCGCTCCAACTGGCGCAGCACGGCGCGGTCGCGCTGCATCTGCGCGCGGTGGAAGCGCGCGCGCAAGCCTTCGAGCTGGTGCGCGATCTTGCGGCGCCCGCCGTCGAGCGCGTCGGCGAGCGTCGGGTCGAAGTCGCGCAGTCGGGCGCGCAGCCCGTCGAGCGCGCGCGCGACCGCGGCGTCCGTCTCGTCGAACGCGCCGGCCACCCCCGCGCCGAGGTGGCCTTCGACGACGCGCGCGATGACGGGGTCGAGCCCGCCGAAGAAGTCTTCGAGCTTCAGGCCGTAGCGTTCGAGCGTGCGCGACGTGCGGCGCTCGACGACGGTCAGGCTCGCGCGGTGGAGGATGGGCGTCGCGGGGCGCCCGAGCACGCGGTAGCTCTCGGCCGTCTGCGCGAAGTACGCGACCTCGGCCGCGCCGCCGAAGTACGCGACGGTCGGCAGGAGGTAGTCCTGCACGACGGCGCGCAGCGTGACGTTGGGGCTGAAGCGCTCGGGCTCCGCGAGCGCGAGCGCCGACAACTCTTCGGCCGTCCACTCGTGCGCCGTCCCCTTCGCGCGGTAGCGCCCGCCCTTCGAGCGCGCGAGCGCGCGCCGCGCGCCGTCGTCGATGAGGAAGAGCGGGAAGGAGTCTGGCGAGGTGTGCACCTGCGCGTGATAGCCCGCGGCTTCGAGTTCGCGCGAGCGGGCGTCGGTCGCGGCGGCGATCTCCGCGCCGCGCCGCGCGGCCTCCGAGTAGAGCGGCGCGGCCAGGCGCTTAAACGACCCGTTCATCGGGTCGAGTAAGACCAGCCCGTACCTGCCCGTCAGCGCCGCGAGCATCCGCGCGAACGCCTCGCCGAAGCTGCGCCCCGGCGCGTACGCTTCGCGCACGAGCCCTTCGAGGTCGGGCAGGAATTCGCTCGAAGGCATCAGCTCGAACAGGCGCTTCGACGCCTCCTCCACGCCCGCGTCGAGCCTGACGCCGCCCACCTGCTCGCCCTCTTGATGAAGCCCGCCCGAGACGCCGACGGAGGCGAGCCGCCCGTCGCAGGCGATGACCTCGGCCGTCTGCACCTCCTCCCAGTCGTGATCCTCGGTCGCCATCCAGAAGACGGGCACGGCGTCCGTGCCGCGCGCCGTCAGACACGCGGCCAGCTTCACGGCCGAGAGCGCCTTGTAGAGCGTGTAGAGCGGCCCCGTGAAGAGCCCCGTCTGCTGCCCCGTGACGACCGCGACCGACTCCTTCGAGCGCAGCCGCTCGACGTTCGCGAACGTCTGCGGCGAGGCGCCCCAGCGCGCGTTCGACTCGGCGAGCGCGTCGGCCAACGCCGCGCGGTCGGTCTGGTGCGATTCGAGCACGCGCCCGCGCCGCGCGGACAGCTCGTGGTGGAAGCGCACGGCCTCCGGGTAGAAGCGCCGGAGCGACGTCGGGTCTTCGAGGTATTCGAGGAAGAGGCGCGACTGGTGCGGGACGCGGCGGAACGGCAGACGCTCGACGCGCAGGGCCGCGCCCTCGGGCGTGCCGTGACATGCAGGTTCGGTCGTGGTCACACGCTTCTCGTCTCCTCGCGCGCGGCTCTCGTTCGGACGGAATTCTTGCGGCCGTGGCATTATACCGACCGCCTCGGAGCCCGCGCAAACCTGGCACCTGCCGCGGCGGCGGGGGACGTCCGGCGGGGAGCGGCGCGCGCCGCCGGGGGCGCGCGCGAAGTTGATAGCCGGGGCGGAAACGTGCGAGGATTCAGGCCGACGTTTATGCGAAGACCCGAAGGAAGACTCGACCTGCTGATCATCGGCGCGGGGCCGGCGGGCCTCTCGGCGGCGGACGTGGCCGCGCGCGAGGGGCTCTCGTACCTCTGCGTCGAGAAGGGGCTCATCGCCGACACGGTCTACCACTACCCCGTCGGGCTCACCGTCTTCTCGACCACCAACGAGCTTGAGCTGCGCGACGGCGAGCTGCGCCCCTGCCGCGAGAAGCCGACGCGCGAGGAGCTGCTCTCCTACTACGTCCGCTTCGCCCTCGAACAGGACTTACGCATCAACACCGAGGAGGAGGTCACCCGGATCGAGCCGCTGCGGCCCGAGGGCTTCCGCGTCGATACGTCGCGCGCCGTGTACGAGGCGTCGCGCGTGCTGGTCTGCATCGGCGGGATGGCGCGCCCGCGCCGCCTGGGCGTCCCCGGCGAGGAACTGCCGAAGGTCAGACACCGCTTCGTCGAGCCCTTCCCCTACGTGCGCAAGGACGCGCTCGTCGTCGGCGGCGGGAACTCGGCGGCCGAGGCCGCGCTCTTCCTCTCCGAAGGCGGCGCGCGCACGACCTTCGCCATCTGGCCCTCCGACTGGGAGAACCGCGACCCGAAGCGGGGCTGCATCAAGCACTGGGTGCGCGGGCCGCTCGAACGCGAGATCGAGGAGGGTCGCCTGCGCCTCTTCCTCTTCTCCGAAGTCCTGGAGATTAAGGAGACGGAAGTCCTCATCAGGGACGACGGCGGCCGGGCGCACGCGCTCCCGAACGACGCCGTCTTCGTCCTCGTCGGCAGCGACCCGGACCTCACGCTCCTGCGCGACGCGGGCGTCCGCACCGGGCGCGAGGGGCTGACGGAAATCCCTTCTTACGACCCCGACACCTTCGAGACCAACGTCCCCGGCCTCTACGTCGCCGGCCACTTCACCAACGCGCGCCACATCAAAGAGGCCATCGCCGTCCCGCGCCGCGTCGTCCCCCTCATCGCCCAATCCCTCCGCGCGACGGTCTGAGTCTCCCCTTCCATAAGCGCCGACGTTCGTCTTATCATTCGCGAATGAAGGTGCGGGAGGTCGCCAAGTTACCCGAAGCGGGCGGCTGGTATCCGGAGAGGACGAGAGGCAGCCACCGTCAATACAAGCACCCGACCAAAGCCGGGACGGTAACCGTCTCGGGCAAGCCGAACGTAGACGTGCCGCCCGGCACGCTCAACAGCATCCTGAAACGGGCCGGGTTAAAGTGACCGGGAGTCGAAGACTATGAAATACGCGGTGACTATCGAAGGGGGCGAGAACAGCTTCGGCGCTTACGTGCCCGACCTGCCCGGGTGTGCCGCCGTCGCCGAGACAAAAGAAGAGCTGACGACACTCATCCAGGAGGCGATTGATTTCCACGTCGAAGGGCTGCGCGAAGACGGACGGCCCGTGCCAGAGCCTTCTTCGAGCGCCGAGTATGTCGAAGTACGGGCCGCCTGACATTTCACACTTCGCGGCGGCCCTCACCTGCCATGCCGCCTGCCGATGTCAATCTCAGCCGACACGTACGCCCGTGGGTTTAACTCGGACGCGCGCGTCAAGCTGAGATGAGGGCGCTTCGCCGTCGGCTTAGCTGACACTATGCCCATGCCCGTCGCGCACGGTCTGGTCGGTGCGGGACTCGTGGCCGCGGTGCTGCCGCGGGCGGGGCGGGCGCGGTACTGGGTGTTGCTCGCGGCGGGGGCGGCGGTCGCCAACGCCGCCGACCTGGACTTCTTCCTCGTCTTCGTCTTCCGCTCGCGCGCGTGGCACAGGGGGTTCACGCACTCGCTCGTCTTCGCGCTCGCCGTCCTCGTCTGCTTGCTGCTCGCGCTCGGCCGTGCCCGGGCGCGCGAGGCCGTGGCCTTCGGGCTGGCCTACGCCTCGCACGCGCTCCTCGACTTCGCCACGACCAGAGACAGCCGGGGCCTGGAGTTGCTCTGGCCCTTCTCGTCGGACAGGCTCGGGCTGCGCTGGTGGGGACTCTCCGAGATGCCTTCCAGTCTCCCCGCCGCGGAAATCCTGAAGTCACTCTCCCTTGAGTTCGTGTTCTTCGCGCCGCCACTCCTCTTGCTGATACTGCTGCGGAGGGGCGCCTTTCGGCGCGCCGCCGCCGGCGTCGATTGAAAGTCCCGGGGCCGCCGGAGCCCTCGAAAGGTCAGGCACGCATGCGTACGTCGAGAAACTTCAAGGCGCTCCTCCTGCTCGCCGCTTCCCTCCTGTCCTTCCACCCACACGCACACGCGCAGTCGGGGCGCAAGCCGCCGCCCGAGACGCTTCCCGGGATGCGGCCCGCGCCGGCGCCCGCCGACCACACGCACTTCGACAAGGTCAAGCTCGTCGTGTCGGAGGGCATTTACAACTTCGTCGAGGCCCTGAACGAGCAGGGGCGGCTCGGCTACCGACTGGAGAAGACGGTCAGTTACGGCGACCCGAACAACCGACGGAAGTACGCGGCCGTGCTGCGCCTCGACCCGGGCCACAGTTACGACTACGTCTCCGACTCGATGCCGGAGGAGGTGCGGCGGTACGGCGACCCGCTCAACCACCACGCGGGGCGCGGCTACGGCCTCGCGCACGCGTACGCACGGACGCAGTGCCGCATGGTGGACGTGTCCCCCGACCCCAACTACCCGAACGACACGTCCCCGAGGCAGGAGCTTCAGGCGGTGCAGAGGAGCAACGTCCTCCTCTTCATGCGGCGCGACGCGGCCGAGCGGCAGACGAAGGAGTACAGGGTCTTCAAGGGACTCTTCACGCCGGACGGGGGGCAGAAGAAGGAGCTTCAGGCCGGGCTCGACGCCGCGCCGCCGGGCTTCCGCCCCGTCCGCCTCCTCTTCTCGGGGGCGGGGCCGGATGCCTTCTACGTCACGGTCGTGGCCGAGCGGGACCTCGACGAGGCCGCCCCGCGGAAGGCCGAGTACAGTTTGGTCAAGGAGGTCTTCGGCTTCGAGGACGAGGTCAACAGGCTCGCCGCCGCGGGCTCGCGCTACGTTGACGGGGGGCGCATCCAGTTCGTCAAGATTGCTCTGCTGGAAAGGCTAGCCGGGGGCGCCGACGGCTACACCTTCGTCGACGACTCCGGCGACCAAAAAAGGTTCGAGAGGGAGGCGGCGGCGGGCAACGGCTACGCGGGTCTGCTGGTGGGCGACCTGACCTGCACCTCCGACTCGCGGCTCTTTCTCCAGAAGCTCGTCTTCGCGCGCGACGCGGGCGGCGGCCCCGCGCGCGAGTACAAGGTGCTGAAGGTCGCCGAACGGAAGCTCGCCAGGCTGACCGGCCTGCCCCCCGCCGACGCCGTCTCCGAGCTTCAAAGCCTGTTCGCCGAAGGCTTCCGCGTCAGAGACATCTTCTACAGCCACGGGCTCTACGTGATTCTTGAGAGGCGGGCGGAGGCGCCCGCCTCTCAAGTTCAAACGAGCAAGCGCTGACCGCCGCCGCCGCGGCGCGTGACTGTCAGGGGTCAGGGTTGGAGCTTGTCGATCTCCTTCTCGATGAGGGGCAGGAGGCGCTGGCGTATGCGCGCGACGAGCAGGTCGGCCTGCTTCACGTCGTCTTCGAGGCGGACGCGGTTCGTGCCGGCCTGGCCGAGGAGGATTTCGACGCCCCTCCGCTCGTTCTCCAGTTGGCGCCGCCGCAGGTCGCGCAGCTCTGGCGCGCGGGTCGTGCCGACGCCGCTCATGCTGCGCTCGATGCTGTCGGCACGCAGGTCGTCGTCGAGCTGCATGATGCGCGTCCGGTAGGCGGTCTCCTTCTCCGTCATCTCTAGAAGCTGGCGGCGCAGCCCTTCGGCGCGCTGCTCGGCGCGGCTCAGGATGTCGAGGTTCTGCGCGATGGGGTTCAGCTTGCCGGCGGGGCCGCCTTCCGCCTTCACGGCCTCGGGCGAGAAGACCTTCTCGGTGATCTCGCGCAGCCGCGCGTTCAAGCTCTGTAGGGACTTGCGCAGGAGCGCGATCTCGTTCGCCACGGGGTCGGCCGGGACGGCGGCGGCCGCCTGATCTTTCGGCAGCGGGGTCGTGTTCGCGGCGGGCGCGGTCTGCGCGCGCGAGCCGGCGCAGGGCAGCGTCGAGACGCAGAGCGCGGCCGTCAGGAGTCTGGCGCGGGTTGTCATCGGCGGAAGTCCTCTTTAACCGGGAGTGCGAGGCCCGAGTCCGTTTCACGCCCCGCCCCGGGGCGGAGTTCGTTTATTATCGACGCGCCGGGCTCCTGCTCTGAATAAGGTGAGCGGGCGGCGGGTTGACTCGGACGGGAGCGGGTTCGTAAATCATCTACCCATCTTCCTGCGCGGGGAGAATTTGCGTTTGATCTCTTCGTGGTCGGTCGGGCCGGGGAGTTTGTCGGGGAGGTCGAGGTCGTCGTCGATGAGGACTTCAGTCGGCACACCTGCAAGGCGGGCGTAGCGCAGGAGAATCGGCAGCGGCGGCTCCCGTTCGCCCCGCTCGTAATCCGAAATTCTGTTGTAAACAATCATATCCTCAACGCCTAATCGTTTGAGCATCTCGGTCTGGGACAGCCCGAACGTAAGGCGCACCTGCAAGAGCTTCTCGGCAAGACGCTCCGCCCTCTGACGCGCCGCCCCCATCAGGAGTCACCTCCCGACGAAGTCATCACGTCAGAAATAAGCTTGCCTTTATACCGATATCGGTATAAGATGTGCCCGCGTAACCTTATCGCCGTGAGTAGAGACCTCTCCTGCTCAACGGCGACGCCCATCATTCGCTTTCTGAGGCTGATGGTGAGCTACGCATCCGGCCGTTGCCTTATTTTCAAAGACACGAACGCGGAGGAGGATAGCACATGAGTATTTTAGTGGGCGATTAATGCGGGCACGTCTACGGGCAGCAGACGGTGCCGCAGCCCCGGCCTCACCGACCGGGGTGTGGGGCCGCGCGCGCAAGGGCACGCGCGCGGCCCATTACATCCTGCGGGCCGGGATAAGGCTCCCCGTCGTCGGGAGCCTTGTTCTTATTTGCCGGCCGCCGGTCACTCGCTCGGCTTCTTCTCCTCGGTCTCGGGCGCGGGCTTGTCCTTCGAGGGCTGCGTCCGGCTCTTCTCCTGCGGCTTGACGGTCGAGCGGATGACGATGAACTTGTTGAGCAGGTCGAACCAGAAGGGCGCGCCCTGCGAGACGGCCAGACCCGTCAGGATGAGCCCCAGCACCTTCAGGAAGAGGCCGTACGCGCCCGGGGTCGGCCAGCGCGGGTCGGCGTTGTATGCGGCCACGTCCGCGTTGTACCGAGCGTCGCGGGCCGCCGTGTCCGTCATGCTCGCATACGGGGCCTCCTTTAAGTCTGGCTTGACGGGCCAGCCGATGGGGAGGCCGAGGCTGTTCAACTCGGCCTGCACCTGATCTATCTTCGCCCGTGCGAGCCTCGCCTGCTCCTGCGCCGTGACCTCGGGCGCGGGCGTCGGCGTCGGGGTCGGCGTCGGCGTGGAGGCGGGCGCGGCGGCGGGCGCGGGCGGCGTGGCAGCAGTCGCAGAGGGAGTTGCCGCGGCGGCGGGGGTCGGCGCGGGCGTCGGCGCCGGGTTCTCCTTGACGTAATTCTCGGCGGCGTCGGCGACCGACTTGCGCAGCGTGTCGTTGTAGAGCAGGGCCTTCGTTATCTGGATGGTGTCGAGGTTGAGCGCGAACGAGGCCGCCAGCCCGATGATGATGAGGATGATGTGCGTGCGCCGCTTGTACCAGCCGGAGACGCGATCCATCGCGTCGTCGTACCACGCCTCGACGTTGGCGCGCGCCTTGTTGAGGTCGTTGCCGGCCTCGTCGATCAGGGTCAGCAAAGAGGTCTGAATCCTGCCGAACTTCTTCTCGTCGAGGCCGGCGATGAGCTTACGTATCTCGCTCAGGTTCTGCGTCACCCCGGAGACCGCCGCCTCGGCCTTGGCCGCCTCGCCGGTCGCGAGGTTCCAGAGCGCGAGGCTGAAGGTGCGCGCGGGGATGTAGGACGGCCGCTCGCCGAGCGGCTTGACGAGCGGGTGCTCGAAGAACCTGTCGGCGAGTTGGGGGTCGCTGAGCAGTTGCCGGATGCCCTGCTCCAGGTAGCGTGCGCGGTATTTCAGCCACGCCTCGATCAGTTCGTTGAGCGCCGAGCAGAGCAGACTCACGAGCAGGTAGACGAAGACGACGCCGATGGCGACTTCGATCACGGTCGAGCCGAAGAGCATATGTCACTCCTTTCGCGGAAGGGGCGCGGGGCCGTAGGTGCGAAGCCCTGTGCGCGTAGAGAAGTGTCGGCCGGGCTTAAAGGGCGCGCTGGCAGAAAGAGGCCCGAGGGCGACGGCGGATAAAATACCACCGAATCGCGCCGGCACAACTTTTTTTCGGCGGGCGCTTACATCAGCGAGTCGGCGCGGGAGCGTTCGCGGCGGGCGACGCCGGTGCGGTAGGCGGCCTCCTCGACCTCGCGGGCGACGGCCTCGGCGACGCGCTTGTCGAAGACGGAGGGGACGATGTATTCGGGGTGGAGTTCTTCGGGGGCGATGATTGACGCGATGGCCTGGGCGGCGGCCAGCTTCATCTCCTCGTTGATGCGCGAGGCGCGGCAGGCGAGCGCGCCGCGGAAGATGCCGGGGAAGCAGAGCACGTTGTTGATCTGGTTCGGGTAGTCGCTCCGCCCCGTCGCCATCACCGCGGCGATGCCGGCCACCTCTTCGGGCATGATCTCCGGCGTCGGGTTCGCCATCGCGAAGATGACGGGGTCTGGCGCCATCCGCTTCACGTCCTCGACATCGATCACGCCCGGGACGGACAGGCCGAGGAAGACGTCCGCGCCCTTGATGATGTCGTGGATGTTGCCGCGCTCGCCGTTGGGGTTCGAGATGCGCGAGAAGTGGTCTTTGACCCAGTTCATATGCTCCTCGCGCCCCGCGTAGATGGCGCCGTGCTGGTCGCAGCCGATGAGGTTCCTGACGCCCGCGCTCATCACGATCTTCGAGCAGGCCACGCCCGCCGCGCCCACGCCGTTGACGACGACCTTCAAGTCCTCCATCCGCTTCCCCGTCAGCTTCGTCGCGTTGATGAGCGCCGCGAGCACGACGACGGCCGTGCCGTGCTGGTCGTCGTGGAAGACGGGGATGTCGAGCTCCTCCTTCAGCCTCTCCTCGATCTCGAAGCAGCGCGGGGCGGAGATGTCTTCGAGGTTGATGCCGCCGAAGGCGACCGCGATGCGCTTGACGGTGTTGACGATCTCGGCCGGGTCTTTCGTCGAGAGGCAGATGGGGAAGGCGTCCACGCCCGCGAACTCTTTGAAGAGCATCGCCTTCCCTTCCATGACGGGGAGGGCGGCCGCCGGGCCGATGTCGCCGAGGCCGAGGACGGCCGTGCCGTCGGTGACGACGGCGACGGTGTTGCGCTTGATGGTCAGGGTGAAAGCCTTCTCGGGGTCGCGCGCGATGGCCTCGCAGACGCGGGCGACGCCGGGCGTGTAGGCCATCGAGAGGTCTGCGCGCGTCTTCAAAGGGGCTTTGGAGACGACCTCGATCTTGCCGCCGAGGTGCATGAGGAAGACGCGGTCGCTGACGTTGATGACCTCGACGCCGTCCACGGCGCGCGCGGCCTCGACAATCGCCTTGCCGTGGTCGGCCGAGGCGGCGTTGACCGTGAGGTCGCGGATGATGGTGTCGCGGCCGACGCTGACGATGTCGATGGCGCCGATGTCGCCGCCCGCGTGCCCGATGGCGATGGTCAGTTCCCCGAGCGTGCCCGCGCGCGAGGAGAGCTTCACGCGCAGAGTCAGACTGTAGCTCGCGCTGGGAGTGTTCGGGGTCGAGGGCAAGGCGGCAGTATCCTTTCGCTCTTTGTTTCTATCGCGACTTCGAAGGGAACTTGTTTTTTACTCTAGCGCCAAAGCCGCGCGGGGCGCAAGCAACCACCACCTTGCGACCAGGTCAGAACCGCCCGCGGTAGCGGGTGGGCCTTCGTCATACGGCGCTGCCGTGTCGCGAAGGCCCACCCGCTACCGCGGGCGGTTCTGACCGCTATGAAGTCGCACCCGCCTTCTTCAACTCCCGCCGAATCTTCTCCGCGAGGGCGGGGTCGGCGCCCTCCGCGAGTTTGAGCGAGCGTTCGCCGAGCAGCCTGTAGACGGCGAGGGCGTCCGTGTCTTCGAGTTCGCCGAGGGCGCGCAGGTGCTTGCGGACGGTCTCGACGTCGGCGCGGGCGAAGCTGCCGGTGAGGGCGCGGGCGGGCGCCTGGTGCGCGAGGTTGTCGGCCACGCTGCGCAGGAGCGGGAGCAGGATTTTACGCGCGCGCGTCCGGGGGAGTCCGCAGCGGCCGAGAGTCTCGGCCGCGAGGTCGAAGAGCGCGACGACGTGCCCGGCCGCGAGCACGGCCGCCGCGTGGTAGAGCGCCTTGTCGCCGGGGCTGACGTTGAAAGTCTCGCCGCCGAGGTCGCGCACCACGCGGCGCGCGGCGCGGACGGCGCGCGCGTCGCCCTCGACGCAGTAGAAGGCGCGGCGCAGGCTCTCGGCCCCGGAGGAGGGGTCGCTGACGGAGGCGAGCGGGTGCATCGAGCCGACCGCGACGCCGCGCGCGCGCAGGGGCGCGAGCGCCTCTGACGAGAGCGCGCCGCTCGCGTGCAGCACGACGCGAGACCTGAAAGCGGGCAGCGCCGCCAGACGCCCGGCCGTCTCCCCGATCACGTCGTCCGGCGTCGTGATGAAGAGGAGCCCGGCGGCGGGCAGTCTCTCAAGCTCTCCGACGCCGAGCGCGAGGGCCTCGGCCCCGGCCCGCTTCGACGCGCGCCGCGCGTGCGCGGCCTCGCGCGAGACGAGCGCCCGCACGTCGTAGCCGCACACGCGCAACGCGCGCGCGAGTGCGGTGCCGAGACGTCCAGCCCCGACGACGGCGACCGCACGCGACGAAGGGGAGGCGGAACGACTCTCGCGCTCCCCTCCCCTTCCGCTTTGAACTGAGCCCCCGCTGACGGTCGGGCCGCCGCTCTGCCTTTTGTCTTTGGCCTTCACTTTACGGTGCGCTGATCTCCGCCTTAGAGACGACTTCGATGAGGACGGGCTGCTCGGGCAGCTCGTCCAGCCACTGCTCGAAGCGCGCGCGCAGCTCGTCGCGCGTGAGCAGGCCGGACTCGCCGTTGGGCGCGACGACCTTGACGGGCGGCGGCGCGGGCATGCGCTTGAGCGCGCGCTCGATGAGCCGCACGTCCTGGCAGTTGAACCTCTCCGGCAGGTGGTCGTGCGCGAAGGCCGCCGACAGGTTGCGCGCGCGCTTCGCCGACTCCGCGTCCGCGTCGCGCCGCGACAGCGCGTCGAGCGAGATGGCGAGCGTCGTCCCGAGCATCCGGAGCGTCCGGCGGTAGACGGCCAGGCCCCGCTCCATCAGGGCCTCAAGCTCCTGCGGCAACTCCGAAAGCTCCTCCGCGCGCGACAGGCGGAACCGGCACGCGCACACGGGCTGACCCGCGAGCAGGCGCCGCGCGTCGAGCCCGCAGCGCGTCGCCTCGGCCACGCGCAAAAGCCCTTCGGCCTGTCGCCAGACCTGCGTGCTCACGACCGGCAGCCGCGCCAGCGACTCGAACTCGCGCCAGCGCTCGGAGCGGCGCAGGTCGCGGAGCGAGTCGCGCGCCCCGCCGGCGCCGACATTTTTATCATGGAGCGCGGCGTAATGCTCGCCGTAGCGCGCGCGCCACTCGCGCCACAGGCGCTCGAAGCGTTCGCGCCGCGCGGCGTCGAGGAAGTTGTTCGACTCGTGCGCGAGGTTGAGCAGCTCGCGCCGCGCCGTCTCCAGCGCTTCCACGCCCGTCGGCTCGGCCGCGGCGAGGTACGCGCGCACGCGCTCGCGCGCGCCCACGGTCTCGACGAACCCGCAGAGGTCTTCGAGCGTGCGCGTGAGCCGCGCGACCGCGCCGGGCGAGCGGCCGAAGGCCCCCGCGACGCGTTCGAGCGCCTCTTCCAGCTTGATCTTCCCCGAAGCCTCGGCTTCGAGCGCCGCGGCCGCGCGGCCGAAGCTCTTGCGCACCTGCGCCTCGGCCTTCCACGCGCGCGTCGTCAGGCAGGCGTCGGGCAGCGCGTCGAACTTCTGGGGCAGGCCGAGCAGGTGCCACTCCTTGAGCCAGAGCCCGAGCGCCGCCTTCACCTCCCCGCGCGCCTCGCGCCCCTTCGATTCGCCGAGCGACGGGCGGCCCGTCAGCATTCGAGCCCAGTCGAGCGGCTCGGCCGCGAGCGGCTCGGCATCCTGCGCGTCGTCCGCGGTCGCCGGGGCCGCCTCGACCTTCGCGCGAACCTCTTCCTTCGCGCGGGACTCTTCTGCGGGGGACGGGCGCGGACTCTCGAAGACTTCGGGGGAAGGCTCGGGCGGCTCGGCCTTCGGCGGCTCCGGCGCGGACGCCTGTTTGACCGGCGCGGGCGTCTCCGCCTTCGGCGGTGAAGTTTCTGCGCCGACCGTTAACGGCTCCGCCTTCACTTCCGCCTTCGCTTCGGTCTTCGCTTCGGTCTTTACTTCCGTCCGTGCGACCGGCGCTTCTTCGTGATGGGCCGACGCCTCGGACTTCTGCTTCGCGGCCGCCTCGTGCAAAGGGATGCGGAAGCGGTAGCGGTTCTCGCCGCCGGGGCCGTCGGCGAGGACGAAGCTGCCTTCGGCCGCCTCCGACGCGAAGCGGGCGAGCGTCTCGGCGGCGCGGCGCGGGGCGTCGCCGCCCGCGTCCTCGTCGGTCAGGAGCAGCGCGGCGCACATCTCGCCCGGCGTCGCGTCGCGCCCGTCGAGCGAGAGCACGAACAGGCTCTTTAAAATAAGCCGCGCCTGGTAGCGCTGCATGATCGGCAGTTGGCCGATGGAGCACTCCGTCAACTGGTCGTAGGTGGCGAACGCCTGGACCAGCTCCGGGTTGTGGCGCAAGTCCTCCTCGGTCGCGTCGAAGACCTCGTCGAGCAGCACGAGGGCGAGGGCCGGCCGCGAAGTGGCGCGCGCCGCCGCCGCCGCCGCGAACGGCAGGAACGCGAACTTCGGCAGGAAGAGGCGCACGCCCGACGCGACCTCCGCGACGAGCGGGTGAACCGGGTAGACGGAAGAGAAGCGCGCCTGGCTCCAGTTGAACTCGTGGACGGTGGCGCGCAGCGCCTGGTAAATCCCGCGCAGGGTGTCGCCGACCTGCGGCTTCTTGCGCAGCACGAACTGGTCCGCGACGCGGTAGAGGTTCTCCGGGTCGAGGTAGTCGATCCGGTACGTGCCGGCGACGGCGACGTTCGCGCCGTCGGCGTCCGCGATGTCGTCGTCCAGGGCGAGGGCCAGGAAGACGTTCAGGTCGCGCGCCGCCGCGGCCAGAGAGCCCAGGTACGGGCCGTCGTCGCGCGAGACGCGCGCCGGCCGGTTGAAGGCCGTGTCGATGACGACGACCAGCGTCTCCCCCATCGCCCGCGAGGCGGCGACGGCCAAGACCTCTGCCGGCACGCGCCCGCCCCACTGCGACTCGCTCCCGCCGAAGAAGGCCGCGAAGCTCGCCGCCAGCTCGTCGGCCAAAGTCGGCCGCGTCCCGCGCTCGACCCTCACGACGAGGTAGCGCCGGCCGGCCAGGCGCTGCGCGCTCGCGACGACGTGCGAGTCCTCGACGCCCTGCCGCAGACGCTCCGACCCGGCCAGCGCGCCGAAGACGGCCAGCGTGTGGCTCTTCCCGACGCCGCGGGCGCCGGCCAGAGCGCGCGCCGCGCCCGTCCCCGCCGGCAGCTCGGCCAGCGCGTCGAGCCAGCGCGACAGGAGGTCGGAAGTAACGTCCGTGAAGCGGTAGGCGGCCAGCGCCTGCGCGGGGTCTTCCGAGAAGTTCCCCACCTGCTCGAACGACTGCGGCTCGACCAGGTCCTTGATCTTATCCTGTATCCGTTTCATGCGTTCCCGGCGGGAAAATGCGGTTGTGGCTCGGGGCCGGCTCCTCATTGAATGAGGAAGGAAGGGCACCATCGAATCTAGCACGCGGCGCCGCGCCGTTGCAACGGATAAGTTTTTGCCCCCGCCCGCCCGCGCCTGCTGCTATAATCCGGCCCGAGTCTCCTCCAAAGAAAGGCCGGCCCGGACTCCCCGAAGTCCCCGAGCGGCGCGCGGCGCGGACACAACCTGTGGCGCGCCCCGCTGCATCAAAGATTCGCGCCTTTCCGGGTTCCCTTATCGACGGTCGTCCGGTTCAAACCGTCAGAAGTCGCCCGCGCGCGCGGGCGGCCGAGTTCGGACGCGAGGACTGGGCGGGCGCGCGAGGGCTCCGCCGAAGAGGTTCGACTTCCTTCCGGCCGCGGACTGACGACAAGACATTTTTGGAGGCACACGTGATGCACTACAGATTCTCCCGTTCGCTCGCCGCGCTCGGGCTCATCTCCAGCCTCTGGGCGGGCTCGATTGGGGCCGTGGCCGCGCCGCTGCGCCGCCAGGACGCCCAGAAGCCCGCCAGGCAGGACTCGGCCGCCAAGGATAAGAAGGACAAGAAGGGCGACGCCGCGGCCGCGGACGAGCAGGTCGCCGCGGCGCAGCCCGCCGCGCCGGGCGCCGGCCGGCCGCTCTCCGAGAAGGAAGACCCGCGCCTGATCGGCAAGCGCAACATCAACAAGGGCATCCTCATCCCGAAGATCGCCGGCGGCATCGACAAGGAGGTCTCGCAGGGCCGCCAGCTCGCCGCGCAGGTCGACCGCGAGGCCAAGTTCATCGACGACCCCGTCATCACCGAGTACATCAACCGCGTCGGCCAGAACGTCGTCCTCCACTCCGACTCGAAGATTCCCTTCACCATCAAGGTCATCGACTCCGACGAGGTCAACGCCTTCGCCCTGCCGGGCGGCTTCTTCTACGTCAACAAGGGGCTCATCCTCGCGGCCGACAACGAGGCCGAGGTCGCGGGCGTGATGGCGCACGAGATCGCGCACGTCGCCGCGCGCCACGCGATGGAGAACCAGGCCAAGGGCATGCTGGCCGAGATCGGCCTGCTCGCCGGCTCCATCTTCCTCGGCGGCCTGGGCGGCATGCTCATCAACCAGGGCGCGCAGTTCGGCGCGCTGCTCGGCTTCATGAAGTTCAACCGCAGCGCCGAGTCCGAGGCCGACACGCTCGGCGTCCAGTACATGTGGGCGGCCGGCTACGACCCGAACGCGATGTCAACGATGTTCGAGAAGCTGGCGGCCAAGAACAAGAAGAAGCCCGGCACCTTCTCGAAGCTCTTCGAGACGCACCCGCAGTCCGTAGACCGCATGAACGCCACGCGCGAGCTGGTCGCGCGCTTCCCCGACAAGGAGGAGTATGTCCTCTCGACCTCGGAATTCCAGCGCGTGAAGAACCGCCTGCTCCGGCTCTCGAACGCGCGCGCCTCTTCCGCCGGGGACATCGCGCCCGGCGAGGACGGCGCCCCGGGCCGCCCGACCCTCAAGCGCCGCTCGCCCAACGCGGACGAGACCGGCACGCCGGCTGAAGGGACGACCCCCGAGAAGAAGAACGAGGCGCCGGTGCTCAAGAAGCGCACCGAAGAGCAGCAGCAGACCCCGCCCGAGTAAACACGCAGGGGCGGCGGCCAGTAAGAAAGGCCAGGGAAGGCTCTCAGGTTCGGACAGACCTGGGAGCCTTCGGCTTGAGGGAGAGGGTTGAATCGGGCGAAAAAAGCGCTGCTCGTCGCGGCCGGGAGCGTCTGTCTGGCGCTTGCGGTGCTCGGCGTCTTCCTGCCGCTTTTGCCGACGACGCCCTTCCTCCTGCTCGCCTCGGCCTGCTACGTCCGCAGCTCCGCGCGGCTCCACGGCTGGCTGATGCGGAACCGGCTGCTCGGCGGCTACATCCGCAACTTCCAGGAGCGCCGCGGCGTCCCCGTCCGCGCCAAGGTCGTCACGGTCGCCCTCCTCTGGCTGCCGCTCCTCTACTCGGTCTACAGGCTCGACGTCTTCTGGCTGGAACTCGCGCTCGTGCTGATGGGGATGACCTGGAGCGTCCTCATCTTCAGGATGAAGTCCTTCAAGGAGGGCGAGTGAGGCGGCGCGCGGAAGAGGGCTCGCCCGGCGGCTTGACAACGAAAATGCCGTTAAGTATTCTACCCGTTCGCGTTTTAGACGCTTAAAATTGAGAGAGTTATCCTATGTCAACATACTTCCCGAGCGGGGACGGACTCGCTGAGAATCGCAAGTGGTACGTGGTGGACGCGGCGGGCCAGACCGTCGGGCGGCTGGCGACCGAGGTCGCGCGCGTGCTGACCGGCAAGAACAAGCCGCAGTACACGCCCTTCCTCGACACCGGCGACCACGTCATCGTCATCAACGCCAAGCAGGCGGTCTTCAAGGGGTCGAAGAACGACCAGAAGATGTACCACCACCACACGCTCTACCCGGGCGGCCTGCGCTCCATCTCCGTGAAGGATCAGCTCGAGCGCCACCCCGAGCGCGTCATCGAGCTGGCCGTCAAGGGGATGCTCCCGAAGACGAAGCTCGGCAAGGCGATGGCGAAGAAGCTCAAGGTCTACGCCGACGACGAGGGCCTGACCCGCCACGCCGCGCAGAAGCCGGAGCCCCTGGCCCTGAGCCCCAAGACCGCGGCCCAGAAGGCTTAAACAGTAGTTTTAAGTAAGGAAGAGGAACTGTGGCAGACATCCAGTATTACGGCACCGGCCGGCGCAAGACTTCGACCGCGCGCGTCTACCTTCGGCCGGGCACGGGCGAGATCAAGATCAACCGCAAGGCTTTCGACCAGTACTTCCCCAACCAGGCGCTCCGCATGGTCATCCGCCAGCCGCTGACGCTCACCGACACCGCGAGCAAGTTCGACATCGTCGTCAACGTCGCCGGCGGCGGCCCCGCGGGACAGGCCGGGGCCGTGCGCCACGGCATCACGCGCGCGCTGATGGAGTTCAACGCCGACCTCCGCCCCGCGCTCAAGGACGCCGGCCTCGTCACCCGCGACCCCCGCGCCAAGGAGCGCAAGAAGTACGGCCAGAAGGGCGCGCGCAAGCGCTTCCAGTTCTCGAAACGCTAACGCGTTTGTGAATGGTCAATGGTAAATAGTCAATGGATTTTCCATTCACCATTTACCATTAACTATTTACCGTCGTTATTCCATTGTCGCGGCCCGGTTGGTTGCCCCCTCGCGGGGGCGCTTGGGGCGCGGCGAGTACACTAAACCAATCACCTGAAGGAGGGGCAGTTTGGCAGTCACCGTCACGATGAAGGAGTTACTGGAGGCCGGCGTCCACTTCGGCCACCAGGTCAGGCGCTGGAACCCCAAGATGAAGGAGTTCATCTTCGGCGAGCGCAACGGCATCAACATCATCGACCTCCAGAAGACGCAGAAGATGTTCCGCGACGCCATCTCGTTCGTCACCGCGATGATGGGCGAGGAGCGCGGCCGCAACATCCTCTTCGTCGGCACCAAGCGCCAGGCGCAGGACGCCATCCGCGAGGAGGCCGAGCGGGCCGGGCAGTACTACATCAACCAGCGCTGGCTCGGCGGCCTGCTGACGAACTTCCAGACCGTGCAGAAGTCGATCAAGCGCCTGCGCGACCTCGAAGCGATGCAGACCGACGGCCGCTACGAGAAGCTGACGAAGAAGGAGCGCATCAAGCTCGACCGCGAGCGCGAAATCCTCGACAAGAACCTGTCGGGCATCAAGAACATGACGCGGCTCCCCGACGCGCTCTTCATCATCGACGTGCGCAAGGAGGACATCGCCGTCAAGGAGGCGAACCGGCTCGGCATCCCCATCATCGCCGTCGTGGACACGAACTGCTCGCCCGAGGGCATCGACTACGTCATCCCCGGCAACGACGACGCGCTGCGCGCCGTCCGCCTCTTCGCCTCGCGCATCGCCGACGCGGTCGTCGAGGGCCAGCAGTTGAGCGGCAAGAGCGCCGAGGACGACGAGCAGGCGGAGGCCGCCGCGGCCGGCGCCGCGCCCGCGCCCACCTCGCGCGTCGTGACCTCTTCGGTCGACAGCACGCGCGAGATCGAGCCCGGCGCGCAGTCTTCCCAGGTCGCGGGCACGGACGTCTCGACCGTCTCGGCCGACGTGCAGGTCTCCGTCCCCGGCAACCAGGGCTTCGCGCGCCAGGGCCAGCAGCCCGACAGCGTCGGCGACCACGGCCAGGTCGGCACCGGCGCCCCCGTGCGCGGCGCCAGCGGGAGCCCGGACGCCGAGGGCACGCAGCCCCCGCAGTCGCCCGAGGCCGAGAAGGGCGCCGAGACCGTCGGCGCGGCCAAGTAGACGGCGGGCCGAAAAGCAGCTTCCAACTTTCAAACTACGGCGAGCGCAGCCCTCCAGTGCGGATGAACCCGCCGGGCTGCGCTTCTTTGTAAGTAGTCGGTAGACAGTAGTCGGTAGTCAGTAGGCTCCGCTGGGCGGACGTTGGGATTCAACCTCTGGCGACTCGACTGCGAAAGTTTTCCTACTGACTACTGTCTACTGTCTACCGACTACTTTCAGGAGAGTTATCATGGCGGAAATCACAGGGGCGGCGGTGAAGGCGCTCAGGGAGAAGACGGGCGCGGGGATGATGGAGTGCAAGAAGGCGCTCCAGGAGGCCGACGGCAACGAGGAGCAGGCGGTCGAAATCCTGCGCAAGCGCGGCATGGCGACGGCCGGCAAGAAGGCGGGGCGCGTCGCCGCCGAGGGCGCGGTCGGCTCCTACATCCACATGGGCGGCAAGGTCGGCGTGCTCGTCGAGGTCAACTGCGAGACAGACTTCGTCGCGCGCACCGAGGAGTTCCAGGCGCTCGTCAAGGACATCGCGATGCACGTCGCCGCGGCCGAGCCGCGCTACGTCTCGCGCGAGGAGGTGCCCGCGGACATCCTCGACAAGGAGCGCGAGATCACACGCGCCCAGATCGCCAACGACCCGAAGAACGCGAACAAGCCCGAGCAGGTCATCGAGAAGATCGTCGAGGGGCGCCTCAACAAGTTCTACGAGGAGGCGGTGCTCCTCGACCAGCCCTTCGTCAAGGCCCCCGAGAAGACCATCAACGAGCTGCTCACGGAGAAGATCGCCAAGACGGGCGAGCGCATCACCGTCCGCCGCTTCACCCGCTACAAGATGGGCGAGGGGCTCGCCAAGCGCGAGGACGACTTCGCCGGCGAGGTCGCCTCGATGAGCGGCGGCAACCAGTAGGCCAAGACCGAAGGAAAATTAACGCGGGTGGACGGGACGGGCGGGATGGGAGTTAAGATTTCGACCTCGAACTTTCAAACCCTTAATCCTGCGAATCCCGTCCGTCCGTGTTAATTTCTGACCCATGAGTAACAGCGAGAACAGCACGGCGGCGGCCGGGTCGAAGACGGTCACTCCGGCCTTCAAGCGGATTCTGCTGAAGGCGTCGGGCGAGGCGCTGATGGGCGCGCAGAACTACGGCGTGGACGTGAAGGTCGCGCGCTCCATCGCCGGGGAGATCAAGGCCGTCCACGACCTCGGCGTCGAGGTCGCGGTCGTCGTCGGCGGCGGCAACATCTTCCGCGGCGTCTCGGAGAGCGCGGGCGACATGGACAGGTCGTCGGCCGACTACATCGGCATGCTCGCCACCGTGATGAACGCCGTCGTCTTGCAGGACGCGTTGGAGAAGGTCGGCTGCCACACGCGCGTGCTGTCGGCCATCAACATCCCGCAGGTCGGCGAGCCGTTCATCCGCCGCCGCGCCATCCGCCACCTGGAGAAGGGGCGCGTCGTCATCTTCGCCGCGGGGACGGGGAACCCTTACTTCACGACCGACTCGGCGGCCGCGCTGCGCGCGCTGGAGATCAAGGCCGACGTGATCCTCAAGGCGACGAAGGTCGAGGGCATCTACACGGCCGACCCCATGAAGGACGCGACCGCGACGCGCTACGACTGCATCACCTACCAGGAGGTGCTGGAGAAGCAGCTCAAGGTGATGGACGCCTCCGCCATCAGCCTGTGCATGGACAACGACCTCCCCATCGTCGTCTTCAACATGCGCACCTCCGGCAACATCGTCCGCGTCGTCTCGGGCGAGACGGTCGGCACGACGGTCTGCAACGAAAAACCAGTACAGCCGTGAACGGTGAATAGTAAATGGTGAATAGTTAGAACGGGTTCTTACCATTCACCATTTACCATTCGCCGTTCACGATTCACGGAGAGAGCCAATGAGCGAAAAGGATGTCATCAAGGAGACGCGGCCCCGGATGGAGGGGGCGGTCGAGGACTTGAGGAGGAGGCTGGCGACGATCCGGACGGGGCGCGCGGCCGTGAGCCTGCTCGACAGCGTGACGGTCGATTACTACGGCACGCCGACGCCGCTCAACCAGATGGCCTCGGTGCACGCGCCGGAGCCGAACATGCTGACGGTGCAGCCCTGGGATCAGACGCAGCTCGGCCCCGTCGAGAAGGCGATACGGTCGGCCGACCTGGGCCTGAACCCCTCGAACGACGGCAAGCTCGTGCGCGTGCCCGTGCCGCCGCTGACCGAGGAGCGCCGCAAGCAGCTCGCCAAGCAGGTGCACGAGGCGGCCGAGGAGCACCGCACCGCCATCCGCAACGTCCGCCGCGACGCCAACGACCGGCTGAAGAAGATGCTCAAGGACAAGCAGATTTCGGAGGACGCCGAGCGCGACGCCCTCGCCGAAGTCCAGAAGATCACCGACACATACATCGGCAAGGTGGACGAGCTGGCCAAGACCAAAGAGCAGGAACTCCTCAGCGTCTAGGCCGGCGGCGCGTCAAGCCCGACCGCCGGGGAGGGCTCATGTCTTACAAAGGAAGGCGGGATGACGGGAGGCACGCTGCCTCCCGTCATCCCGCCTTCTGTGTTCGAACGGAGCCCCCGCCCCCGGCCGGGCTTCCGCCCGCCTTAGAAGCTGAACCTGACGGACGCCTGGACGCGTCGGTTGCCGGCGTTCGGGTTGCCGCCGCCGAAGCCGAAGCTGCCCGCCGGGCCGAGGGACTGGCCGAAGAAGGTCGAGCGGAGGTTGCCGACCGGCTGGCCGTAGTTCGTCCGGTTGAGCAGGTTGGTGAAGTTGAGCGAGAAGTTCAGCGAGTAGCGCTTCCCTTCCGTGCCGCCGGGCGCGCCCATCATGATCATCATGGGGCCGCCGGCCATGCCGCCCTGGATCGGGCCGCCGGCCGGGCCGCGCGAGGGCGCGGCGGCGGTGGTGTTCCCGCCGCCGCGGCCCGCAGAGCGGTCGGCGCCGCCGCGGCCGCCGCGGTTGCCGCGCTGCTGCTGTTGCTGCTGTTCCTGCTCCTTCGCCGCCCTCCGGCGCTCGGCCGCGCCCGGCAGGTCGCCGAAGGCGAACGTGCGCCCGACGCGCAGGTTGACCGAGAAGAAGCCGGGGCCTTCGGCGTAGTTGCGCGGGACGATGGTCTGCCCCGGCTTCGGCAGGATGTCGAAGTTGCCGAAGCGCGTCTGCACGAGGCCGCAGGGCGTGGGGTCGTTCAGGTTGCCGGGGCGCTGGCCCGGGGCGCAGGCGACCGTCTGAGAGTCGGCGAAGGCCGGGCGGTCGTTGATGATGCCGTCGCGGTTGTCGTCGTTGCCGGTGATGACGTTGAAGGGCCGGCCCGTGTTCCCGACGATCATCGGGTTGAGCGAGAGCTTCAGCTTGGGGATCGCCATCGAGCCGATGAGGAAGAAGCGGTGGCGCGTGTCGAAGCTGGTGCGCGAGTACTCGCCCGACAGGTCGTACTGGTTGGCGGGGAAGGCGCTGAAGTCGGCGTCCGACATCGCCTTGCCGATGGTGTAGTTGGCCGACAGCGAGAAGCCGGGGCGGAACTGCTTGGTCACGCCGAGGTTGAGCTGCTTCATGCTCTGCGTGCCCGAGGTCTCGTACTGGTAGATGTCGCCGAGCGCGTCCCGCGGGCGGTCGATGACGGGCCTGCGGTCGGCGTCGAGCGGCAGGCGGCCCACCTCGTTGACGAGCGGCGCGTTGATGTTGCGCGAGCGCAGCAGGTGGCGCGTGTCGTAGGTCGAGAAGAAGAGGTTGAACGTGGTCGTCTTCGTGAGCTGGCGCGTCACCATCAGGCCGCTGATGTAGCTGTAGGGCGCGGTCGAGTCCGGCGCGAGCTGCCGCGTCGCCTGCGGCTGGCTGAAGGCTTCGAGCCGCGCCGCCGTCAGCGGGTTCACCACGCGGCCGTCGGCGGTGAAGGCGAGCCCCTGGAGCAGGGACGGGTCGAGCTGCGTCAGGTCGCTCACGACGTACTGCTGCTGGAGGCCGACGCCGCCGAGGCGCTCGACCTGGAGCGCGATGTTCTCGCCGACGCGGTCGTAGAAGAGGCCGAAGCCGAGGCGGATGACCGTCTTGGCCTGCCGCTGCGCGCCGCCGTCGGGCGACCACGCGAGGTAGACGCGCGGGGCGAAGTTGAAGGCGCTGTCGAGGTTCGTCTGCCGCTCGTAGCGGACGCCGCCGCCGAGCGTCAGGTTCGGCCGCAGCTTCCAGTCGTCCTGGACGAAGCCGCCGAAGTCCACCTGGCTGACCTCGGCCAGCGGCGCGCCCGCGGAGATCGAGAACTGCGTCGGGAGCGCCTGGCCGGCGACCGCCGCGCGGTACTGCGCCAGCGAGCTGAAGGTGTAGGTGCCGTTGAAGTTCTGCTCGGAGGAGTCCGAGAGGCGGACGCCGCGCACGCGGGCGCCGAACTTGAGCGAGTGCGCGCCGCGCGCCTGCGTCGTCGTGTTCGTCACCTCCCAGCGCGTGCTCTCGTTGAACGAGTTGCCGACGGGCGCGGCGCCGCTGAAGAAGGCGTCGAAGACGTTGACGGCCGCGACGCCCTCGGTCAGCGGGCTGTTGCCGAAGCGCGAGCGGATGAACTGGAAGCGCGTCTCGTTGACGGTGGACTTGTTGACGACGGCCGTCTCGGTCAGCTGCACCGTGTGGTTGCTCGAAGTCGTGTCGTAGGCGCGCTCGGGCAGCGAGTACTGCGAGACGCCCTGGTTGAGGTCGTCGTTGTGGAAGAAGCTGTAGCGCGCGACGAGCGTGTGCTTGTCGTTGACGGCGTAGTCCAAACGCGGGTTGATGCTCCAGTTGCGGCGCGGGCTGAGGATGGCGAGGTTGACGGGCTCGTCCAGCGCCGGGTTCGCCGGGTTGAGCCGGACGCCGTTGACGAGGTCGTTGTCGTCCGTCTCGCCGCGGAAGAAGTCGAGGAAGAACGACGCCTTCTTCGGGACGATGGTGCCCGAGAGGTTCCCGGAGTACTGGCGGAACTGGAAGGGCGGGCGCTTCTGGCTCCGGAGGAACGGGTTGCGCGAGTTGAAGCTCTCGTCGTTGAAGGTCATGCCGAAGCTGCCGCGCAGCTTCTCGGTGCCGGGCTTGGTCAAAATCTGGATGCCGCCGAAGCCGGGGCGGTCGTTCTCGGCCGAGAGCGGGTTGTCGTTGACGCGGATTTCGCGGATCGAGTCGCGCGAGGGGATGCGCCCGCCCTCGAAGCCGTCGATGGTGATCTGCCCGCCGTTGGGGCCGGCGGCCGGGCCGGCCAAAGCCTGGAGCGCCGCCGCCAGCTCGTCCGGGTCTTCCGGCAGCGCCTCAAGGTCTTTGCCCTTGAGGACGATGGCGCCCGCGCTCGCCGTGTCCACGCTCAGGGGGCCTTCGGAGGCGACCGTCACCTCCTCCTTCTCCAGCGAGACGCCGAGCGTGACCTTCGGCAGCTCGTTGCGGCCGGCGGCCACGTCCACCTCCGGGTTCTCGAAGGGCGCGAAGCCGGTCGAGAAGACGCGGACGCCGTAGCGCCCGGGCTGAAGGCCGGGGACGTTGAAGGCGCCGTCGCTGTCGGTGACGGTGGACTTGGCCTTGCCCGACGCGTCCGTCACCGTGACGGTCGCGCCGACGATGACGCCGCCGAACTCGTCCGAGACCTGCCCGCGCAGGCTGGCCACCGCCTGCTGCGCGGGCGCCGCCCCCGCGCACAGGGCGAAGACGAGCAAGAGACCGAGCCCGCGCCCGACCGCCTTAAAAGATGCTTTCATGATCGATACCTTTAACTAAGGGGAAATGACCTAACGGTGAACCTTGAACGCTGAACGACGAACCCGCTGTCTGTGAGTTCATCGTTCGGCGTTCCCCGTTCCTACTTACTGTTCCGGCGTGCCGATGCCGAAGCCGAAGTTCATGCCGCCGCCGGCCGCGGCCGCGCCGCCCATGCCGCCGCCCATGCCGCCAGCGCCGCCGCCGGGCCGGCGCGACATCATCGCGACTATCATCTCGACGTTCGAGACGAGCTGGATGGCGGTGACCCTCGTCGGGTCGGCGCCCACGGTGCTGGAGACGACGATCATCTGGCCGGGCTTCAGCTCGGCGAGCGTCACCGGGGGCAGGCGTTCGAGCATCTGCTGCGGGTCCATCATGCGGCGCACGGGGCCGCCCGCGCCGCCCTGCCCGGGCGCGCCCTGACCGCCGGCCGGGGGCGCTCCGCCGCCGGGGCCGCCCTGTACTACGACGCGCTGGCCGCCGCCCGCGGGGGCCTGCCCTCCGCCCGGCGCTCCACCGGGGCCGCCCGCGCCGCCGCCCATCATCATCGCCGCCAGGTCGGCCGGCACCTGCTTGAGCACGGAGTCGGGGCGGACGACGACGGTCAGGGGCTTCTTGTCCGAAGCCTGCTCGATGGTGATCTCGTTCTTCGCGGCGTCCACGGCCTTGACGGTGCCGAGCGTGGTGCGGAACGAGCCGGTCACGACCTCCTCGGCCGTGAGCTTCGCGCCGTCCGCGCTGCGTTCGCCCTTGGCGCGGAGCTGGTCGCCGGCCTTGACCTCCTCGAAGGTCGAGGGCTTGGCGTCGGCGAACTTGATGGAGTCGGGGGCGTAGCGCCGGAGCTTGACGGCCGGGCCGCCCGCCACGATGACGACGGGCTTCGGCCCCTCGGGCGTGCGCGTGTTGATGGTGATCTCTTTGGTCTCGGCGTTGACGGCCGAGACGACGCCGACGACGCCGCGCGCCTGCCACTCGGCGCGCTCCGCCTCGCGCTTCTTGTCGATGTCGGCCTTGGTGTTGACGACGACGGCGCGCGGGGCCGCCAGGGTCTTCCCGTCGTCGGAGAGCTTGCCCAGCGCGAGGAGGCGGTCGCCCGCGGCGATCTCCGCGAGCGTGTAGGGCGAAGACTTGTCGAGCTTCGACTCGCCCGGGGGGTTCTTCACGATCCTGGTCGAGTCGGCCACCGTGACGACGACGACGGCGCCCGAGTCGGTCTTGACGAAGACCTGCTTGGCGGCGGCGTCCACCGCGACCACGTCGCCGAGGACGTTGTTGGCGGACGTCTGTGCGCCGGCGCCGGGCGCGCCGGCCGAGAGGGCCAGCGCGAGCGCCAGCAGGGTCAGGAGGGTCTTCCTCATCGTTCGATTCCTCATAGGTCTAAAAGACGCGGGTCGTGGGGCGTGCGTTACAAAAAAGACGGTCTGTCGGAGTAAAGAAGGCCCTGCGGGCCCGCCGCGGTGACAGTCTTTCTACGCGCCGGCCGCGCCGATTGTTCCCGAACAGTGGCGGGAAAAACGCGCGGGCGGGCGCGTAACCTCTTTATTCCCTTCGGGCGGGGTTAAAGTTCCGGGTTCGTTGGTCGGGCGTGGACTGACGGCCGGGGCTTAGGCGCGCGGTGGGCGGCGCGGGGTTGGTGCCAATCTTCGGAATAAGTCTATTTTCTCGGACGAAGACGGTCAGAACCACCCGCGGTGGCGGGTGGTTCTGACCTGATTTTCTAGCGCGCGGGCGGGGCCTTGAGGGCCTCCTCGATGGCGGCCTTGAGCACGTCGTAGGTGATGTCGCGGGCGCGGCGGCCGTTGACGAAGAAGGTGGGCGTGCCGCTGACGCCAAACTTCTGGCCGTCGATGAGGTCGCGCTCGACCTTCTCGGCGAAGCGCCCGTCTTCGAGCGCCGCGTCGAACTTCGCGCGGTCGAGCCCGAGCACCTGCGCGTACTGCTTGAGCTGCTCGGTCTTCAGGGCCGACTGGTTGCGGAAGAGGATGGCGATGAAGTCCCAGTACTTGCCCTGCTCGCGCGCGGCCTCCGCGGCCTCGGCCGCCTTGCGCGCGTCGGGGTGCATGTTGAGCGGGAAGTCGCGGACGACGAAGCGGACGCGGTCGCCGTACTCCGCGATCAGCTTTTCGAGCACCGGCTGCGCCGCCGCGCAGGACGGGCACTGGTAGTCGGTGAACTCGACGACGGTGACGGCCGCGTCGGCCTTGCCCTTCGCCGGCTGGTCGTCGGTCGCGATCTGGAAGACGGGCCGCGGGGGCGGCGTGATGAAGGTCTGCACGCTCGCCGCGTTGCGGAGCCGCTCGACGAAGGCGCTCTCCAGCCTCGTCTGCTCCTGCCCCTGGAGGTACTCGATGATCTGGTACTTGACCTGCGCGAAGTCGCCGTTGATGCGCTCCTTGTTCTTGTTGTAGAACTCCTGCGCCTGGGCCTCGGTAACGGTGGGCGTCTTGTTGGTGACCTCGGCGTCGAGGACGGCGCGGGCGGTGACGCCGCGCTTCTGCGCCTCGCCGTTGAGGAGGATGTCGTTGATCTTCATGTCCACGTCGCCCTTGCGCAGCAGGTAGACCTGCTCCTGCACGCCGGCGACGAACGGCAGCAGGCTGTCCTCGACGTCGGCGGAGGTGATTTGGCGGCCGTTGACGGTGGCGAGGACGCGCGCGCGGTCGGCGGGGGTGGCCGGGGGGGTCGCGAACTCGACGTTCTTCTTGACCTGCGCGGCGGCGCGCAGCGCGTCGGCGTACTGCCCGGCGCGCTCCTGCTGCCGCTGCTCGCGCAGGTAGGCGATGACGTTGTCCTTGACCTCGGCGAAGGCGACGGAGCGCCCGGCCTGCTGCTCGATGCCCGCCTTGTTCTTGTTGAAGTAGGCTTCGGCCTCGGCCGCGGTGGGCACGACCGTCTTGGCGAAGACCTCGGCCTCGATGAGCTTGGTGGTCGTCGTGTTCCGCTTCTTCGCCTCGGCTTCGAGGAGGATGCTGTTGATCTGTAGGTCGAGCTCGCGCTTGCGCGCCTCGACGACCTCCTGCTGGAGCTGCGCCACCTGCTGCTGCACGCGCTGGCTGAGGTCGGCGCGCGTGATCTTCACGCCGTTGACCGTGCCGAGCACCTCGGGCAGCGGCCCCGCCTCGCACCCGCAGTCTTCGGCGGGCGCGGCGGCCTGCGGCTGCGGCGCGGCGGGCGCGGGCGTCGGCCTGGTGGCCGGCGTCTGCGCGGGCGTCGGCGTGGCCGTCTGCGCGGGCTTCGGTCGGGCGGGGGTCGCGGCCGGCGTGCCGCGGCGCGTCTGGGCCGCGGCGGCGCAAGCGAGCGTGAGGCTCAGGAGGGTTGCGTAAAAGAGTCTGCTCATAAGTTTTCCGGTCTGACCTCGGTTGTCGAAACTCGGCGCGGCGGCCGACGTCGGATTGTCTGCGGGATTTAATCTTAAGAGCGCGGGACTTCCCTGGGGCCGGCACTTCCCGGACGGCGCGGCCGGCCGTAGAGAACGAATCCTCGTCAAACGCCGCCCGCCGCCGTGCCCGCAAGTCTAACATCGCCCCGCGTGATTCGCCACCCGGCCCACTCGGGCTGCAAATACCTCTTGACCCCGGAACCGGTTCGGAACTTTATAATGGCCGGCGTGCGGGACGATTCGTCGAAGAGGGCTTACGTGCGTGCGGGCGAGCTGGCCCGCGCGGCCGGCGTGAGCACGGACACGCTGCGCCACTACGAGCGCAAGGGGGTGCTCGGCGCGCCGCGCCGCTCGGCGAACGGCTACCGCGAGTACCCGCCCGAGTCGCTGGCGCGGGTGCTGCTCGTCAGGCGCGCGCTGGCATTCGGCTTCAAGCTCGACGAGCTGGCGCGCGTCCTGCGCACGCGCGAGCGCGGCGGCGCGCCGTGCCGCGAGGTGCGCGCGCTGGCCGCGGGCAAACTCGAAGAGGTCGAGTCGCGGCTCCGCGAGCTGCGCGCGCTGCGCGGCGAGCTGCGGGCGATACTCGGCGAATGGGACGAGCGCCTGTCGGCTGCCGCGGACGGCGTGCGCGCGGGGCTGCTCGAATCGCTGGCCGGGCGCCGCGCGCGGCCGACAGAACGTCAGACCGCGCGCGCGCCCCTGCCGCGCGCGCACAAGAGGTTAAAAGGAAGAGGAACAGTCGATGAAGAAGATTAGCCTGACCCTCTGCGCCGCGGCGCTCTTCGCGGCCGGCGCACTCGCGGCCCACACCCGGGCGCAGAAGAGCGCGGGCGCCCCGGCCGACGCGCAAAAGAAGCGCGACGCGAAGACGAACGAGACGAAGCCTCACGCCGACTGCCCGATGACGCGTGGCGTCGAGTCCGGCGGGCAGGCGGACGGCGGCCACGAAGCACACCTCGCCGGGGTCAACGCGCGCGGCGAGGCGGCGATGGGCTTCTCGCAGACCGAGACGGCGCACCACTTCACCCTCACGCGCGACGGCGGCCTCATACAGGTCGAGGCCAAAGACCCGGCCGACCCCGCGAACCGCGACCGCGTCCGGCAACACCTCGCGCACGTCGCGCGGATGTTCGCCGAAGGGAACTTCGACACGCCGATGCTCGTCCACGCGCGCACCGTGCCCGGCGCGGCCGCCATGTCGCGCCTGAAGGCCGAGATCGTCTACGCCTTCGAGGAGACGGAGAGGGGCGGCCGCGTCCGCATCAAAGCGAAGAGCGCCGAGGCCCTCGCCGCCGTCCACGACTTCCTGCGCTTCCAGATCGAAGACCACCAGACCGGCGACCCGAAAGCAGTAGACAGTAGTCAGTAGTCAGTAGAAAAGCCGCCGGTGTTTGAATCGTCCGGCTGTCACCGTCAGCCTCCGCAGGGCGGAGCCCTACTGTCTACTGTCTACTGCTCTGCTATCATCGCGCGGATGTCTTTGCGGGCAGCGGAGAGCTTCCGCCTGATGTTGGTGGCGGGGGAGGAGTCGGGCGACGCGCACGCGGCGGCGCTCGTGCGCGCGCTGCGGGAGGCGGAGCCCGGCGCGCGCTTCGAGCTGTTCGGGTCGGCCGGCGCGGCGATGGCCCGCGAGGGCGTCGAGCCGGTCGTGCGCGAGGAAGACCTCGCCATCACGGGGCTCGTCGAGATCGCGCGCGCTCTGCCGCGCTTCTGGGCCGCGTACAGGGCGCTCCGGCGCGCCGCGATTGAGCGCCGACCCGACGCGGTCGTGCTCGTGGACTGGCCCGACTTCAACCTCGCGCTCGCGCGCTCGCTCCGGCGCCGCGGCCTCAAAGTCGTCTACTACATCAGCCCGCAGCTCTGGGCCTGGCGCTCGCACCGCGTCCGGCAGGTGCGGCGCGACGTAGACCTCCTGCTCACCATCCTCCCCTTCGAGCGCGACTGGTACGCCGCGCGCGGCGTCGGTCACGTCGAGTTCGTCGGCCACCCGCTCGCGGGCGCGGTCACTTCGCGCCTGACGCGCGAAGAGTTCTGCGCGCGTCACGACCTCGACCCTTCAAGGCCGACCGTCGCGCTCCTGCCCGGCAGCCGCCGCAAGGAGTTCGAGCGCATACTGCCCGTCATGCTCGACGCCGCCGCACTCATCTCTCGGACAACCCCCGGCGCGCAGTTCGTCCTCGCGCTCTCCGCACGCCGCACGCCCGAGGAGGCCGCGCGCGCCGTCAACGCGCACCCGGAAGCCGCGGCGCTCGCGTCTCGCATACGCGTCGTGCATGACGGGGCGCGCGAGGCGCTCGCGGCTTCGGATGCTGCCGCCGTGTGCAGCGGCACAGCGACGCTCGAAGCGGCGATTCTCGGGACGCCGCTCGTCGTCGTCTACAAGGAGTCGGCGCTCAACTGGCACACGCTCGGCCGCCTCATCGAGGTCGAGCATTACGGACTCGTCAACCTCGTCGCCGGCTACCGCCTCGCGCCCGAGCTGATGCAGGACGACTTCACGGGTGAGGCGCTCGCGCGCGAGCTGTTGACACTGCTCGAACCCGCGCACAACGCGGAAGTACGCGCGCGGCTGCGCGAGGCGACGGCGCGGCTCGGCGAGGGCGGCGCCTCGCGCCGCGCGGCCGAAGCCGTGCTGCGCGCCGCGAGGCGTTGGCGGGACGAAGACTCCGTTTCAAGTGGGTAATGGAAAGGGCGGATAACCACAGAGGCACAGAGGACTCAGAGTTTACACAGAGACCTGTGACCCTCTGTGCCATCTCCGTGCCCTCTGTGCCTCTGTGGTTATCCGCCCACCGCCCTACCGTCAAGTAAGAAGTTTCAAGACTTCTCGCCCGACCGCCCGGTCAGTTCTTTCAACTGCCGCTTCAACTCTTGAATCTCCTCGCGCATGCGCGGGAGGCGGCCCCAGAGCGCGTTGAGGCGCTTGTACTCTTCGAGCGGCTGGACGGGCGTGCCCCACCAGACGCCGGGGCGCACGATCTTGCCCGGCAGCACGCCGGCCTGCGAGCCGATGACCGCGCCCGACAGCACGCGCGCGTGGTCGCCGAAGCCCACCTGCCCGCCGATGACCGCGTCGGACTCGATGACCGTGCTCCCCGAGATGCCCGTCTGCGCCGCGATGACGACGCGCTCGCCGATCTCCACGTTGTGCCCGACCTGCACGAGGTTGTCGATCTTCGAACCCTTCCCGATGCGGGTCGTGCCCAGCGCGCCGCGGTCGATGCAAGAGTTCGCGCCCACCTCCACGTCATCCTCAATCAACACGCTGCCCACCTGCGGGAACTTGTGGTAGACCCCCGCCGCATCGCGCACGTACCCGAACCCGTCGGCCCCGACCACCACCCCCGCGTGCAGCACCACCCGGTCGCCGAGCGTGACGCCCTCGTAGAGCACGACGTTCGGCCGCAACACGCAGTCGCGTCCGACGGTCACGCCGCGCCCGATGACGCAGTTCGGGTGAACCTGCGACCCCTCGCCGAGCCTCGCGCCTTCCCCGACGACCGCCCCCGCGCCGACGTAGACCCCTGCCCCCAGATGCACACCCTCCGCGACGGCGGCCGTCGGGTGAACGTGTCCCGTAAGTTTCTGCGGGGGGTGCAACGCCTCCGCCGCGAGCGCGAAGGCGAGTTTGGGCCGCGCCGCCTCGACGATGACGCCCCCGAAGCCTTCTAACTTCCCCGCCGCGCCCTCCGGCACGATCACGCACGACGCGCGGCACGCGCGCGCAGCCTCGAACAGTTTCTCGTCCTCGACGAACGCGAGGTCGCCCTCGCCCGCCGCCTCGATGGACGAGACCCGCCTCACGTACGCGCCCGCGTCCCCCACGGCGCGCCCGCCGACGAGGGCGGCTAACTCCGCGACGGTTCTGCCTTCGGCGTGTTGACTCATAAAGGGGTGCGGCTTTAGCGCGAGACTTTGAAGAGCAGTTCGCGCTCGGTCGAGACGGTCGCCTCGCGCTCCTCGCGCGTGAAGCCGCGGCGCGAGCCGCGTATGAAGGCGGCGAGGTGCCGGACGTGCTCGTCCTCAGACTCTTCGAGCGCCGCGACGGCCTGCGCGAGCGGCAGGCGCGCGCGGAACAGAACCTGGTAGGCGCGCTTTAAGGCCGCCCGCGACTCCGGCGCGAAGCCGCCGCGGCGCAGCCCTATCGTGTTCAGGCCGCGCACCCCCGGCGGGTTGCCGTCCGTCGTAAAGAACGGCAGGACGTCCTGCACGATCTTCGACTTCCCGCCCACCATCGCGTAGCGCCCGAAGCGTACGAACTGGTGCGCGCCGACGTTCGAAGAGAAGAAGACGTGGTCTTCCACCGCGATGTGCCCGGCGAGCGCCACGCCGTTCGCCAACGTGTTGTCGTCGCCCACCTCGCAGTTGTGCGCGATGTGGACGCCGACCATCAGGAAGTTACGGCTGCCCACGCGCGTCGCCTCGCCCTCCCCGCTCGCGCGGTGGACGGTCGCGTACTCGCGTATCAGGTTGTCGTCGCCGACGAGCAGGGCGCTCCGCTCGCCCTTGAACTTCACGTCCTGCGGCTCGCCGCCGAGGGTCGCGTGCTCGTAGACGCGGTTGCGCGCGCCCAGGGTCGTGAACCTCTTGACGACGGCGTGCGCGCCGATCTCGCAGCCCTCGCCGATCTGCACGTGCTCCTCGACGACGGCGTACGGGCCGACGCGCACGTCGCGCGCGAGTTCCGCGCGCGGGCTGACGACTGCCGTGGGGTGTATTTCCATAGGTTTTAAAATGCGGGATGAAGTAACGACTTGCGCGCGATGGTACGACGGAAGGGGGAAAAGTACAAAGGCAGGAGTCAGGAGTCAGGAGTCAGGAGTCAGAAGAAGAGCCGTCGCCGCCTGAACAGCGCGGTTGTTATCAACCACCTCCGCAGAGCGGAGCCTACTGACTTCCGACTCCTGACTCCTGACTCCTGCTTTCCCCTAACGTCTTGTGTTTACACACAGATGCCGGTATCATGTCACGGTTTTGGAAGTAGCCTCGTCGTCGTGTATCCGGCGGCGGGTCGGCCTACGGAAAGCACTTATAAATTAACTCGCGCGCCTCAAGTCCGCGCGTTTTCCTCGGTTAAGGAGAGAGAGCCTTGTTCAGCGATAATTTCCGCCGCGGCGAGTCGGAGAAGAGCCGCTTCAGCGGCGTGAAGAAGTCGAAGCTGGTGTCGAGTCTGTCGGACGTGGCGTGGAAGGCGTTCCAGTCCGTCAACCGCCGGATTCCCGAGGGCGAGGCCGTCCGCCCGACGTGGGCGCCGGGGCCGCTCCTCAAATCCTACGAGCGCACCGCGCCGCCGCTCGGCTTCCCGCGCGAGACCGATAGCTTGTGCCCCCGCTGCGTCAAGGAGGTGCGCGAGGGCGTCATCTCGGGCGAGACGCCGCTTGAGACCTTGATGCACACGCACCCCGGCGAGATCAAGGCGCAGATTTTCGAGGAGGGCGGGCAGGTCTTCATGACCAAGACCTGCCCGAAGCACGGCGAGTTCCGTGACCTGATGGCGACCGACGCGCGCTTCCTGGAGCGCATCGAGTCGCTCTTCTTCGGCCGCGACTTCCGCTCGGCCGAGGACGCGCACGTCCACAAGCACGGAACGTCCAACATCCAGTTCGGCCGCGGCGCGGTGCTCACCGTCGATTTGACGAACCGCTGCAACATGATGTGCAACCCGTGCTTCATGGACGCCAACCAGGTCGGCTACGTCCACGAGCCGACGTTCGAGGACACGAAAGCGATCTTAGACCGCGCCGTCTCCTTCAAGCCGCGCCGCCAGATCATCATCCTCTTCTCGGGCGGCGAGCCTACCCTGTCGCCCTACTTCCTCGACGCCGTCGCCTACGCGAAGAAGGTCGGCTTCTACCGCATCCTCGCCGCGACGAACGGCATCCGCTACGCCGAGGACATCGAGTTCTGCAAGGCGGCGAAGGAGGCCGGGCAGCACGGCGTCTACCTGCAATTCGACGGCGTGAGCGAGGAGAAGAACAAGCACCGCGGCGTCGGCAACCTCTTCGACGTGAAGCTGCGCGCCATCGAGAACCTCGCCTCCGTCGGCATCAAGGTGACTCTGGTCACGACCATCGTCAACACCATCAACAACGACGCCATCGGCCAGATCGTCGAGTTCGCCGCCAAGAACATCGACAAGGTGCAGACCATCGCCTTCCAGCCCGTCTCCTTCACGGGCCGCGACGAGGACGTGCCCGACCACATCCGCGAGCAGCAGCGCTACACGCTCGCCGGCATGGCCGGGGATTTGGAGACGCAGCTCGGCGGCCGGATGAAGTCGCTGCGCGACTGGTTCCCGCTCTCGTCCTACTCGGCCTTCACGTCCGTGATGGACATGCTGCAAGGCGCCGACGCGCCGTGGGGCTGGTCTTCCTGTAACTGCCACCCGAACTGCGGCATCTTCACGCTGGCGGTCGTCAACCGCCACACGGGCGAGTTCAAGTCGCTCTTCGAGTTCTTCGACTACGAGCAGTTCATGAAGGACGTCTCGGTCATCACCGACACCGCCCGCGGCAAGAAGCTGACCATGGCGCAGCTCGCCATGGCGATCATGCGCAACTTCCAGCCGGAGCGCGCCCCCGAGGGCTTCCCCGTCTCGCAGATCATCAACCTCTTCAAGCCCTCCTCGACCAGCTCGAACTCCGACCGCAACGACCGCATGCAACAGAAGTCGGACGACGCGGCCGACGTGTGGCGCGTGCTCTGCGTCGAGGGCATGTGGTTCCAGGACTTGTTCAACTACGACTTCCGCCGCACGGAGATGTGCGTCATCCCCTACGGCACGCAGGAGGGCGAGATCAGCTTCTGCGCCTACAACACGGGCGTCGGCTGGCGGCAGATCATCGAGAACATGCACAAGACGGCGGGCCTCGCCGAGTGGTACAAGGAGCACGGCCGCCACCCCGTCTACGCCAAGGGCAAGCACGTCCCCGGCATCGAGAAGTCGCGCTCCCTGAGCCTGCCCGTCGTCCAGGCCATCCTCGCCGAGGACGCCGAAGCGCCCGCGGCCCCGGCCGTCACGCCCTACCTCGTCGAAGAGGAAGAGGCGGTCGTCTCCTGAAGACCGACGCAGGCCGCGCGCCCCTCACGCGCGCGCGGCGTGTGTCACTCGACTAAGTGGCACACGTCACGCCGCGCGCCCTCCCGACTCCGTTTAAATAGTCCCGACCGTCACGCTCGTTCCCCGATCTACCTT
This sequence comes from Pyrinomonadaceae bacterium, assembly GCA_036389235.1. Classification (GTDB taxonomy): domain Bacteria; phylum Acidobacteriota; class Blastocatellia; order Pyrinomonadales; family Pyrinomonadaceae; genus QHXN01. The sequence continues at coordinate 753 of DASVQJ010000360.1, read as the reverse complement.
CAGAAAGGCAGCCCCCATGAAGACCCTCGTCCGATTCACACTGCTCGTCACGCTCTCGCTCGCGCCGCCCGTCTGCCTGCTCGCCCAGGAGCCCGCGGCCCCCGCGCAAAAGCAGGACGCGCCCGCGGACACGCAGTACGAGTACAGGCTGCTCGCCACCAACCGCACCACGACGATGGAGAAGGAGATGAAGGAGGCGGCGGAGGCGGGCTACAGGTTCGAGAAGGCCGTCAGCGGCCCGACCGCCTTCGGGGGCAACGAGGCCATGGTCATCATGTCGCGCCCGAAGGGCGGCAAGCACGAGGCCCGCTACGAGTACAGGCTGCTGGCGACCTCTAAGACTTCCACGATGCAGAAGGAGCTTCAGGAGGCCGGGGACGCGGGCTTTGAGCACAGGGACGAGACGGTATTCAAGAAGACGTTCGGCACCGAGGTGATGGTCATCCTCGAACGCGACCGCGAGGCGAAGCCGAGGCCCTGGGAGTACAAGCTGCTCGCGACGAAGAAGACCTCGACCATGCAGAAAGAGATTCTGGAGGCGGCAGACGAGGGCTATCAGTTCGTCGGCGTTTCGGTAGGCTCGACGTTTTTCGGCGGCAGCGAAGTGGTCACCATCATGCGCCGGCCGAGGAAAGAGTAACCGACTCGCGGAAGCTCCGAAGCCTTCAGAGCGTAAGGGTCTGAGGCGTTCCGTCCCGAAGGCGCGCGACACATATGTTGTCGCGCGCCTTCTCGGTCGTGACTAAAGCTTTG
>DASVQJ010000359.1:0-39788 GCA_036389235.1 Pyrinomonadaceae bacterium | reverse complement strand
TGTCTCTGTGGTTGATTCTCATCCGATCACACCGAACCATGACAGTTACTAAGCGGCTTACAATTTGACCAAGTCGGCGATCTTGATCGGCTTCTTCTGCTCGACGCTCTTGCGCGCGGCGATGCCGGTGAGGCAGGACATCGCGCCGGCGCGCGAGTCGGGCAGGCGCATGTGCTCCGGCACCTGCCGGTTGCGGAAGATGATGTCGCGCAGCACGTCGTCGCCGCCGCCGTGGCCGCCCTCGGCTTTGATCACCTCGATCTTCCTGCGCGTGCCGGGGGCGCCGGTCTTACCGCTCATGATGACGTACATCTCGTTATCATCGGCGACCTGCCACGGCTGCCGCTCGTAGTCGCGCACTTCAAGCCGCCCCAGCTCGCAGTTGAAAGCCAGCCGGTAACCTTCAATCGGCATGTGTGCGTTGAGCGAGTAGCTCATGTGGACGCCGTTCGAGTACTTCACCGTCGCGGCCATCGAGTCGTAGATGTCCACGTCCTCGCGGAAGACGCAGCCGTCGCGGTAGTAGCCGTCCACGTCCTCGGCCGCCGCGAAGAGCTTCATTCGCCGCGGGTTCTTCGTCAGGTCGTAGTAGAAGCGGCACTGCGTCTTGTGCGGGCACGGGCGGCAGTGGGAGTGGCGGAAAGGCCCCTTGCTCCCGTAGACCTCAAGGCTGCCCTGCGCCGCGACCTCGACCGGGTCGGCGCCGAGCCACCAGTTGACGAGGTCGAAGTGGTGCGTCGCCTTGTGCACCCAGAGGCTCCCGCCCCCGCGCTTCAGGCGGTGCCAGCGGCGGAAGTAGTCGGCGCCGTGGCTCGTGTCCAGGTACCAGCTGAAGTCGACCGAGAGGACGCGGCCCAGCTCGCCCGACATCAGAATCTCTTTGATCTTCTGGTGCTTCGGCGCGTAGCGGTAGTTGAAGGTGACGACGATGTTCTTCTTCGCCTTCTTCTCGGCGTCGAGGATGTCCTGACACTTCTCCTCGTCGGTCGTCATCGGCTTCTCGGTCATCACGTCCACGCCGCGCTCAAGCCCCTTGACGATGTAGTCGCGGTGGAAGCTGTCCACGGTCGTGACCATGAGGAGGTCGGGCTTCGACCTGTCCATCATCTCTTCGAAGTTCGAGTAGGTGGGGCAGTCGACGCCGATCAGCTCGCGCGCGACCGCGGCGCGCTTGGGGTTGATGTCGCAGAGGCCGACGAACTCCAGCACGTCGGAATATTTCTGCACGAGGTCGCGCCCCCACATGCTCGTGGCGCGCTCGCCGGTGCCGACGATGGCGTAGCGGCGCCGCGCCCTCGGCGCCGAGGCGAGCGCGCCGCCGCCCAGCGCGAGCGACGCGGCGGCGGCCGTCGTGGCGGTCTTGACGAAGTCCCTGCGGTTCAGGCCGTTCGTTTCTGACACTGTTCTCTTCCCTTTTGTCTAAGCTTACAACAGTTGAATTCTCAAACAGAGACGCGACGCGGCGGGTGACGGTTACCGTTTCCCGGCCCCGGTCTTCTTCAAAAACTTCACCAGCCCGAGCTTCTGCTCGCGGAAGCCGTCCACGGCGAGCGCGGCCATGATGTCCGCGCCGAGCGGATTAAAATGCGTGTTGTCCTCGACGCCCTGCGGGTAGTTCGGGTTCTCGCCCGGCTTCAGTTGGAGGAAGAGTTTCCGAGACTCCTCCGGGCCGTACTCGACCAGGACCTTCTCGCTCATCCGGTGCATGTCGATGAGCGCGACCTTCTGCTCGGCGGCGACGCGGCGCGTGAGGTCGGGGTACTCGCCGTGCACGTCGTAGAACTTCCCCTCCTTGTCGAAGCGGCGGCGCATGACGGGCGTCAGGAGCACGGGCGTCGCCTTCTTCGCGCGCACCTCGGCGACGAAGCGTTCGAGGTTTCGGCGGAAGTCGTCGGGCGGCGTGTAGCGGTCAACCTTCTCCTTCGACTCGTCGTTGTGGCCGAACTGGATGAGGACGTAGTCGCCGGCCCGGACCTTGTCGATGAGCGTCTGCCAGCGCCCCTCGCTGATGAAGGTGCGCGTGCTGCGGCCGTTCGCGGCGTGGTTGTCGACGCGCACGCGCTTCTCGTCGAAGTGTTTTTGCAACTGCTCGCCCCAGCCAGTCTCGGGCCGCTTGGTTTCGAGCTTCGTCGCCGCCGTCGAGTCGCCGGCGATGAAGACGGTGACCGGCCCGCCCGCGAAGGCGGCGGGCGCGAGCAGGAGGACGGCGCATAAGGTCAACGTAAGCTTCAAAGTTTCACCTCAGCCGAGCTTGTCCACGACGCTGCCGTTGACCTTCACGTTTTCGAGCTTGAGCCCCGAGACGTTCCTGACGACGCTCGGCCGCTCGACGTTCTCGAAGGTGCAGTCCTTCAGGCGCAGGTCGTAGACGGGCGCGTTCTCGAAGCCCTGCACGTCGAGCGCGTGGCGGCTCTTGCCGCTCTTCAAATTCTGCACGGAGAGGTTGCGGACGACGGGCGTGAACTTGCCCTTCGCGCCCTCCTCGTAGTTGAAGTCCACGGTCAGCACCGCGTGCGCGACCTGCCCGACCGTGATGTTGCGGAAGAAGATGTTTTCGAGGAGCCCGCCGCGCACGGCGTTGTTCTTGAAGCGCAGCGCGTGGTCGAGGTTCGGGCTGTCCATCGTGCAGTCTTCGGCGAAGAGCTGGCGCACGCCGCCCGAGATTTCGCTGCCGATGGTCACGCCGCCGTGGCCGTCCTTCATCTGGCAGCGGCGGATGACGATGTTCTCGGAGGGGACGTTCAGACGTCTGCCGTCGGCGTTGCGCCCGGACTTGACGGCGATGCAGTCGTCGCCGGTGTCGAAGGTGCAGTCCTCGATGAGCACGTCTCTGCACGACTCGGGGTCGCAGCCGTCGTTGTTCGGCCCGTGGCTCTTGATGTTGACGCCGCGGACGGTGACGTTGGTGCAGAGCACGGGGTTTAGTTCCCACATCGGGGAGTTGACGATGCGGACGCCTTCGATGAGCACGTTCGTGCAGCGGTAGGGCTGGACGAACTGCGGGCGGAGGTAGTGGCCCTCGCCGAAGACGCGCTCGGAGACGGGCGCGCCGCGCTCGGTCAACTCTTCGAGCGCCTTGCGGGCCTTCAACTGGTTGGGCGTGCCCTTCTTCCAGCCGTGACGCTCCTGACCCTTCCAGGGCCACCAGTGCTCGTCGTCGCTGTTGCCGTCGAGCGTGCCGCGGCCGGTGACGGCGATGTTCTGCTGCTCGAAGGCGTAGATGAAGGGCGAGTAGTTCATCAACTCCATGCCCTCCCAGCGCGTGAAGACGAGCGGCAGGTAAGCCTTCGGCTCCTGCACGAACTTGACGGTCGCGCCGTCGGAGACGTGGAGGTTGACGTTGCTCAGGAGATGAATCGGGCCGGTCAGGAACGTGCCCGCGGGGACGACGACGCGCCCGCCGCCCGCCTTGTTGCAGGCGGCGACGGCCTTGCGGAAGGCTTCGGTGTTGTCGAACCTGCCGTCGCCTTTGGCGCCGTACTTCGTCACCTCGAAGTCGCGCTTCGGGAAGGCGGGCGGCTTGATGCGCTTGAGAATCTCGGGCACGCGCGCCCACGGGTCTTCGTCGGCCGCGTGGGCCGGCGCGAAGGCGCGGGCGAGCGCGTCTCCGGACGAGAGTCGGTTGATGAAGAGCGCGGCGGCGCCGCCGGCCAGAGTCTTTTTGATGAAATCCCTGCGGTCGGACATGGTTATTTGGACTGCTCGGTCGTTTGTTTCTTCAGGCGCTTCTGCCACGCGGGGTAGTCTTTGTTAAGGAGCTTCAAAGGCTCCTCCGTGTACCAGCCGTAGCCGTTGCGGCGCTCGGCCTCGATCTCAAGGACGCTGTAGCGGACGACGCCGTCGCGCCCTTCGAAGACGGGGCGGTTGGTGCCGATCTCGTAGAAGCGCGCCCAGAGCGGCGGCGCCTGCGGGTCTTTGACGAGAGTGCGCTCGAAGCCGCCGGGCTGCGTCTTGTCCTCCTTCTCGACCCAGCGGATGCCGGACTGCCGCGAAGAGTCGAACCAGGCGACGGCCGACTCGACCGCTTCGACGACGCGCGGGTCGGGGCGCTCGACGCCCATCAGGAAGCGCGTGACGGCGACGCTCTCGCGCGAGGCGAGCGAGACGGGCTCGAACTTGCGCGCGGGCACGGGCGCGAGCGTGACCTCGTCGTGCTGCGCGCCCCACACGGTGAGGCGGCCTTCGACTCTCACCTGCGTCTTCAGGATGCACTCGACGCCGCGCCCGACCGCCTTCTCGGCTTTGAGTCGCCGCGCCTCGTCGACGAAGGCGTAATCCGGCTGGCGCCTGACGACGTCGCGGAGCAGTTCGAGGACGCCGACCATCGCGTTGTCGTTGTAAGTGATGTGCGTGTAGTAGCCCTTGCGGAGCGGGTAGTACTGCGGCCAGCCGCCGTTCTCGTACTGCGCGGCGAGCAGGTAGTCGAGCCCCTTGAGGAAAGCCTCGCGGTGGCGCTCCTGCCTCTGCGCCGTGTAGACGCGGGCGAGGTACTCCAACTGCGTGAAGGTCGCGCCGTTGTCGATGGTCGCGGCGGCCTCGTTCCCCGTAACGCCCTTCAGCTTGAGGAGCGCGGCGCGCTCCTTCTCGGACAGTGGGGCGGCCATGTCGATGTTCTTGGGCCAGCCGCCCACTTCGCGCTGGTAGAGGAGCAGGTTGTCAGCGACGCGCAGGGCCTCGGCGCCCGCGTACCACCCGGGCTTCTGCTTGAGCGCGTCGCGCCACTTGATGAGTGCTTCGGCCTTGCCGCCAGTCTGCGCCGCCGCGGGGGCCGCGAGGGCGGCGAGTAGAAGGATGATAAAGCCCGGTCTTTTAAAATGAAGGTTCTGCACTTTGCCCTGGTTCGTCGGACGGAGGCCGTTAAGCGTGAGCCGCCCCGGGGCTCGGGGCCTGGGGGCGGCTCGCGCGGTTCGGGGTCGGGCGGCCCGCCCCCGGAGGGACAGGCCGCCCGTCGTCAAAGGCCCTTAGAAGGTGAACTTCGCGCCGATCTGGATGTCGCGCGGGTTGTTGCGCTGCGTGCTGTAGCGGCCGAAGTTCGCGTTGGTCGGGTCCGCACTCAGGTCGATGAAGTACGGGTGGTTGACGGCGTTCAGGGCCTCGCCGCGAATCTGGAGGTTGCGCCCCTCGCCCATCTTGAAGTTCTTCGTGAGCGACAGGTTGACGCTCTGGAAGGGCATGTGGCGCAGGTTGTCCAGCGTCGTCGGCACCGTCCGCAGGGTCGTCCCGCTGAGCCTGAGGATGTTCGTCGCGGTGCTGAACGGCGTCCCGTCGGGGTTGACGAAGACCGGGAGGTCGATGCCGTACTTGCGGCCGTCGCCCGTGCCCCGGCCGGCGCGGCTCTCCAGCGCGTAGATGTTCCCGGTGTAGTAGAACGCCTGCGAGAGCAGGATGGGGTGGCCCGACTGCCACTCGTAGGTGCCGTTGAACTGCCAGCCGCCGATGAAGGCGTCGAGCACCTTGTTCATCTCCTTGCCGAACGCCCGGCCGCGCCCGATGGGCAGGCCGTAGACGGTCGCCAGCGTGAAGCGGTTCGGGCGGTCGTCCGTGCCGACGCGGTCTTCGAGTTCCGTGTCGGACGGGTTCAGGTACGTGAGCTTCTCGCGCAGCTTCGAGTGCGTGTAGGTCACGTTGAAGCTGAGGTCCTGCGAGAAGCGCTTGTTGGCCTGGAGCTGGAGCGCGTGGTAGCGGTTCGTGCCGTTGTACTCCTGCACGTAGACGTTGGTGAACTGCGGGAAGGCCACCGACAACTGCGCGCGCGAGATGTTGGCGGCCGAGGCGAACGGGCTCCCGGTGGCCGTCAGCGCGGCGAGGTTGCGGAACGGGTTGGTGACGTTCGTCGTCAGGAACGTGTTCGCCGCGGCGTCAATCGTCGTCGCCTCGGCGAGCGACTGGACGCCGGTCAGGTCGGCCAGGAACTGGCGCGGGACGTAGTTGAGGTTGCGGTTGACCGCCATGTCGCGGCCCCACGACGAGACGACGTTGGCCTCGACGACGAACTGGCCGGGCAGCTCGTGCTGGAAGCCGATGATGACGCGCGAGAACTTCGCGTTCTTGCGGTCGGCGGGGACGAGGCCGGCGTCGGACGCGCCCAGCTCGCCGCCGACGCTGGTCAGCAGGCCGCGCGTCGAGCCGAAGGCGGTCTGGAGGCCCGTGGGGAACGGGTTGTCGAGCGTGGCGATGAAGTTGCGGCCCTGGTCGTTGGTCGGGACGACCGGGGTCTGCGCGTTGAAGCCCACCTGCCGGAGGTCGTCCGGCACGATGCGGTACGGCGACATGAAGACGCCGAAGCCGGCGCGGACGACCGTCTTCTCGCTGACCTGGTAGGCGGCGCCGAAGCGCGGCTGCCAGTTGCTCTTGTCGGCGTTCCAGAGCGCGCGGTTGTTCTCGCCGGCGTAGAGCGGGCCGCCGAGCACGCGGAACTGGTCGGGCGTGGTGATGAAGTTCGACGGGTTGGCGTTGTAGGCCGTCGCGTAGGCCGCGCGCGCCGCGTCGTTGATGGGGCTCGCCGAGTTGACGTCGAAGCCGCGGATGAAGCGGTTGAAGCGCTCGGTCAGGCCCAGCTCCAGCTCGTAGCGCAGGCCGAAGTTCAGCGTGAGCTTCGGCGTGGCGCGCCAGTCGTCCTGGAAGTAGAAGCCGTGGTACTGCGACTGGACGGAGTAGTTGATGCCCGTCGTGTCGATGATGCTCTGCGTGGCCTGGGCGGTCGGGATGCCGAGCAGGAACGAGGCCAGGTCGCGCCCGTACGAGTTACGGTTGCGGTTGGCGTTCGTCGCGTTGCTGCTGTTGGTCGTCGTGGTCGTGTCGATGGACGTGTAGGTGCCGTCGAAGAAGAAGCGGCCGCCCTGGTAGCCGTTCGAGCTGAAGTTCTCGCGCAGCACGCGGTAGTCGTAGCCGTAACGCAGCGTGTGGTCGCCCGTGATCTGCGTCAAAGACGGCTGGACGGCGAAGGTGTAGAACGGGCGGAGCAGGCCCCCGTTCCAGTCCGAGCGGCTCGCGCCGAGGGTGGAGCGGATGGGGCGCTGCGCGTCGAACGTCCGGATGTCGAAGCGCGGGATGTACTGGTAGCCGTTCATCGCGGCCAGCGCGGCCTGCGAGAAGCCGAGCGAGGCCGGGTCGAAGGTCGTGGCCGGGCGGCGCTCCTGCACGAAGCGGCTCAGGCTGGTGCGCACGTCGAGCACCATCGTGTTCGAGAGCGTGGAGGTCCAGTCGAGGCTCGCGCCGTCGTTGGTGCGGTACTCGAAGCCCTGCGTGAGCGGGGTGCCCGTCCAGTTGTTGCGGTCTTCGGGGTTGAAGCTGTGGTAGTACTTGCCGAATACCGAGTTCGTCTCGTTAATCCGGTGGTCGAGGCGCGTGATCCAGGAGCGGTAGTTCGAGTGGCGCACCTGGTTCGAGAAGTAGTTGTTCGTGAAGTCCGCGTTGCCGGGGACGTTGGGCAGCGGGTACAAGTTGAGGTAGGCCACCGCCACCGGGTTGAGCCGGGCCGTCGGGATGACGTTGTTGGCGAACTGCGTGCGCGTCACCGCCGTGCAGAGCGTCGGCGTCGTGACGTGGCAGGAGGTCGCCGGGTCGTAAATCCTGACGGGGAACGGCGTCTGGTTGAGCAGCGCCGAGAAGTCGCCGCGGCGGAAAGCCTCGGTCGGCACGGTGAAGAGCTGCGGCTCGGCCTGGTTGTCCTTCAGGCGCTCGTAGGCGAAGAAGAAGAAGGTCTGGTCGCGGCCGTCGTACACCTTCGGCAGGTAGACCGGCCCGCCGAGCGTGCCGCCGAAGCGGTGGTACGTGCGCTCGGGGCGGTCCTGGCCCGCGCGGTTCGAGAAGAAGTTGTTGGCCGTCCGATTCCGGTCGCGGTTGAAGTAGTAGCCCGAGCCGTGGAGGTCGTTCGTCCCCGACTTGATGGCGGTGTTGACGGTCGCGCCGGACGTGTAGCCCTGCGTCGCGTCGAAGGAGTTGGTCTGAACCTTGAACTCCTGCGTCGCCTCCGAAGGCGGCGAGAAGCCGACGCCGCCGTCGATGGCGAAGTTCGGCGAGCCGTCGAGCGTGACCTGGTTCGGGCCGGTCGCGCCGTTGGCGCGGAAGGCCGCGAGGTTGCCGTTCGAGGTCGGGCTGTAGCCGACGCCCGGGTTGCCCGTGTAGCTGATGCCGGGGGCGAGCGTCGCGAGCTGGTAGGGGCTCCCGTCGATGAGCGGCAGCTCGGCGATCTGGCGGGTGGAGACGGTCGTGCCCGTCGTGACCGAGCCGGTCTCAAGCACCGGGGCCGACGCCACCGTCGTCACCGTCTCGCCCACGCCCGTCAAAGACACCGGCACGTCGAGCGTGATCCTCTCGGCGACGCGGATCTCGATGTTCTCGCGCGTCGTGTTCGAGAACCCCTGCGCCGTAACGGTCAGCGTGTAGCGGCCGGGGTTGAGGAGCGGGAAGCTGTAGGCGCCCTCCTCGTTCGTCGTGGCCGTGTTGGCGACGTTCGTCTCGACGTTCCTGATCTCGACGGTCGCGCCCGGCAGCGCCGCCCCGTTCGGGTCGGTCACGGTGCCGTTGAGCGAACCGCGGGACTCCTGCGCGCCGACCATGACGAACGTCATGAGGAGCAGCAGGGCGGCGGCGAGGCCGCGGAATGCGTACTTACTCATTACTTTTTTCCTCTTCCTTATTACTGGCGTTTGAACGCCGACGCGTTCACACAAGGGGTCTGAATCTACGCCGTCCGTCGGTCAGTTTTTCCGGCTCGCGGCTCTCATACGGTAACTCGTTCTTACGGGTCGGGTCTCTTCTGCAAAGACCGCGGCCGCAAAAGCTCTCAAATCTGCACGAGGACAAAGCTTTTAGAAGGTGCTTTCTGCGGGGGACTTCGAGGGACTTGCGGAGTCTTCTTTGAAAACCCTGCTGGTTTTACCAATTAACCGGCTACATAAAATCTGGCGTAGCTGGGAAGTCACTGCTCAAAACTGAGCCCGAGTTGAAAGCGTGATGGATTTTCTATGAATTCGGAGTTTTTGTCAAGTTGTTTTAAGACCAATTGTAAGATACCTCAATCAAGGGTCTTACCAATTAACTTGAACACCAATGGGACGTAAAATATTTGAGCGGCCTTTTGATGCGCCTTCAGCCATTCGGGTTCTGCTCTTTGTAGGGGAATTTTGGGTGAAAAGTTACGGTAAAAGCGGTGTGCAGTCAATCCTCTATAAGACTGTCATTTGAATTATTTATCAAGACATAAAAATTATAACTTTGAGTTTTACCCGGCTCATCTCTAGTATGCCTTTTGGTTCCGAGGCGACTACTGATGACCCACCTTGAGCGCATAAAAATATTCGACACCACGTTGCGTGACGGCGAACAGTCGCCGGGCTGTTCCATGAACCTCTCGGAGAAGATACGCCTGGCGCGTAAGCTCCAGTGGCTCGGCGTGGACGTCATCGAGGCCGGCTTCCCCATCGCCTCGGAGGGAGACTTCGCCGCGGTCAAGGCCGTCGCCGCCGAGTGTCGAGAGGCCACGGTCGCGGCGCTCTGCCGCACGACCGAGCAGGACATCCTGCGCGCGTGGGAGGCGGTCGGCGGCGCCGCGCGCCCGCGGCTCCACACCTTCGTCGCCACCTCGGACATACACCTCGAACACAAGCTGAAGAAGTCGCGCGCCGAAGTCTTGAAGATGACGCGGGACGCCGTCCGGCTCGCGCGCACGCTCACCGACGACGTGGAGTTCTCGGCGGAGGACGCGACGCGCAGCGACGTGAACTACCTCTGCGAGGTCTTCGCCGTCGCGGTCGAGGAGGGCGCGCGCACGCTCAACGTGCCCGACACCGTCGGCTACACGACCCCGACCGAGTTCCGCGAGATCGTCGCGGCCGTGCGCGAGCGCGTCGCGGCCCGGCGCGACGTGACCATCAGCGTCCACTGCCACAACGACCTCGGGCTCGCGGTCGCCAACAGCCTCGCGGCCTTAGACGCGGGCGCGCGGCAGGTCGAGTGCACGGTCAACGGCATCGGCGAGCGCGCGGGCAACGCCGCGCTCGAAGAGATCGTGATGGCCCTGCGCGTGCGCGCCGACCGCCTGCCTTACGCGTGCGACGTGCGCACCGAAGAGCTGTACCCGACGAGCCAGCTCCTCTCGGAGATCATCGGCTTCGGCGTGCAGCCGAACAAGGCCGTCGTCGGCCGCAACGCCTTCGCGCACGAGGCGGGCATACACCAGCACGGCGTGCTCTCGAACCCGCTCTGCTACGAGATCATGACGCCCGAGTCGGTCGGCGTGCCGTCGAATAACATCGTGCTCGGCAAGCACTCGGGCCGCCACGCGCTCTCGCGCCGCTTCGACGAGCTGGGGTTCACGCTCTCGGCCCCGGAGCTTGAGGACGCGTACCGGCAGTTCACGGAGCTGGCCGACCGCAAGAAGAATGTCTACGACCAGGATTTGTTGTCGCTCCTCCCCGCCCAGCCTCGGCGCGAGCACGCCCCCGAGATCGGGGCCGGCGCGCTGAAGTTGAGTTTGGTGGAGGCGGTCGGCCGATAAACATTTTTTGAAAGCATCGGCCATCTGCTGCCGTCCTTGCTGTTTCAGGGCCGGAGCCGGTGGTCGATTTTTCGTGAGAAGAGATCGAGATGAAACTGAACATCACCGTCCTGCCCGGCGACGGCATCGGCCCCGAGGTGACGCGCGAAGCGCTGCGCGCGCTGCGCGCGGTCGCGGAGGTCTACGGCCACGACTTCTCTTTCGACGAACAGTTGGTCGGCGGCGCCGCCATCGAAAGGACCGGGAGTCCCCTGCCGCCCGCGACGCTCGACTCGTGCCTCGCGTCCGACGCGGTGCTGCTCGGCGCGGTGGGCGCGCCGCGGTTCGACGGGCTGGCCGGCGACAGGCGGCCGGAGGCGGGTCTGCTCGCGTTGCGCAGTGCGTGCGGCGCCTTCGCCAACCTGCGCCCCGTCGTCTGCTACGACGCGACGGCCGACTCTTCGCCCCTCAAGCCCGAAGTCGTCAAGGGCGCCGACGTGCTCATCGTCCGCGAGTTGTTGGGCGGCCTCTACTTCGGCGAGCCGCGCGGGTTTAATGCCGAAGGGGCGGCGCGCGAAGCCTTCAACACGATGCGCTACAACGAGCAGGAGGTCGAGCGCGTGGCGCGCGTGGCTTTCGAGTCGGCGTGCGCCCGGGGTCGCAAGGTCACCTCCGTCGATAAGGCGAACGTCCTCGAAACCTCGCGCCTCTGGCGCGAGGTGGTCAACCGCGTCGCGCGCGATTACCCGCAGGTGACGTCGGAGCACATGTACGTGGACGCCTGCGCGATGCACCTCATGCTCAACCCGCGCCGCTTCGACGTCGTACTGACCGAGAACCTCTTCGGCGACATCCTCTCCGACGAGGCGGCCGTCCTCGCCGGCTCGCTCGGCATGCTCGCCTCGGCCAGCGTCGGCGGGGGCACGGACGTGTACGAGCCCGTGCACGGCTCCGCGCCCGACATCGCCGGCCAGGGCCTCGCCAACCCGCTCGGCGCCATCGCCTCCGCGGCGCTCCTGCTCCGCCACACCGCGGGGCTCGAACAGGAGGCGCAGGACGTGGAAGCCTCCATCCGCGCCGTGCTCGAACGCGGCTACCGGACGGCCGACATACGGGGCCGGAGCGGGAAGTATATCGTCGGCACGGAGGAGATGGGCACGCTCGTCACAGAGGCCCTCGCCGAACTCGCAGACATGCGCCACGCCTACCACGCAGTCTGAAGGACAGATGTTAGATGTCAGATGCTAGGTGCTGGCTAGAAGCATTTGCTAGCATCCAGCATCTGACATCTAACATCTACGTTTTTATGCCACGCACACTCTTCGAAAAGATTTGGGATGCGCACGTCGTGCGCGAGTCGGCGGGCGAGCCCGCGCTCCTCTACATCGACCTGCACCTCGTGCACGAGGTCACGTCGCCGCAGGCTTTCGACGGACTGCGCGCGGCCGGCCGCGCGGTGCGCAGTCCCGACCTGACCGTCGCCACCATCGACCACAACGTCCCGACGACCGACCGCAAACTCCCCATCGCCGACCCCATCGCCGCGCAGCAGATCGAGACCCTGCGTCGCAACTGTGCGGAGTTCGGCGTGGGCCTCTACGACATCGACTCGCCCGAGCAGGGCATCGTCCACGTCATCGGGCCGGAGCTGGGCCTGACGCGCCCGGGCATGACCATCGTCTGCGGCGACAGTCACACCAGCACGCACGGGGCCTTCGGCGCGCTCGCCTTCGGCATCGGCACGAGCGAGGTCGAGCACGTCCTCGCCACGCAGTGTCTGCAGCAGTCGAAGCCGCGGACGATGCTCGTCCGGACTTCGGGCGCGCTGGCCGGAGGCGTCACGGCGAAAGATTTGGCGCTCGGTCTCATCGGTCAGATCGGGACGGACGGCGCGACCGGCCACGTCATCGAGTACGCAGGCCCGGCCGTCCGCTCGCTCTCGATGGAAGGTCGGATGACGCTCTGCAACATGAGCATCGAGGCCGGCGCGCGCGCGGGGATGATCGCGCCCGACGAGGTGACATACGAATACCTCGAAGGGAGGCGCTTCGCGCCGCGCGCCGCGGCCTGGCGTGAGGCGCTCGAATACTGGCAGAGCCTTCCCGGTGATGACGACGCGGAGTTCGACACCGTCGTCGAGTTCGACGCGGCCGCGCTCGCGCCCTTCGTCACGTGGGGGACGAGCCCCGGCCAGGTCGTGCCCGTCACGGGGCGTGTGCCCGACCCGACCGAAGCGCGCTCCGAGAACGAGCGGCGCTCGACCGCGCGCGCACTCGAATACATGGGGCTCGCGCCCGGCACGCGCATGGAGGACGTGCCCGTCGACCGCGTCTTCATCGGCTCTTGCACGAACGCGCGGCTCGAAGACCTGCGCGCGGCGGCCACGGTCGTGCGCGGGCACCGCGTGAACAGTGCGGTGCGCGCGTTGGTCGTGCCCGGCTCGCAGGCGGTCAAGCGCGCGGCGGAGGCCGAAGGGCTCGACGAGATTTTCCGCGCGGCGGGGTTCGAGTGGCGCGAGGCCGGCTGTTCGATGTGCCTCGGCATGAACCCGGACACGCTCGCGCCGGGCGAGCGCTGCGCCTCGACCAGCAACCGCAACTTCGAAGGCCGCCAGGGCAAGGGCAGCCGCACGCACCTCGTGAGCCCCGCGATGGCCGCCGCCGCCGCCGTCGCCGGACACTTCACGGACGTGCGCGGCTGGGAATTCAGAGGAGAGTGAATGGTGAATAGTGAATGGTGAATGGTTGCTTGTTATCGAGACTTCGCTCACCGTTCACATAAGCTTTTCGCCTCTCCACAGCACTCAAAAGTCACCATTTACTATTCACCATTCACCATTTACCAAACCATGCTTCCCTTCCGCGTACACACGGGCGTCGCCGCGCCGCTCGACCACCCGAACGTAGACACCGACCAGATCATCCCGAAGCAGTTCCTCAAGCGCGTCGAGCGCACGGGCTTCGGCCAGTTCCTCTTCTACGACTGGCGCTACGCGGGCGACGGCTCGCCCGACCCCGCCTTCGTGCTGAACGAGCCGCGTTACGCGGGCGCCTCGGTGCTCCTCGCCGGGAGCAACTTCGGCTGCGGCTCCTCGCGCGAGCACGCGCCCTGGGCGCTGCTCGACTACGGCTTCCGCGCCGTCGTCGCCCCCTCCTTCGCAGACATCTTCAAGAACAACTGCACGAAGAACGGCGTGCTCCCCGTCACACTCAAGGACGAGGAGGTCGCGGAACTCGTGCGCCGCGCGCGTGAGGTCGAAGGCTACCGCCTGACCGTGGACCTCGAACGTTGTGAGGTGCGCGACGGGCAGGGCTTCACGGCCTCCTTCGAGATCGACGAGTTCCGCCGACAGTGCCTGCTCGAAGGGCTCGACGACGTGGGGCTGACGCTCCGGCACGAGCCCCTCATCCGACAGTTTGAGGAGCGGCGCCCGGGCTGGACGGGAGTCGTGTCGGCCGAAGGTTGATGAGAGTTTAAGAATCGTAAGGGGTGGCCGTTCACTCACCCGCCCATTCACGTTTGACAACAGTCGTTATAACGACTATCATGTCAACATGAGTTTTGCTTTTGACGAAGGAAGGAAGACGGCGCGGAGCTTCCCCGCGGTCTTCGTCTCGCACGGTGCGCCGACGCTGGCCCTCGAACAGAACAGCACGGTGGAATTTCTGAAGCGCCTGAGCGACGGGATGGGGAGGCCCGAGGCGATTCTGTGTGTCTCCGCCCACTGGAACACGGAAGCTCCGGCCGTCAGCGGCGCCGAAAGGCCCGAGACCATCCACGACTTCGGCGGCTTCCCGGACGAGCTTTACCGCATGCGCTACCCCGCCCCCGGCGCGCCGGAACTCGCGGGGCGCGTGCGTGAACTGCTCGGCGTAGCCGGCATCGCGTGCACGGTTTCGCCCACGCGCGGGCTCGACCACGGCGCATGGGTACCGCTCAAACTGATCTACCCCGAAGCTGACGTGCCGGTAACGCAGCTCTCCGTCCAGGCCTCGCTCGGCGCGGAGCACCATTTGAGAGTGGGTCGCGCGCTCGCGCCGCTGCGCGAGGAGGGCGTGCTGATTCTGGCGACGGGGAGCGCGACGCACAACCTTTCGAGGATCGGGCGCGGAGAGGTGCCGCCCGAATGGGCGAGGGAGTTTGATGAGTGGCTCTTCAGAAAAATTTCTGACGGTGCGTTAGAAGAGCTGCTCGACTACAGGAGGCTCGCGCCGCACGCGGCCGTCGCGCACCCGACCGACGAGCACCTGCTGCCGCTCTTCGTAGCGATGGGGGCCGGCGCGGGCGAGTCCGCGGCGCGGGGCCGCAGCCTGCACAGGGGTTGGACGTGGGGGAGTCTGAGCATGGCCGCGTACGGCTTCGGCTCGGGCGTATAAATTAAATCACGATAGTTAAGGAGAGATTAGATGGCCGACTTGAACTCATTCTACGCGAGCTGGACGCCGCGACTTCTCAGCGTGCTGCGGATCATCGCCGCCTTCCTCTTTATCGCGCACGGCGCGCAGAAGCTCTTCGGCTTCCTCGCACCCCCGGGCATGCCGAGCTTCGCGCCGTTCAGCCAGATGTGGGTCGGCGGCGTGCTTGAGTTCTTCGGCGGGCTGTTGCTCCTGCTCGGGCTGTTCACGCGCCCGGTCGCCTTCATCCTCTCGGGCATGATGGCCGTCGCATACTTCCAGATGCATGCGCCGGGAGGCTTCTGGCCGCTCCAGAACAAGGGCGAGCTGGCCGTGCTCTACTGCTTCGTCTTCCTCTTCCTGTCGGTCGCGGGCGGGGGCGAGTGGAGCGTTGATCGTCTGCTGCGCCGCCGTCGGGCTTGATGGATTTTGTGAGTCGGAAGGTAGCGGACTGATGAATGTCGCGACACCGCGCCCGAAGGGGCGCGGTGTCGCGGGGCGGGTTACGAAATCACATCTCGTACGACTGCTGCCGGAGGGAGATGCCGCCTTCTGTGACGACGAGGTAGAGGTTACGCTGTGTGCGTCCGTGCGCCTCGGACTGTGACTCCGCCCTTACGACTGGCCACACGGACACGCCCGTTTCGCTGGCTGAGCCGGCCTGACACTGCTCGCAAGTACACTCGTCACCCATCGAAAATCTCCTCGCCTTCGGCCTACGTATGCGACCGCATACTCTACAGAGTTTTCGACGGCGTTCCCAATTGATAATTTTAATCGCGATATAAACCGGTCGACCCGGTCCCGTAAACGGCGGGCAATGGTTTTGAGGTGGACAAGAGCGTGATGTGTGACGAGAACACCCATCAACGTGGGGCTTCGACCGCGCCGGCCGTTCTTTGGCGCAGGTGATAGGCGATGATTAAAGTTGTCGAATTACTGTAGTCGGCCGCTCCGGCCTTGACGCGGTTGGCTCGCAGGTAGAGGTCGTTCACCCTGTGGCTGAAGGCGCCAGCCGCCCCCGAGGCTTTAGCCCAGAACAGCGCGGCACGGCGCGAGTCCTCTCTGTAACCCGTGCCGAGTTGTCCGGCCAACTCCTTCGCCTTCTCCGGCTCGACCTTGTACAACTCCGAAAGCACGCCCAGCCCGTTTCGGTAACCCGAGTAGCGCACGAACGGGTCGCGCGAATTGACGCAGACGACGTAGGCGACGAAATTGGCCTCCGACTCTCGTGCGACGCCCCGCTGGTGCGCCATCTCGTGCGCAATCGAGAAAGGTAACTGGAAGTCCGGAGCGTCCGCGTTGTAGTTCGGCTCCGCCGTCAAAGGGAAGTAGACGCCGCTGATGCCGAGCCTTGTTAAGACCTCGGACGAGTAGACAGGCTTCGGCGGCGCGAAATCACCCCGCGGGAGGAGGCGGAACTCGTCGGCCGAGTCGTAAGACTCATTCAGAAGCTTGACGACCTCTCCGCTCTCCGGCGTCAATCTGCCCCCCGCATGCGCCTCCGCGTACGCGTGGTTGACGCTTTCGACCAACATCCGCCCCAACGCCTCAAGCTCCAGAGGCTCAGCCTTCCTCTGCTCGTAGCCGAGCAGCTCGAAAAGCAGCGGGCGCTGGTAATTAAGTCCGAAGGCGAATAAAAAGAGCCAAAGTGATCCAGCCGTGACCCAGACCCCGTAACGAAGCCACGCCAACACCCAGCCGCGCCTCCCGTCCCTCATTCGTACCAGCCCCGCGCAGAAGAGAACAGCACCCGAGCAAGCTGCCAACAGGAAAAGACCCGTCAAGAATTCGCCTAACGAAAAACTAAGCCCCCGACTCAGAAGAGACAGTGCGCGGAGCACACGCGGGTAGATCGTGCGCGAGTAAAAGCGCTCTACTAACCACGGCACAAAAGAAACCAGACTTTGAAAGACGACGCCCGAAACAAGAACTACAAGCGGCAGGACGAATTCACGCCAGTTTGTGAGGGGATTACGAAACCTTAAATTGGGCAGCCTTCTCATCTCTGATGACTCAAATCACATAGCCTTTAATCAACAATCCCACTTTTAATAAATCGTTTCCTCACTCTTAACAGAGCATAACATTTTGCCAAACAATCTAATGGCATGGCGTCCGATAAAATCCTAAACTTAGTCTCATCCACCCCAACACCATCCCTCCACTCGACTCGCAGTCTCAGCTTTAAAGAAATCTGCAAGCTCTATTCCTATCTAAAAACACCAACTTTCTCAGTACCGAATTATGATCGCCCCTTGACAAAATCCAAAACAAGAATTATTATCTTCTTGCTCGATGACATACACGGTTTAGACAGAGCCATGCAGGAAAGCAGCGGTGGACGAAAAGGCGGTCTTGAGGAGTTACGGCGCAAGCTCGACGAACGCGGCGGGCACATGACGCGCCAGAGGGCTGCCGTCTACGACTACCTCAGCAGCGTCGAGCACCACCCGACCGCCGAGGAGGTCTTCCTCAACGTCAAGCGTCAGGTGCCGAAAATCAGCCTGGCCACCGTCTACAAAAACCTGGAAGCACTCGTCGCCTGCGAAGCCATCACGAAGCTCTCATACGGCGACGGCTCGGCGCGCTACGACATCCGCACCGACCACCACTACCACACGCGCTGCCTGGACTGCGGGCGCATGTGGGACCTGGAAGCGGCCAAAGGCAAGACCGCGCTGGAGCAGATCAAACCGCAGCCCGGCTTCACCGTCGCAGACTTCCGTCTGGAGCTTCTCGGTTATTGCCAGGATTGCAAGCAGTAAAAATTTTACCCCCAAGTCGATAATAAGTATTGATATCAGATTACTCGTACTGTCAAAAACATGAACACGAACGCCATGAAAATAAGAACCAAGCGACACCTCGGCAGAATCATGGCCGCGTTAAAACGGGCGCGGCGGACGCGCGACGAACTGGCGGGGCAGGCTCTCACGGAGGGGGCCGCGCGCCTGTAAACCTTTATCCCTTGAAACCGCACACGCGAAGGAGGAACGGAGCAGCTAATGAGCGAACAGGGCAACGACGAGCAGGGGCGTGAGAGACGACCCGTCCTGACCAACCGGCAGGGGCACCCCGTCTACGACAACCAGAACAACCGCACGGTGGGAGACCGCGGGCCGACCGTGCTTGAGAACTACCAGTTTCTCGAAAAAATCTCCCACTTCGACCGCGAGCGGATCCCCGAACGCGTCGTCCACGCGCGCGGCGCCGGCGCCCACGGCTACTTCGAGACCTACGGCCGCATCGGCAGCGACCCCGCTGGTAAGTACACGCGCGCGAAGCTCTTCCAGGAGAAGGGCAAGCGCACGCCCGTCTTCGTTCGCTTCTCCACGGTCATCCACGGCGGCCACTCGCCCGAGAACCTGCGCGACCCGCGCGGCTTCGCCGTCAAGTTCTACACGGAGGACGGCAACTGGGATTTAGTCGGCAACAACCTGCAAATCTTCTTCATACGCGACGCCATCAAGTTCCCGGACCTCGTCCACGCCTTCAAGCCCGACCCCGTGACGAACCGCCAGGACGCGCGCCGCATCTTCGACCTCCTCAGCCTCACGCCCGAGTCGATGCACATGGTCACGTGGCTCTTCAGCCCCTGGGGCATCCCCGCCAACTACCGCGAGATGCGCGGCTCCGGCGTCAACACATACAAGATGGTCAACGCCGAGGGCGAGGCCGTCCTCGTCAAGTACCACTTCCGCCCGAAGCAGGGCGAGCGCAACCTGACGCAAGAACAGGCCGACCGGATCGGCAACTTCAACCACGCGACGCAGGACTTGTACGAGGCCATCGAGCGCGGCGACTTCCCCGAGTGGGAGATGTTCGTGCAGTTGATGTCGGACGACCCGCATGAGGAACTGGACTTCGACCCGCTCGACGCGACGAAGGTCTGGCCCGAGGAGCAGTTCCCCCTCCTCCCCGTCGGCCGCCTCGTGCTCGACCGCAACCCCGTCAACTACTTCGCGGAGGTCGAGCAGGTCGCCTTCGGCACGGGAGTGCTCGTGGATGGGCTCGACTTCTCCGACGACAAGCTCTTGCAGGGGCGCACCTTCTCTTACTCCGACACGCAGCGCCACCGCGTCGGCGCCAACTACCTGCAACTGCCCGTCAACCGCCCGAAGACGCACGTCGCCACCAACCAGCGCGACGGCCAGATGGCCTACCACGTGGACGGCGTCGAGGCCGGCGAAAATCCGCACGTCAATTACGAGCCTTCGAGCAAAACGGACTCTCTGCACGAGGCTCCCCGCGCGGGCAGGGATCACACGCCCTTCGTTTCGGGCAACGTCGTGCGCCAGAAGATCGGGCGCCAGAACAACTACGGCCAGGCCGGCGCGCGCTACCGCGCGATGGAAGACTGGGAGCGCGACGAGTTGATCAGCAACCTCGTCAACCTCGTCGGACAGTGCGACCTCGACATACAGGAACGCATGGTCTCGCACCTCTCGCAGTGCGACGAAGAGTATGGCCGCCGCGTGGCCGAGGGGCTGGGCATACAGACCGGAAAGACTCAGGCGGCCGAGACTGCCGGCGCGCGCTAAGAAAGACGACGGCGAGGGCCGCCGGATGTCCAGCACGTTCGGCGCGCCTTGCCGACAATGTTGATAAGGAGGAGGAGATGACACAGAAGGCTTACACGGAAGACGTACTGCGCCTTGCTCGGGAGAACAAGAACTTTCGGCAGGTGCTCTTCACGACCGAGCGCTCGCAGCTCGTCCTGATGTCGCTCAAAGCGGGCGAAGAGATCGGCGAAGAGGTGCACGAAGGCATCGACCAGGTGCTCGCCTTCGCCGCTGGCGAAGGCGAGGCCGTCGTCGCTGGCAAACGCAGCCCCGTCCGCGCCGGCACAGTCGTCGTCGTCCCAAGCGGCACGCGACACAACTTCGTCAACACCGGCAACGCGCCTCTCAAACTCGTCACCGTCTACACCCCTCCCGAACACCCGGACGGCACAATACACCTCACCAAAGAGGAGGCCGACGAATACGAACGGGAGCACCATCACTGAGACAGACGTCAGGAAGGTCTAGTACGGATTGGTCTCCTCTCTACTAGCCCTCCGCCACGATTCGGGTGTACGTGAGCGGATTAACATCACAGGCACGGGGATGAGATAAAAATTCACCTCCGTGCCTGTGATTATCATTCTCATCTATCAAAACCAAATAGCCCTTACTTCACCTGGCATGAACAAAAATTAATCCGCTCAGATGTTTATTAATAAATGAGGAAGAATCTCAAGAAGCCTTCGTTATCGGACGTAGCCACGGAATGTATATCTTTCTTCTCACACTTTATGTTGTTACCTTAGTCCAACAGCAGCATCCTCTCGGATTTTATGTAAGGCCGCCTAGTCTGCGTCGATAATCTTCGCCTTCGATTAAAACGGTGCCGCACATCTCGTAAAGCCGGCTTCGGAGCCGCACGCCGATGCGGTCTTGCAGCGTTTCGCCGGCGGGGCTTTGGCGCTCGTCCGTGTAGTTGGTGGTGAAGATGGTGAGCTTCTTGTCGTTGTAGCGTCGGCCGACGACCTGGGTCATCGTGTCGAGCACCCATTCGGTCGGCTTCGACGCGCCTAACTCGTCGAGCACCAACACCTCGGCCTCGTAGACCGGCGCGAGAACGTTCATCTCCGATGTCCGCGAGACGGGGTTATAGCTGTCCTGAATCTCCTTCAGGAGCGCGCCGTATTCCCAAAAGAGACTGGGCGTCCCCTTCTCCGCGAGTCCGCGGAGGATCGCGACAGCCAGGTGCGTCTTCCCCACACCGACCGGCCCCGCGAAGAGGAGTCCCCGTTCGACTGCCGGGTATTCGCGCACGAGGCGGTATGCCTGCTTGAAGGCGAGCATCTGCGAGGCGTTATCGGTCGCAGGCTGATAGTTCGAGAGTGAGCATTCCTCGTGACGCTTGGGAACACGCGCCTGCTCGAAGAGCCTGCGGCGGAGATCACTCCGAAGACACGCGCACCTGCGTGCCCCCTTCCCCGGAACTACCTCCATCCCGGTTCCGAAACATTGTTCGCAAACGGGGGCTTCCTGTCTCTTCTGCTGAACTCTGCGCGCGTACCCTCTTTGAAACTCACGCGGCAGTCGCGTCTCCGATTCACACGGTTCCGGGACGGCCAGGAGTCTGCCGGAAGCTGCTCTCATGTCCGTTCACTCCCTTCAAACTTCTCCGCGGCAGGCGCCGAACAAAGTTTCAACCTTCGACAGAACGCGTGGTGCGTCCTCCGGCAGGAGCGTCCCCCCGGCTTCGACGCCCATCCCCCGAAGCGTGTCCTCGACGGGTTGTCCCTTCGCCTCGAAGAGCGCGACGCACGCTTCGGCCAACTCGTTCAACTCCGCCTCCGAGAGCGGCCGCGGCTCGGGTCGCACGTAAGTGCCGCCGCCCACTTCCCCGGACGTTTTGCGAGAGGCATCCTTGATAACGCCGTTCCGGCGCAGCACGTCGAACGTCTCGCGTTGTGCGACGCGTGCGGCCTTGGGCAGGCCGCTCCGCTCCAACCACTGGCGCGTACGCTCGTGCTCGTCCGCGGCCGCCCGCCGGGCTATCTGTCGCAGCAACGGTTCAAGTTCATCCCGTAATCGCTGGACAATCTGGTCGGAGGGAATTTCCGGGTGCCGCTCGAACCGTGCGAAGACCCCTCCGTCTGGAGGTCCGAAGGTCGAACGGTTGGGAACGGGTCGCTCGTGTTCCTCGGAAGAAGCGTTAACGAAGTGTGTGTTGTCCGCGCCGCTTTTCGGCGCGACCGGGTTTAAATCTGAATCTAAAACTTCTGATACAGCGAAGCTGTCCTTAAAGGGCGTTTCGCCCGGCGAAGTACGAGCGAGGCAATCCGAAGTACGGACGAAGGGTAAAATTTTTTCTGCCCGCGCTTCCCCTTTCGCGGCGACGGAGTTCGCCGCGCGGTTGAGGAAGATGCGTATGCCGACCCCGTTCTTGCCCGAGTAGTAGCCGATGATTCCCTGCCCGTGCATCCAGCGCAGAGCCTTCCTCGCCGTCTCGCTCGAAACGCGCAGGTGGCCGCGGAGCTGCTCCCAGGCCGTGACCCACTTCCCCTCCCTCTCCTCCCCGGCGAAGCGCAGGACGCGCACGCCCTCGCGCATCCCGGCCGGCGTCAAAAGGAGTCGTGTGTAGACCTTGCTCATCAGCGGCGTGACCTCGTCGGCCTCGGCCGAGGTGATCGCCTCCGCGACGTCGTCGTCGAGCATCTTGAAGTTCGTGTTGGCCTCCGTCCCTCGCAGCGTCGTCTTTCGCAAAAACTTCGGGGACGTGACCGCGTGCGCGGCTGTCATCTTGCTTACCTCTCGACGGATAGTGCTTGACAGTTCCGAGGCGCGGTGTAAACTGTGAACCGAAGTCGGGGTACACAAATCCCGCCTCGCTGACAAGCGAGTTACCAACCGGCCTGGAGCGTTTCGGTCGCCAAACAGTCGCGCTTCAGGCAACATCTCGGGGACGCTTTCGGGCGTCCCCTGATTTTTTCGACGCTCACATACCTACAACATTTTCCCCGCCCTGTAAATTCCCCTGCAATATCGGTTGCAGGGGCTGCAATGATTCTTACAGGGGCTGCAATCTACGTTACAGGGGTGTCAAAATTCTACCCCTGCAATCTGCGTTACAGGGGAGGCAGCAAGATACCCCTGCAACCTAGATTGCAGGGGCTGCAATGCGGATTGCAGGGGTAGAATTTTGACACCCCTGCAATGATTCTTACAGGGGCTGCAGTCTAGATTGCAGGGGTGTCATCTTCCCTTCCGGGGATTGAAAAATATGCGTGACGTATAGACGCCCCGTATAGTAAGATGCTGCGCCCAGCTTGGAAGGGATAATCCGACATGACCGGCGCACAAATAAAGGAATTACGCAAAAGCTTGGGTTATACGCAGGCGAGACTGGCCGAAGAGGTCGGCCTGACGCCGAACACCATCGCGCGTTACGAGCGCGACGAGTTGAAGCCTTCGCCCCCCGTGCTGAAGCTTCTGAGGCTCTTAGAGCTGAGTCAGGAGTTGAGTAAGGCCGGGAGGAAAGCCGCGTAAAGATGATCACGATCTCCATCGCCAACCAGAAAGGCGGCGTCGGCAAGAGCACCACGGCCGCCTCGGTCGCCGCGGAGTTCGCCCTGCGCGGCTACGAGACGCTGCTCGTAGACGGTGACCCGCAGGCCAACGTCACCTCGCACTTCCTAGCGCCCGACCAGATCGGCACGTCCATCGCCGACGTGCTCATCGAGTCGGAGCAGCGCGAGAAGCTGCCCCTGGAGGCGGCCATCGTGACGACGGAGATGGATCACCTCGACATCGTCCCGTCGAAGCTTCGCTTCGCGAGGTTCGAGAAGGAGCCGGCGATAGCCATCAACCGCATGCGGTCGAAACTCGCCCCCCTGGCCTCGACCTACGACTTCGTCATCATCGACACGCCGCCGACCCTCGGGCAAATTCTGACGACCCCTCTGCTCGCCTCGACGCACATGGTCGTGCCCGTGGCGGCCTCGCCGCTGGCGCAGGACGGCCTCGACGACCTCATGAGCACGTTTGAGGAGGTGCGGAGCACGAACCCCGAGTTAATCCTGCTCGGGATGGTCTGCACGATGTTTGACGGCAGGACGGCCGTCTCGGCCGAGTCGTATAGGAGTCTCAAGGAGCGTTACGGCGCGCGCGTCTTCGAGACGATCATCCACCGCAACGTGAAGCTGGAGGAATCCCCGGCCTTCCACCAGCCCGTGCAACTCTACGCGCCCAACTCGCGCGGGGCGCTGCTTTACTCAGAGTTGACTGACGAAATCCTCAAACGGCTCGGGGCGCGGAAGACGAAAGGGAAGCTTAAGCTGGCCGGCGAGGAGACGCGCGCCTGATGGCAGAGCCCAAGATAAAACCTGCGAAGCGCGAGGCGGGCAAGAGCAAGTTCCGTCTGCCGGAGCGCGCCCCGCGCCCCGTCGAGGAGAACCCGCTGAGGGAACTCCTGAAAGAGGCGAAGGCGCAGGAGGAGGCGCTTGAGCCGAAAACGCAGGTGACACCGGACACCCCTGTAAAGAAGATTGCAGGGGTGCGAGTAGTCCCGAAAAAAGAGGCAATCAACACCCCTGTACTGGAGATTGCAGGGGTGTCGTCGGCGGGGACGTCGGAGGTCGCGGGTGATGCGTTGGCGCTCACGTTCGCCGAATTCTCCAGGCGCTGGTCGCCGATTCTGCGCTCGGGACAGATGGGCGTCTGCCGCGCGCTCTTCGAAATGACTTACGAGGCGGGTCTGACGGAGTGCTTCACCTCAATGCCTCGGCTGGCCGAGGCCGCCGGGCTGAAGGAACGCCAGTGCTACAACGTGGTCGGCCAGTTGGAACTTCTCGGCTTCATCGAACGCCCCGAAATTTTCAACACGCCGACGCAGAAGGGAACCATCTTCCGACTCAACGTCGAACCACGCCCGCCATCCGACAGGGCCGTGCGCCGCTACCACATCGGCGGGGAAGGGAAGTCCTGACAGTCCCTCAAAGGTAACCGCGGGAATTATAACGACCCCTTCCGTCAACGAGTAACAACGCACGCTCAATCTTCGGCCTACCTGATCCTATATAAAGTTACCCATCTCTTCATCGAGTGAATTACCGCCGAGGAAGCACACCCCTGCAATCAAGGTTACAGGGGTATTTAATTGATACCCCTGTAACCTTGATTGCAGGGGTCTATCTTCCGACGGAAGCTTAATGAAAGCACTTGATATTTTGCAGAGCAGGAAATTTAGCGCCACACGGTATTAGTGAATGAATACTGGTAAAGCTCTCCGACTGGAAAACCTTCACGTTAGCACGACTCGAAGAGGGTTGATTCCCCCACACTTGTGTGCCACGGGTACGTCGCGCGGGAAGCGGAGAACAGGCGCATATTGCGCGAGGAAACTGCACGCCCGAGCGATGTTTCACACACAAGCAGTGACCGCAGGGTAAAGTCTACCCGTTGCAAGTTTTCTCGGGCAAACATCGGTCTCCTTCATTTAGTATCCGCCGGCTGGCGTATGTAAAGCCCCAAGGCAGCTCGGGCGTGCGCAGTAAAGTCTTCTGTGACGAAGGAGTAATAAGGACAGGGAGGTGCGCAGTGAGTAGAGGTGAATCTCGACGTCCACGTCCGAAGCGAACAGGCCCGGTCGGCCTGTAAGAGCTATAGGCAGCTTCAGAATATCTGTCTTCTCGGGTGCAAGGGGCAAAAGTACAATTTGATTGTGAAACATCAGAATGTCAGCTTATGTACCATAAAATGGTTCGTTGTATCTTGATACAATGATAGCTTACACAAATACGTGATTTCTGTAAACACTAGGCAATAGCATGATACACTCCGCTTCGGCAGGGCAAATTTATCGGTCAGTGTAATGCGCAGTGGTGAACTCGTGAACACGTCGGATTCTTCGGAAAGTGATTCCAAAGTACTGTCGGTCACGACGGCGCTTGCCACCGGCGACGGTCGCGAAGCGGTCTTACGAACCGCGGTTGAGCTGTGGGCCGGCGCTTCGACGGGGGTATCTTCACGCCGCCGGGGAGAAGTGTTACAGAACAAACGGAGGGTCGTTGAAGCCTTCTTCGACTGGGTTCAGAAGAGCCCGCGCGACGTAGAGCCGGCCGACGTCAGCGCGTGGTGCGAGCGGATGAGGGAAGAGGGGAAGCGCCCGGCCACCATTTACGCGCGCGTCTCTTTCCTCTCGTCGTTCTATAGATGGGCGCTGGGTCAGCAGGAGACAGGGGCGTTTTTGCGTCAGAACCCGGCTCTGCTCGCACGCCCCAAGCGTGTTCGCCCGTATCAGACTGAGGCGACGAAGGCTTGGACTGACGAGGAGCTGAGGGCCGTGACGGACGTTGTCAGTCGAAAGGCCGCAGGCGGCGAGTTGGTGGCGAAGCGTGACTTGGCCTTGCTGTTGCTCTACACCAGCACGGGGTTGCGCCGGGAGGAGGTGATCTCATTGCGAGGGCGAGACGTCACTGTCGGGGACGAGGGGCTTGTCATCGGCGGGCTGATCAAGGGCGGGCGGTATCGTGCGAGGGAGGTGCGTGACCCGGAGGTGCGCGAGGCGCTGCTCGACTACCTTTCGGCGGCGAAGCGCCTGCACGTGTTGAAGACAGACGCGCCGCTGTGGACGCGCCACGACAATCCCAAACTGGCTGGCGAAGCCCTCACGTCTCACGCCTTCGTCAGAAACCTGAAGCTGTACGCGCGGGAGGCAGGGTTGGGGCACGTACATCTGCACCAGACGCGCCACACCTACGCGCGCATCGTCTCGGAGGAGACGGGGTCGATGACGGCCACGCAGGACGCGCTCGACCACGCAGACCTCTCGACGACGGCCGTCTACGTGCAGCGCATCGCCGTCAAGCGCGACCTGCACAGCGCCGCGGTCGCGCGCAGGCGGAGGGGCGGCGGCGGAGATACCGTCGGCGGCGGGGGCCGAGACGAATGACCCGGAACACTTAGCCTTCTACTTAATCATTATGCGCCCCGCCTCGATCCCTTCCGACGTTCACAACTCCGTCGGATAAGAATGGAGCGGCCGTCAGACCCAGGGCGGTCAGCGACAACGTTGACTTTTTACCCGCCGCCGGTCTCCCTCTCTTAAATTTTTTCTGATGCCTTCCTGCGGCGTTGTCTGTTCTATAATGGACGACACGCCTTTCAAGTTCCTATCAAGACCGCGGCCGGCTGCGTGCCGGCAAGCCGAGGGGTAGAGTTTAGAGCTTTCCCGACGCCTCTACGTGAAAAGGGGGCCGTATGCACTTCGTCATATTCGCCGCGCCGGCGTTCACCGATAACGCCCACCGCTTCATCGAGGCGACGGTGAGCCAGCCGGGCGTGCGCGTCGCGGTCGTCAGCCAGGAGCCGCAGGAGCATCTTGCCCAACATCTGCGCGACCGCATCGCGGCTCACTGGAAGGTCGAAGACATCTTCGACCCGGGGCAACTGGCGCACGCGGCGCGCGTGCTCTCGGGACACTTCGGCCCCATCCACAGGCTCTACGGCGCGTACGAGCAGTTGCAGGTGCCGCTGGCCGAGGCGCGCGAGATGTTGGGCGTCGAGGGGATGAGCGCGGAGGCCGCGCGCAACTTCCGCGACAAGTCGCGCATGAAGAACGTGCTGCGCGAGGCGGGCGTCCCCTGCGCGCGCCACAGGCTCGCGCACGACGACGCCGAAGGGTGGGGCTTCGCCGAAGAGGTCGGCTACCCGCTCGTCCTCAAGCCGCCGGCCGGGGCCGGGGCGCAGGGCACTTTCCGCGTCGATGACGCACGCGCGTTCGGCGAGGCGCTGAAAATCTCCGCCCCGTCTCCGAGCCAGCCGGTCTTAATCGAAGAGTTCATCACCGGCGAAGAGCACTCGCTCGAAACCATCTCAATCGGCGGGCGCGCGGTGTGGCACTCGCTCACGCACTACTACCCCACGCCTTTGGAGGTGCTGCGCAACCCCTGGATACAGTGGTGCCTGCTGCTCCCCAGAGAGATCGACGGCCCGCAGTACGACGACATACGGGGGGCGGCAGGCGCGGCGCTCTCGGCGCTCGGCATGGAGACGGGGCTCACGCACATGGAGTGGTTCAGGCGCGGGGACGGGAGCGTCGCCATCTCGGAGGTCGGCGCGCGGCCGCCGGGGGCGCAGATCACCACGCTCGTCTCGCGGGCGCACGACATAGACTTCCTACACGCCTGGGCGCGCGTGATGATCTACGGCGAGTTCGAGCCGCCCGAGCGTCGCTACGCGGCCGGCGCCGCCTTCCTCCGCGGACAGGGGAGCGGCCGTGTCGTGGCGATCCACGGGCTCGAACAGGCGGGGAGGGAACTGGGGGGGCTCGTGACGGACGTGAAGCTCCCCGAAGTGGGGCAGACGCCGACGGGCAGCTACGAGGGCGAGGGCTACGTCCTCCTGCGCCACCCCGAGACCGAAGTGGTCAAGGACGCACTGCTCCGTCTCATCAGCACCATCCGCGTCGAGCTGGGGTGATGGCAACCGGGTCAGAACCACCCGCGGTAGCGGGTGGGGCTTTGTGATACGACTCCCACGGGTAATGAAGGGCTACCCGCTACCGCGGGTGCTTCTGACCGCTATGAACGGAGGCGTCATGTACGTCCTGATGATTTCGCCGGGTTACCCGCAGGAGATTCCGTACTTCACGCGCGCGCTGGCGTGGGCGGGGGCGCGCGTCCTCGGCGTGAGCGACCAGCCGGAGAGCGCGCTGCCGCCGGAGGCGGGCCGACACCTCGCGGCCTACCTGCAAGTCCCGAGTCTTCAGGACGAGGACGCGGTCGTCGAGGCGGTCAGGCGTTGGACTTCGCCCGTGCGCGTGGACAAGGTCGAGTGCCTCTGGGAGCCGGGGATGCTCCTGGCCGCGCGCATACGCGAGGCGCTCGGGGTGCAGGGGATGTCGGTGGCGGGGACTCTGCCGTTCCGCGACAAAGACAGGATGAAGCAGGTGCTCTCCGCCGCGGGCGTGCGCACGCCGCGCCACGAGCGCGCGACCACGATTGCCGGGTGCAGGGACGCCGCGAGCCGCATCGGCTATCCCCTCATCCTGAAGCCCGTCGCGGGCGCCGGCTCGGCCGACACCTACCGCGTGGACGACGGGGCGCAGCTCGAAGAGACGCTCCCGCGCCTCGCGCACCTGCCGGAGGTGAACGTCGAAGAGTTCATCGAGGGCGAGGAGTTCACCTTCGACACGGTCTGCGTCGGCGGCCGGGTCGTCTACTACAGCATCACGAAGTACCGCCCGCACCCGCTCATCGCGCGCACACTGGAATGGGTCAGCCCGCAGATCGTCATGCTGCGCGACGTGGACGCGGAGGAGTACGCGGGCGGCCGCGAGATGGGGAAGGAAGTCCTGCGCGCGCTCAAGTTCGACACGGGCTTCACGCACATGGAGTGGTTCAGGAAGCCGTCCGGCGAGGTCGTGTTCGGCGAGATCGCCTGCCGCCCGCCGGGCGCGCGCTCGGTGGACGTGATGAACTACGCGAGCGACACAGACCTCTTCGCGGGCTGGGCCGAGGCGGTGGTTAAAGGGCGGTTCACGCAGAAGGTGGAGCGGCGCTACAACGCCGTCATCATCTACAAGCGCGCGCAGGGGCAGGGGCGGATTTACAGGACGGAAGGGCTGGAACACCTGCTCGCGAAGTACGGCGAGCACATCGTCCTCATCGACCTGCTCCCGCTCGGCTCGCCGCGCCGCGACTGGAAGCAGACGTTACTTTCGGACGGCTACCTCGTCGTCCGCCACCCCGACCTCGCGCGCGCTCTGGAGATAGCCGACGCCGTCGGCACGGACCTGCAACTCTACGCCGGCTGAAGCGCGGCCTAAACCTTCAAAGTGTAGAGGGGCCGGATGCCCTGGTCGAAGAGCAGGGTGTAGATGGTGAAGGGGTCGGTCTTCATCTTCGTGATCTTGTTCTTGATGACCTCGCCGAAGTGGCCGATGTCCGTGAGCAGGTCGATGTCGATGTCGGCGGAGAGCAGCCCCGCCTGCGCCTTCCTGGCGAAGGAGAGTTGCAGGCTGGCGAAGGCGACCTTCTCCTTGAAGCTCACGGGGAAGCCCTTGTGGTTTAGCTCGTTGAGGTCTTCGTTCAGCTCGCCGAAGGTCTTCAGGCCGCGAACCTGCGCGGGCATGTCGGCCGCGACCCCCGCCTTGATGCGGTCGCGCTCGCAGCAGTCGAGGTTCTTAATCAGCCGGACGTAGTCCACCGCCTTGCCCTGCTTGAGCGCCGTCGCGCGCAGCTTGGCCTCGATGTTCAGGACGGCGGCCATCCTGGCGAGCCCGAACTTCCCGTCCGACTTCGGGAGGCCGAGGAAGTCGCCCTCGGCCACGCCCTCGCTCAACGCGCCGTGGAACTGCGGCGAGCGCAGTTGCAGCTCCTTGTAGTTGAAGGAGGCGAAGTTCGGGACGGGGTCGTTCGGGATGAGCATGATGTTGATGGGCGTCGGGGCGTCGGGCGCGGGCTTGACGGGGAAGACCGAGTG
Source organism: Pyrinomonadaceae bacterium (assembly GCA_036389235.1). Taxonomy (GTDB): domain Bacteria; phylum Acidobacteriota; class Blastocatellia; order Pyrinomonadales; family Pyrinomonadaceae; genus QHXN01. Next base: position 9,933 of record DASVQJ010000359.1, on the reverse strand, counting down.
GCTCCGGTGCTTGTCCGCGTCGAGGAAGAGGATGTACCTCTGCCCCGCGTCGGCGCGGACGCCTTCGAGCACGATGTTGTGCGTGCCCTTCTTCAACGTCTTATCGACCAGCCTCTTGTTGCTGGAGCTGGTGAAGGGGTCGGTCAGAACCAGACGCACCTCCGGGCCGGCCCAGGGCTGGCGCGCGCCGTTGAAGACGCTGACGTTGATGGTGCCCGTTCCTGCCATTGTCGAACCCGCCTTCCGCCCTCGAAGGGCCGCCGTCGAGTTGAGCGTGTGAGCCGTTTAAGGCTCGATGGGCCGCGGGTCGCCGGGCCGCCAGGGGATCGGCGGCAGGCGGTTGAGTATCTCGGGGTGGTCTACGCTCACGCCCGGGTAGCCGAGGTCGGGCCACGTCAGCTCGCTCGCGTAGTAGGTCGCGGCCGAGACGTTGACGAAGGCGGCGTAGATGTTGCGGTTCTGCTGGGTGCCGCTCGCGCGGAGCTTCTCCAAAACCTTCCGGCGGTCGGCGAGCGGGAGGTGCGAGAAGCCGCGCAGGTTGCCGACGGTGACGAGGCTGAAGAGGCGCGTCTCGGCGATGAGGAGCGCCGTGAGGAAGAGGTCGCGCTGCGACTGCCGCTGGTAGTTGAGGTAGTCGTCCACGGTCTCGACGAAAGTCGGCGCCTTCTTCAGGAAGCCCTCCCCGAGCACGGCCTCGGCGACCGCGTAGAGGATGAGCGCCGTCTTCCTGTCGAGGTGTTCGAGCCCGTCGGTCTTGACCTCGGGGCGGTTCTTCGGGCTCGCCGCCGCGTGCAGCGTCGTTCTCAGTATCCCGGCCACGGCCATGTACCTCCCTGCTGGTGTTTGAGCTCGAACGTCGCGTTGTTCTGCCGGCAAATCTCCTGCGCGCCCCACAGCGCCAGCGCGTAGATGGTGATCTGCGGGTTCGCGCCGAGCGCCGTCGGGAAGATGGAGCCGTCCACGACCCAGAGGTTCTTCATACCCCCGAACGTGAAGTCGTTGTTGACGACCCGGCGCCGCTCGTCCCTGTTCATCTGGCACCCGCCCATGACGTGGACGGTGAAGACGGTCGCGCGCTGCGGCTCGGTGAAGTCGATCTTCTTAATCTCTTCGAAGCCCGAGTCGGCCCTCACTTCGAGCGGCGGGTTGCGCATGACGTAGACGGAGGAGGCCCCGGCGGCGAGGTGGATGCGGCACATCACCTCCAGGCTCTCCTGCATCGGCCTCACGTTGGCCTTCGGGATGACGTAGTCGAGCTCGGGGTCGCCGTGTTCGTCGAGCTTGACCGTCCCGTAGGGCTCCTTCTCGTCGAAGCCCGTGGTGTGGTGCGCGTAGGAGATGGCGCCGAAGGGGTAGTAGTCGCGCATGATGCGGTGCAGCTCGTCGCCGTGCTGGAGCGTGGCCGAGGCGGAGAGGACGGGGAAGAACGAGCCGGTCTCGACGAGGTAGCCCGTGGGGCCGGCGGCGTACTTCGGCGACCACATGTTGTCGGGCACGCCGTAGGCCGGGCTGGTCTTCTCGTTGTACTTGCCGATGGTGATGGTGACGGGGTGGATGTGCGTGAACTTGCCGACGCGCCTGCCCAGGTCCATCTTCGAGCGCAGGAGGACGGCGGGCGTGCCGATGGAGCCGGCGGCGAGCACGACGCCCTTCTTCGGCTTGACGACCAGCGTGCCCTTCGTCGGGCGGTTCTTGCCGTCGATGAAGTGCGCGTGCACCTCGCTGACGCGGTCGCCGCTGCCCACGAGCTTATCCACCTTCGTGTCGGTGTAGACGGTCGCGCCGCGGGCGACGGCGTCGGGCAGCCACTTCACGAAGCCGCTCATCTTGCGGTCGTAGGGGCAGCCCACGCCGCAGCTCCCGCACTCGCGGCAGTCGTGCGTGTTGTTCGGCAGGTTGTCGTGCGGGATGCCGAGGTGGTCGCAGCCCTCGATGAACTTGCGCGCAGAGGTGTTGTACTTGTCGTTGCGGACGACGTGGAGGTAGTTGACGACCTCGCGCAGGTACGGGTCGAGGTTCTGGCGCGTGAAGGGCAGGCCGCGCTTCTGCCACACGTCGAGCGTTTCGAGCCGCGGCGGCAGGCACGCCGACCAGTTGACGGCCGTCCCGCCGCCGATGCAGCGCCCCTGCATGATCTTGACGCCGCCGTTGGCGGTCATGCGCGTGCCGCCCTCCTGGTAGAGCAGCTTGTACATGAGGCTCTCGCGCTCGTTGAGCATGCGCCGCACCTGACCCGGGGCCGGCCCCGACTCCTTCGGGATGTTCGGCCCCTCTTCGAGGACGATCACGTCGAAGCCGGCCTCGGCCAGCTTGAGCGCGCAGACCCCGCCGCCCGCGCCCGAGCCGACGACGCAGAAGTCGGGCATGAGCGTCCAGTCTGCGGGCTTCAGGTTCCTGCCTTCGATGATCTTACCCGGCATGTCTTCTACCCCTTTCGGTCTTTAGAAGCCGTCGTCGGCGAGCGCGTGGAGCGCCGCGAACGGCTCGCCGTGGCGGTCGGGCGCGAAGAAGAGCGCGCGCAGAGGGTCGGACGCCGCGTCGCGGACGAAGGCGGCCGTGCGCTCGCGCCGCGCGGCGCTCGTGATGTTTTTGACGATGCGGTATTTGACCGCCTTGAGGTCGTGGCGCGAGAGGTCTACGACGAGCGTCGAGCCGCCGCGGAAGACGTGGCGCGGCGCGTCCACGTCCTTGACCACGTCCGACTGCGTCAGCGCCACGATGATCTGCGGCACGTTGCGGCCCTCGGGGTCTACGCGCAGCGCGCGGCGCAGCTCGTGAACCTCGAACCTCTTGTCGGGGTCGAGCCCCAGCTCGCCGGCGAAGGCGGGCACGGCCTTAAAGGCGTCGAGGAGTTGTTTGTGGAGCGTGGCCCGCTGCCTCCGCGTCACGTCGAACAGCTCCTCCCGGTCTTTGAGGTAGATGCACGCCTCGGCGTACTGCCGGAGGCCGTCGAGCACGCCCTTGTACTGCCCGGCGATCTCGGCGCGCACGCGGCGCGGGAACTGCGCCGTGTCGAAGCCCTGCCAGCGCAGCGTGTCCACGGAGAGCGTGCGCGGCGTGTCGGCCGTCGCGTCGTCGAGGTTCAGGGGGTAGATGCCGCGGCGGCGGAAGGCTTCGACGAAGGCGACGCGGTAGTTGTGCCGGTCGTCGGTGACGAGGTCGTAGTCGGCGGTGATGAGCGCGCGCAGGTACTCGAAGAAGGTCACGTCCACGGGCGGCAGGTAGTCGAGCGCGCGGATCGCCATGTCGAGGACGTGCGCGGCCGACTTCGACGCCTCGTCCGAGAGGCGTCGCACGAGGTCGGGGTGGATGGCGCCGCCCGGCAGCACGCCCGTCCCGCCCGTGTAGATGCGCAGCAGGTCTGCCGTGCGCGCCTTGTAGATGGCGATGAAGGCGTCGAAGACGGCGGCGACCAGGACGGCGCCGCGCGAGTGCGGCGTCAGGCGCTTCTGCAAGTCGGCCGGGTCGGGCGCGAAGCGCTTCCACACGCCGCCCTCCACGCGGCCGATGGCGTTGCGCAGGGCGCCGCGCCCGCCCGTCGCGTAGCCGAACTGGACGGCGAGACTCCCCAGCATCGACTCGGCCTCGATGTCGCCGCGCGTGCGCGCGATCTCCTGCTCCAACACGCCGGGGATGGTGAAGTGCTGCATCAGCGCGACGATGTCGGCGAAGCCCTCGTGCAGCGCGAGCACGTCCGGGTTGGTCGCCTCGTTGAAGCGGCGGTGCATGCCGTCGAGGACGGCGTGCGTCGTCTCGTGGGCGATGATGTCGTGCGAGAGGCACGAGTAGACGCGGCTGCCGGGCATGTGGTCGCCGGGGTCGTCGGCGCCGGCCTCGAAGTAGCCGAACAGCAACGCGACCTCCTGCGGGCTGTAGAAGGCGTTCGCCTGCCGGAGCGCGTGCGGGCGGACGGCCAGGCGGCGGACGAACTGGCTGTCGTCGTTGGCGTTCTTCGGGTTCGGCCGCGGGCGCCAGAGGACGGGGCGGCCGAGCGCGCGCTCGAAGTGCTGGATGGTCTTCATGGCGACGGCGTAGACCATCTGCTGGTGGAACTGCGGGTTGCCTTCCGAAGGCGCCCAGCCGTCCTGCGCGAGCAGGCGCGGGTCGTCCAACTCGACCGGCGGGTAGCGTCTGCCCGAGGCGTCTACGTCCTCGACCGCCAGGTACTCGCCCGTCGGCCCCTTCCCCAACTCCTCCCAGCGTATCTGGAGCGTCACCTCGTTGACGGAGGCCGTGTCGAGCCGCGCCGACAGGCTCGGGTCGACGGCGTAGACGCGGACGGCGCGGAACGGCGGGTCGGGGACGGCCGGCTGCGTGTCGCAGACCGGGAGGACTTCCGGCACGACCACTCTCGTCTTCGGCGTGCGCGGCGCGGAGCGCCCGGCGGCCACGGGGTAGCGCGCGGCGACGTGCCTGCGGAGCGCGAGCGAGGCGCCCTCGTCTTCGATGACGGCCTCCATGAAGCGGCGCAGCTCCTCGTCCTTCAGCCTCGACACGGCGGCGGGGTCTGGGACGAGCGCTTGCAGCTCCTCGTTGAGCAGCCAGCGCTGCGCCAGCTCAAGGTTGAACATCTCCTCGCGCGGCGGAATCTCGACGACGCCCAGGCCGGTGATGACGCGGAGGAACGACCACGAGTCGTCCGACTTGTCGCTCTTCTTCAGGCCGAAGGCGGGGCGCACGTCGAGCGCCGCGCGCGCCTGTAGCACGCCGTTGCCGAAGTGCTTCCTGTCGGACTTCAGCTTGGCCGAGGTGAAGAGGGCGTTGCGGACGGCCTCGACGCGCCGCCAGTCGCGGGGCAGCTCGCGCTTGTACTTCTCGAACCAGAGGGCGGCGGCCGCGGCCACCTGGGGCGTGGCGGCCGAGGTGCCCTCGCCGTTGAGGCGGATGACGTCGGCGCACATGAAGCGCGGCCAGGGGATGTTCGGCGTGTAGGCGGCGAGGGCCGCCTTCATGGCCGAGTCGGGGCCGTGGCTGCCCTCCATCGCCGTCCCCTTGAGGTCGGCGTAAGGGCGCCCGTCGGCCATCACGCCGCAGACGGCGATGACGCGGCTGAAGCGCGCGGGGTAGACGAGCGTGCGCGGCGGCGAGATGCCGAAGTGGTTGCCGGCCGCGGCGCACAGGCAGAGCCCGGCCTCGTAGGCGCGGTCTACGGCCTCGCCCCACGCGCGCGAAGGCACGCCGCCCATGCTGAGCGTCGCCACGTCGCAGCGCTGCTCGACCGCGTAGTCGAGGGCCTGCGCGAGCGCGCTCGTCGTCAAAAGCACGACGCGGTCGGCCACGCGTATCGGCACGATGTCGGCCTGCGGCGCGCCGCCGAGGTAGACGCCGCCGAAGCCCGGGGCCTTGCCGCCCGCGAGGATGCCGATGGTGCCCGTGCCGTGGCCGGAGTTGTCGACGAGGAAGGCGTTGTTGTCGGGGTCTTCGGCGCTCTGACGGTTCCGGTCGCCCTCGACGAAGCTGCGTTCGAGGTGTTTCAGGATGCGTTCACGCTCGGGGGCCACGTCGTGCGCGCGGTAGTAGCCGGTGTCGAGGTGCGCGATGCGCGTGCGCGGGTCTTCGAAGACGACCGCGTCGCGCGCCGAGCCGAGCTGCGAGTAGTTGTCGCCGAGGTGCCAGGCGAACTCCGCCGGGCCGACCGCCTTGCCTCGCGCCCCGTCCTGCGGCTCGGCCACGCACTTCTCGCCCGCGGCGAAGCCCGGCCCGATCTCCTCCTCGTTGGCGTCCCTGTAGACGTTGTGGAAGAGGTCGGGCTCGGCGAAGACCACGTCCGACTCTGAGACTCCGAGCTGCGCGGCGACGCGCGCGTGCGCCAAATCCCAGGGGGTCGCCGCCCCGTCGGGCAGTTCGGCGAGGAACCAGCGCGGGTCGGAGTCGAGCCCGAAGCCGGACGCCGCGCCCCGCGGCGCCTCTTCGTAGAGCGGCCTCAGATTGGCGCGAGACTCTGCCGCCCTCAGCGCCCCCGTCGGGCGTAGCTTGACGAGGATGCTGTTCGTTCCTGCGGGCGCTGGCGTTTTGTCGGCCATGACTCCCCTTTTGTCGTCCCGACCGTCGTTGAAGTTAAAGAGCGGTTCGTACGGAGCGGAAACCGGGGCGGCTGCGGTCTGCAATGAGGCCCGGCCGGCTGGACGCGTCGGCAAGAAAAGAACCCTCGGAGGAGACGAAAGATATTCGCGGCGGCGGTAGATGTCAATGAAAAAGAGGCGGACGGGCTTTCGCCTTCGGCCCGTCCGCCGCGCGGTCTACCGCAGCCCCGCCAACGAAGAGGAGACTCACGCGCCGATGGCGCGGAGGTTCTTCGGGCAGCAGGTCTCCTACCTCAACCCCGTGCGCCACTTCTCGACCATCGCGCGCGGCGTGCTGCTCAAAGGCGTCGGGCTCGAAGTGCTCTACCCGAGCCTGCCCGCGCTCACCGCCTTCGCGCTGGTCATCGTCGGCGCGAGCGTGTGGCGGTTCCGCCAGCAGCTCAGTTAGAGTGTGGGCGAACTTCCGTCCGTATAAGAGAGGCGCGGGGTGAGTCTGATGATTCGAGGGTTGGGCTTCCTGACGGCGGGCGTCTTCGCGGCGCTGGCGCTGCTTCACGTCTACTGGGCGGCGGGCGGCGGGTGGGGGCACGCGGCGGCCGTGCCGACCGTGCCGGCCGGGGGCGGCGGCGCGCGCCTCTTCCACCCTTCGCGCGCCGGGACGCTCGCGGTCGCGGCGTGCCTGCTGCTCGCGGCGCTTTGCGTGCTCGGGCGTCTGGGCGTCCGGGCCGCGCCCTTGCCGGGGTGGGTGTTCGTCTGGGGCTGTTGGTTGATTGCGCTGCTCTTCCTCGCGCGCGCGGTCGGGGAGTTCAGGTACGTCGGGTTATTCAAGCGCGTGCGCGGCACGGACTTCGCCGACTGGGATACCTGGCTGTTCACGCCGCTCTGCCTGTTCATCGCCGCCTCGGTGGCGATAGTCAATTACGTCTACCGGCGACTGGGGTCATAACGTCGGGCCGACGCTTCACGTCAATAGTCAGGGAAGACCAGCACGACGACCATGATGGCGGCGGCCACCATGAGCGCACGCTTGTGGACGGCCGCCGCCCTTTCGCGCAGCCTCGCCGCCAGCTCTTGGTCGCGGACGGTCTCTTCGCCCGCGTCCATGTTGCACACCCCACGGGCGGCCAGCGCGATTCAGGTCTTCTCGCGCGCTTGCAGCAGCCCGAGCCCCGCCATCCAGAGTGGGAAGAAGACGACGAGCCTCGACCAGCGCGGCGCCCCGAAAGAGACCAGCACGAACGCGACGCCGACGGCGACGGTCAGAGAGACGATGCCGAACAGGCGCCGCTTGCGCCGCTCGCGCGGGCCGATGTTGGCTACCTCTGTCTCAGCGGCGCCCATCGCTACTGTTCGGCGCGTAAGGTCGCGAGCGGCTGCCCCGCCGCGACGCGCGCGCCGGGGCGGACGCTGACGGCGCTCACCGTGCCGTCGGAGGTGGCGGTCGCGTAGACGACCTTCTCGGAAGGGGCCGTGGGCGGCGCGACGTTTCGGTTCGGCTGCCGGGCCGCGACGAGACCGGCCTGCGCGCCCTGCGCCGCGGACTGCGCGCGCTGTAGGCGCTGCTGCGCGCGTTCGTAGGTGGCGCGGGCGCCGTCCAGCTCGCCCTGCGAAGCCTGACCCGAGGCGACGAGCGGCGTGAGGCGCGAGACATCGACCTCCGCGCGGACGACCTCGGCGCGCGCGGCCTCGATCTCGGCCTGCGCCGAAGCGATGTTCCGGCCCGCGGCGGCCACGGGGTCTTCGGGGCGCGGGGTCGGGGCCGCCGCGCCCTCGGCGCGGACGACCATCTCGGCGACGGCGTCGCCCTTCTTGAGTCGGACGCCTTCGCTCACCAGCACGCGCCTAACCTCGCCGGCCGCCGGGGCGTTGACGATGACGACGCCCGCCGTCTCGCCTTCGCCGCCTCCGCTCGAACCGCATCCCGCCAACGTTACGAGCAGACAGGTCAGAACCGCCCGCGGTAGCGGGTGGGCCTTGATTGGCCGGGCGTGCCGCGTCGCACAGGCCCACCCGCTACCGCGGGTGGTTCTGACCCGGTCGCCTTCGTGCTCGTTTGCAGATGAAAGGCTTTTTCTCATCTCTGCCTGAAGCCCATCAAGCCGGATGGTGTTGAAGGGGCCTGGGCGGTCGGCTTTGGTGGCGCCGTCTGCCTGGCGTCCGCGCCCTGCGCGGGTCGGAGTTCCAGCTCGCGCGCGGGGCCGTCGGTGCGCACGGCCACGTTGTTGGCTTCGAGGGTGTTGCCGGTGGCGCGCTGGAACTCGGCGATGGCCTTGTTGAGGTCGGTCTGCGCCTGTAGCTCGCGCCCGCGCGCGGCGAGCAGCTCGTTCTGACGTTGCAGGACGAGGAAGATGGTGGTCGTGCCCGCGCGGAACTGCCGCTGCTCGCTCTCGTACTGCAACTCGGCCGAGCGGCGCGTCGCGGCGGCCGAGGCGAGTCGCGCTTCGGAAGAGCGCAGGGACTGCACGGCGTTGCGCACGTCGGCCTCGATCAACTGTTCGGCTTGCGCGCGCCGGTTCTGGATGCGTCGGCCTTCGGCGAGAGTGCGGCCGTAGTTGGCCTCGGCCGTGCGGTTGCGGAGCGGAAGCTCGACGCGCACGCCGACGCGGTAGGTCGGATAGTCCTGCTGCGCGAGGTTCGAGAGCGACTTCGGCAGGCCGCCGACGAGGTTCTCGGGCACGGTGCTGCCGGTCGTCGTGGTCGGGAGCGGTTGGAGTCCGGCTATGGCCGAAAGCTCATTAACGCGCGTGCGGAGCAGTGCGTTCGCGCTGGTCGTCGAGCTGCCGCTCGGCGTGACCTGCACGCCCGCGAGGCCGGCAGAGGTGTAGGTGCCGACGAGGTCGAGCTGCGGGCGCGTCAGGTCGCGGAAGAAGCGCGTGTCTATCTGGTTGATCTCCGCGGAGGTCTGTAGCTGCGCGAGTTCGGGCCGACTCCTGAGCGCGGCGGCCGTCGCCTGCTCAAGCGGGACGCGCGGCGGCTCAAGGCTGACGGGCGTGACGGGCGTCAGTGGCTTCGACCAGAGCGGCGCACTGCGGTCGGGGAGTATCAGCGTCTTGAGGGTGTTCTCGGCGCGCGTGACGGCCTCCTGCGCCGTGTAGACGCTCTGCTCGAAGGTCGTCACCTGCGTGTTGGCGGCGACGATGTCAATCGGGGCGATGACGCCCTGCTGGACGAGCCGCTGGTTGCTCTCGACCTGCGTGCGCGCCTGCTTCACGGCGTCAATCTGCACCTGTAGGTTGCGGAGCGCGAAGACCAGATCCCAGTAAGCCTGCTCGACCTGCGTGATGGTCTCGATGGCGCGCTGGCGGAACTGCGCGTCAGTCAGGCTCAAATTCTTCTTCGCAATCTCAATGGCGCGGCGGTTCTGGTCGAAGCGGCGGCCGCGGAGAATGGGCTGCGTGTAGCTGAACGTCAGCGCCGAGGGGTATTGCGGGTTGAGTATGACGTTCTGGTTGTTGGTCTGGAGCCGCGTCGTGGAAAAGTCGAGCTGATAAGAACCGCCCGCCCAGGGCGAGAAGCCGCCGAAGCGTGCGGCGCCGGTCACGTCCTTCTGCGTCACGGAGCCGTTCAGGCCGCCCGCGATGGTCGAGCTGGTCGGCGTGGTGCGGCTCTCGTAGTAACTCTCAGAAGAGAAGACGGGGTCGTAGACGCCTTGCGCCGCCGTCAGGTTGAACTCGGCGACCTGCACGTCTATGCGCGAGGCGTCAATGTCGTTGTTGTTCTGGAGCGCGAGCGCGATGGCGTCGTTCAGCGAGAGCGCCTCCTGGTTCATCATGTCCACGCCGACGCGCTCGGCCGAGGGGAGCGGCCTCGCCGGCGCCTCGAAGTTCGGCGCGACCGGCGGCGGCTCGGTCGGCAGCTCGGCGGGCGCGACGCCGCCCGACGTTCCGACGTTCTGCCCCGGCGTCTGCGG
>DASVQJ010000358.1:0-2958 GCA_036389235.1 Pyrinomonadaceae bacterium | reverse complement strand
GTTCGCCTTGCAGAACGCGCCGCGCGGCGCGCTGCGGCTGGGCGAGGCTTCAATCGAGGCGGAGGCCGTCGAGACGGGGGCGGCGAAGTTCGACCTGCTGCTGTCGGTCGAGGAGGAGGGCGAGGGCGGGCTGAGGTGCCTCCTGGAGTACGACGCCGAGCTGTTCGACGAGGCGACGGCCGAGCGCATGGCGGGCCACTACCGCACGCTGCTCGAAGCCGTCGCGGCCGAGCCGGACATGCCCGTGGCCGAGCTGCCGCTGCTGACGGCCGAAGAGGAGCGCCTGCTCGCCGCGTGGAATCGGACGGAGGCGGACTACCCGTCTGGGGCGTGCCTGCATGAGCTGTTCGAGCGCCAGGCCGCGGAGACGCCCGACGCGGTGGCGTTGGAGTACGAGGGCGGGCAGGTGAGCTACGCGGAGCTGAACGCGAGGGCCAACCGCCTCGCGCGCCACCTGCGCGGCCTCGGCGTCGGGCCGGAGTCGCGCGTCGGCCTCTGCGCCCGGCGCTCGCCCGAGATGGTCGCGGCCGTGCTGGCAATCTTGAAGGCGGGCGGGGCTTACGTGCCGCTCGACCCGACGTACCCGCAAGACCGCCTCGCCTTCATGCTGGAGGACACGGGCGCCCAGGTGTTGTTGACGGAGGAGGCGCTGGCGGGCCGGTTCGCCGACGCGGAGGCGCGCGTGGTCTGCCTCGACGTTTGCGGCGAGGCCGTCGGCCGGGAGGGCGCGGAGAATCTCGGCGTCTCGATGTCGTCGGAGTGTCTCGCGTACGTCATGTACACCTCCGGCTCGACGGGTCGGCCGAAAGGCGTCTGCGTCACGCACCGCAACGTGGCGCGTCTGGTCAAGGGGACGGACTACGCGACGTTCGGCGCCGGAGAGGTTCTGCTTCAACTGGCCTCGACCTCGTTCGACGCGGCGACCTTCGAACTGTGGGGCAGCCTCCTCAACGGCGCGCGGCTCGTCCTGATGTCCACGCAGACGCCGACGCTCGAAGAGCTGGGTCGCGCCCTGCGGCACTACGGCGTGACGATGCTGTGGCTGACGGCCGGGCTGTTTCACCAGATGGTTGACGAGCGCGTGGACGACCTGCGCGGGCTGCGGCAACTGCTGGCGGGCGGCGACGTGCTCTCCGTGCCGCACGTGCGGAAGCTTCTGGAGGCGCCGGGGCGCGTCCGCCTCATTAACGGCTACGGCCCGACCGAGAGCACCACCTTCGCCTGCTGCCACCCGGTCGAAGACCTCGGGCGGATTGAAGCGTCCGTGCCCATCGGCCGGCCGATAGCCAACACGACGGCCTACGTCCTCGACGCGCGTCTGCGACGCGTGCCGGTGGGCGTCGCAGGCGAGCTCTACGTCGGCGGCGACGGCCTCGCCCGCGGCTACCTCAAACGCCCCGGGCTGACGGCCGAGAGATTCATCCCGCACCCGTTCGGCGACGGGCCGGGCGCGAGGCTCTATCGCACGGGCGACCTGGCGCGCTACCTGGCTGACGGGCAGATCGAGTTCCTGGGGCGCGCAGACCAGCAGGTGAAGGTGCGCGGCTTCCGCGTCGAGTTGGGGGAGATAGAGGCGGCGCTGCGGACGCACCCGTCGGTGCGCGACTGCGTCGTCGTGACGCGCGCGCAGTCGGCGGGTGAGGACAAGCGGCTGTTCGCCTACGTCGTGGCCGAGGACGGGCGGCAACTGTCTGCGGGAGAGCTGCGCGAGTTCATACAGAAGTCGCTGCCCGAGTACATGGTGCCTTCGGCCTTCGTCACGCTTGAATCACTGCCGCTGACTCCCAGCGGCAAGGTAGACCGTAAGGCGCTGCCCGACCCGGGCCGCCCCGAGGCGTCCTCCGAGTACGAGGAGCCGCGGACGCCCGCGGAGGGTGTGGTCTCGGCGCTCTACTGCTCGCTCTTAGGGCTGGAGAGGGCGGGGCGCGCTGACGACTTCTTCTCCCTCGGCGGGCACTCGCTGCTGGCGACGCGGCTGGCGTCGCGGCTGCGGGAGGCGTTCGGCGTGGAGCTACCGCTGCGGGCCATCTTCGAGGGGGCGACGGTGGCCGAGGTGGCTTCGAGGGCCGAGGCGCTGGCCGGGACGGCGTCGGCTCGCGCGCTGCCGCCGGTCGAGCGCGCCGCGATGGCCGGCGGTCATGCGCCGCTGTCATTGGCGCAGGAGCGGCTCTGGTTCTTAGAGCGACTGGAGCCGGGCACCGCGCTTTACAACATGCCGGTGGCGGTCAGGCTCAAGGGTCGGCTCGACGTCGAGGCGCTGAGCCGCGCGCTCGCGGAGGTGGTGAGGCGGCACGAGTCCTTGCGCACCAGCTTCGTCGAGGTGGACGGGCGCCCCTCGCAGGTCGTCTCCGAAGATGTCCGGTTCGAGCTGCCGCTGACTGACCTGTCGGCGCTTGATGCCGGAGAACGGGACGAGGAGGCCGGGAGGCTGATGGCCGACGAGGCGCGGCGCCCGTTCGACCTCGCGGCCGGGCCGCTGCTGCGCGCGCTCTTGGTCAGGCTCGCGGAGACGGAGCACGTGCTGGCGGTCGTCATGCACCACATCGTCAGCGACGGCTGGTCGATGGGCGTGCTCGTCGAAGAACTCGGCGCGCTCTACTCGTCCTTCATGCAGGGGCAGGAGTCTCCGCTGGCGGAACTGCCCGTCCAGTACACGGACTACGCCTTATGGCAGCGCGAGCATGTGGAGGGTGAAGCGCTCGACGCACAGTTGGCCTACTGGAAGCGACGGCTGGCGGGCGTGCCCGTCCTGGAGCTGCCGACCGACCGGCCCCGCCCGGCGGCGCGCACGCACGCCGGTGTCAGCTACTCGTTCGCCGTGCCGGCCGAGGTGGCCGACGGGCTGAAGGGGTTGGGGCTGCGGGAGGGCGTGACCTCCTTCATGACCTTGCTCGCCGCCTTCCAGGTCTTGCTGTCGCGCTACGCCGGGCAGGAGGACGTGGCAGTGGGCACTCCCGT
>DASVQJ010000357.1:0-36165 GCA_036389235.1 Pyrinomonadaceae bacterium | reverse complement strand
CAAGGGCGGCGCCAGGTCCGCGTCGAAGGGTTCGGCCGGACGCTCGTCGGGCAGGAAGTCTTCGGGCGGGAAGGGGCGCAGGGGTTGAGGCGGCGGCCGACGCGCCTGTAGACATGCGGACGACCTTCGGCATCGCGCTCGTCTCGCTCCTGCTCCTGAACGTCATGGCACAGAACGTCAGGGAGGCCCCGCGGCCGCGTGCGCGCGACATCGGCCTGCGCGTGGGCGTGCTGCCGGCGGGGAGGCTCGACGCCATCACGGACGTGGAGGGCGTGCGCGTCGGCCACGCGACTTTGTTTAGAGGCGAAGACGTGCGCACCGGCGTGACGGCCGTCCTGCCGCACGCCGGCAACCTCTTCAGGGAGAAGGTGCCGGCGGCGGTCTTCGTCGGCAACGGGTTCGGGAAGCTCGCGGGCTCGACGCAGGTCGAGGAGCTGGGCGAGCTTGAGACGCCGATCCTTTTGACGAACACCCTCAACGTCCCGCGCGTGGCCGACGCGCTCGTCGAGTGGACGCTCGGGCTCGCCGGCAACGAGGACGTGCGCAGCGTCAACCCGCTCGTCGCGGAGACCAACGACGGGCAGTTGAACGACATCCGCGGACGCCACGTCGGGCGCGAGGAGGTCTTCGCGGCTTTGAAGTCCGCGAAGGGCGGCGAGGTCGAGGAGGGCTCGGTCGGCGCGGGCACGGGCACCGTCGCCTTCGGCTTCAAGGGCGGCATCGGCACCGCCTCGCGCGTCGTCCCGCAGAAGTACGGCGGCTACACGGTCGGCGTGCTCGTGCAGACGAACTACGGCGGCGTGCTCACGATGAACGGCGCGCCGGTCGGGCGCGAGCTGGGGCGCTACTACCTCAAAGATGACCTTGAGCCCGCGGGCAAGTCCGGGCGCAAGGGCGCGGCGCCTCCTTCGGGCGCCGACCGCGCCGACGGTTCGGTCATCGTCGTCGTCGCCACCGACGCCCCGCTCGACGCGCGCAACCTGCGGCGCCTCGCCGCGCGCGCCATGCTCGGCCTCGCCCGCACCGGCTCGCCTTCGACGAACGGGAGCGGCGACTACGTCATCGCCTTCAGCACCGCGCCGCAGAACCGTGTCAGGCACGGCGACACCGCGCCGCGCCGCGTCGAACTCCTGCCCAACGACTCGATGTCGCCGCTCTTCCTCGCCTGCGTCGAGGCGACCGAAGAGGCCGTCTACAACTCCCTGCTCCGCGCCACGACCGTTACGGGGCGCGGCGGCGCGCGCGTCGAGGCTTTGCCGGTTGATAAGACGGTCGAAATACTGAAGAGGTACAAGGCCGTTCGGGGAGGGCCTTGATGAAAAGAGAAGCCATGACCTTCAACGCGAAAAGGGAACTCGCGGCGGTCGTCGCCGCCGCGCTGCTCTTCGTCACGTCCGCCGCCTCCGCGCCCCAGGAGGCCCCGCCGATACGCAACTTCCTGCGGGTCAACAAGGAGTTCTGCACGGGCGGCCAGCCGCGCAAAGAACACCTTGCGAAGTTGAAGGAGGAGGGCGTCAGGGCGGTCATCAACCTGCGCCCGCCGGGCGAGCACCGCGCGGAGGAGGAGCGTGCGGAGGCGGAGCGTTTGGGCCTGCGCTACTTCAACATCCCCGTCGTCTTCGGCGAGCCGAAGGAGGAGCAGGCCACGGAGTTCCTCAAACTGACGGACGACGCGGCGAACCGCCCCGCCTTCATCCACTGCGCGGGCGCCATCCGCGTCGGCGCCTTCTGGATGATCCGCCGCGTGCTGCGCGACGGCTGGACAATCGAAGAAGCCGAGAAGGAGGCCGAGAAGATCGGCCTGCGCGAAGCCCCGCACCTCAACGAGTTCGCGCGCGCCTACATCGAGAAGCATCGGAAGAAGAAGTAGACAGTAGACAGTAGGTACGAAACGGGCGGCGCGTCTCAGCCATCAGCCGGGACGAGCCGCCTCCGGTTTTTCTACTGACTACTGACTACTGACTACTGTCTACTTGTCCTCTTCCGCCAGCTTCTCCCTCTTGATTGCGTGCGGGTTGGTGGAGCGCTCGCCGCGCTTGCGCGTGGACTTGCGGCGCGGCCTGACGTCGCCCGCGTGGTCTACGGAGCGGATGGGCTGGAGGTCTTCGGCGTCGCCGTCGGGGTCTACGAGGCGCGTCTCGATGTGCTCGTCGGCGATGGTCTCGTCGGTCATGACGGTGGGGTCGTCCGGGTGGTGGAGTCCCGCGACCTCGCCGTCGGCGGTCGTCACGACGACGGTCTCGCCGTTCGATGTCTCGTCAACGGCGGTGCCCTCGGCCGCGTCGTCGGGCCGGCCTGCCAGCGCCCGCTGGCGCCGGAAGTGCTCGAAGATGTCTTCGGCGGTCTTGCGGCCGACGAAGGGGGAGAGCTGTTCGACCGTGGCCCCCGCCACCTTCTGGATGGAGCCGAGGTTCCGGAGCAGGCGGTTCTTCCGCTTCTCGCCGACGCCGGGGATGGCCGTCAGCTCCGAGGTGAAGTCGCGCAGCTCGCGCCGCTTGCGGTGGTAGGTGACGGCCGTGCGGTGCGTCTCGTCGCGTATCAACTGGATGAGGCGCAGCACGGGCGAGTGCGAGTCGAGGTAGATGGGCGAGTCCTCGCGCCCCTTCTGCAAGAGGTGCGAGACCTCGTTGTGGCGGCGCGGCGGCTTGACGACGCCGATCATCGGGACGGCTTCGAGGTCTAACTCCCTCATCGCCGAGGCGGCGGCCGAGAGCTGACCCTTGCCGCCGTCGATCATGACGAGGTCGGGCAGGGGGTTCCCCTCGTCCAGCTGTCGGCGGTAGCGGCGGAAGACGGCCTCGCGCATCGAGGCCGGGTCGTTCGAGCCCTCGACCGTCTTGATCCTGAACTTGCGGTACTCCTGCCGGTTCATCTTCCCGTTCTCGCAGACGACCATCCCGGCGACGTTCTCGGCGCCGGAGATGTTCGACACGTCGAACGACTCGATGCGCGCGGGGAAGCGCGGCAGCTCCAGCACCTCCTGCAACTCTTCGAGCACGCGCTCCATGTCGGGCTTCAGCACGCGGAAGCGCTGCTCGAAGGCGATCTGCGCGTTCTTCTCGACCAGCTCGATCATCTCGCGCTTCTGCCCGCGCTGCGGGTCGAGGATGCGGACGCGCCGGCCCTTGCGCTCGGCGAGGGCCTTCTCCAAAAGCTCCCGGTCTTCGAAATCGACGGGGACGTGAATCTCGCGCGGCACGTAGTCGGTCGAGTAGTACTGCGTCAGCACGTCGGAGAGGAACGAGGCCGCGTCGAACGAGTCGTCCTCCGCCAGGTCTTCCCAGAAGAACTCGCGGCGGCCGACGATCTTGCCCTCGCGCATCGTGAAGAGCTGGAGCGCGAGGCGCGCGCCCTCGCGGTGGAAGCCGAAGATGTCCACGTCGAGGTCCTGCGTGTGCGCCATCTTCTGCTGCTCGGAGACGGCGAGCACCGTCTTGCGCAGGTCGCGGTACTTCGCCGCCATCTCGAAGCGCATCTCTTCGGACGCCTTCAACATCCTCCGCTCGTACTCGTCGGCCAGCTCGCGGTTCTTGCCCTCCAGGAACATCCGCACGTCGCGCACGGCCTCGGCGTACTCGTCGGGCTTGCACAGGTCTTTGACGCAGGGGCCGAGGCAGCGCTTGATGTGGTATTCGAGGCACGGCCGCGGGAGCTTGCCGTCGATGTCGATGTCGCAGGTGCGGAGCTGGAAGGTGCGGTTGATGAGGTCGATGGTGCGGCGCGCGAGCGAGGCCGGCAGGTACGGCCCGAAGTAGAGCGCGCCGTCGCGCTGGATGCGCCGCGTGATCATCACGCGGGGGAAGGCTTCCGAGATGGTGAGCTTGAGGTGCGGGTACTGCTTGTCGTCCTTCAGGAGCACGTTGTAGCGCGGCTTGTGCTGCTTGATGAGGTTCGATTCTAAGACCAGCGCCTCGACCTCCGTGTCGGTGACGATGAACTCCAGGTCTATGATGCGCTTGACCAGCTCCCGCGTCTTGCGGTCGTGCCCGCGCCCCGACTGGAAGTAGGAGCGCACGCGGTTCCGGAGGTTCTTCGCCTTCCCGACGTAGATGATCTTGCCCCCGGCGTCCTTGTGCAGGTAGACGCCCGGGGCGGTGGGCAGGTTCTTCAGTTTCTCTTCCAGGGTCAAGGGCATCACCCGCTGGCTCGCACGTCAACGCTGAACGTTTACGGACAGTGTAGCGCACCGCGCGCGCCCCGCGGAAACGTGTGGCGCGCGCGGCGCGCGGCGTGGTATCGTCCCGGCAAAAGCGAAGCAGAGGGAGGCTTGCCATGACGACGAACACCGCGCCGCTGCTGACCACCGACGACCTCACCGCGCTGCCCGACGACGGTAACACCTACGAGCTGATCGAAGGAGAACTCATCGTGTCGGGTATGCCAACGCTCACGCACCAAGCTGTCATCGGCAACCTCTTCTTCTGCGTGAAGAGGTATCTCGAAGATAACCCCGTCGGCAAAGTTTTCCCGACGCCCGGCGTCATCTTCGACAGGCACAACAGCGTCATCCCCGACCTCGTCTTCCTCACGAACGAGCAGTTGGAGCAGGTCGGGGCGGAGTCGCACATCCGTCTGGCGCCGGCGTTGGCCGTGGAGGTCGTCTCGCCGGGGCGCGAGAACGCGAGGCGCGACCGGGTGCGGAAGTTGAAGGTCTACGGCAAGTTCGGCGTCGGCGAGTACTGGGTGGCCGACCCGGAGGCGCGCACCGTCGAAATCTACCGACCCGCGGGCGGTGCGCTCGCGCTCGCCGCGACCGTCGGCGGCGACGGGGAGATTACCTCGCCGCTCCTGCCCGGCTTCGCGTGCAGAGCGTCGCGCGTCTTCGGCTGAAGAAGGCGACGGGCGAAAGAGAAGGAGGACGAGAGTCACGTTAACTCTCGTCCTCCTTCTCTTTTGCCCTTTGCTTCTTACTGCTGGCTGACCTTCGCCGTCAGGTCGAGGAGGTAGACGGTCTGGTCGGCGGTGAGGACGAGGAGGCGTTTGCCGTCGTCGGAGAAGTGGGCGAGCGAGACGGGGGCGGCGAAGTCGAAGCGGTCGCGGCGCTCGCCGGTGGCGAGGTCGAAGAGGGTCAGCTCGCCGCGCCCGGTCTCGACCGAGAGCAGGCCGGCCTCCTTCGAGACCGCCGGCGCGCGGCCGAAGAACTTGCCCTTCTGCTCGCCCGTCGCCAGCGAGTAGAGGAGCACGCGCTTCGACGTGTCGGAGACGACGAGCCAGTCGCCCGCGGCGAACATGTCGTCGATGCGGAACGAGCCCTTGCCGGTCTCGACGAGCAGAGTCGAGACCGGCTTGCCCGTCTTCGCCTCGACGGTCTGGATGAAGTAGTCGCCCTCCTTCTCGCCCATCGCGGCGAGGCGCTCCTTCAGCCGTGGGTCGGCCTTGATCTCGGCCTTCGCGTGGTCGGACTTGACGTTCCACGAGAAGACCATCGTCCCGGCGTACTCGTCCACGAAGACGCGCGGCGCCTCCTTCTGGAAGTCGCGCGACCACATGCCCGCCCCCGTCACCGCGTCGCTCACCGAGAGCGCGACGTTCCTGTCGAGGCCGCCCTCCTTCTTGAGGGGCTTGCGCAGGAGGGAGTAGACGCCGCGCTGCGAGACGGGCGCGTCCCCGAGCTTGCGGTGCTCGAACACGTGGCCGCTCAGGAGGTCGAGGCGCGCGACCGTGCGCTCCTGCTCCTCGTACTTCGGGAAGTCCACGTAGGCGCCGCCGTCCGCGGCGAAGTGCGCGGCGCGGAAGCCGCGGACGTGGAAGAGGCGGCCGCCCTTCGACAGATCCCACACGGCGCCGCGGTTGCGCTCCGAGACGGCCAGCCACTTCAGGTCGGGCGAGACGGCCGACGCGCGCACGCGCCCCAGGGGGTTGCGCGGGAGCTTCACCGTGCCGAGCGTCTCGTTCTTGTCCATGTCGTAGAGCGCCAGCTCGCCGTTGATGCGCTCGCCGACCGTCCAGCGCTCGTACACGTCGGCGGCCGGCGTCTTGCTCCCGCGGACGAACTTCTTCGTCTTGAGGTCGAAGACGAGGACGGACATGCGCGGGCCGCTCTCGGTGACGAGGCCGGAGATGAGGACGTAGTCGCCGCGCGTGACGGGCGCGAGGCGGCCGCCGAGGGGGAACTGCTCGACCACCTCGCCGGCGGGGAAGGTGACGACGCCCGACTTCTTCGCGTCCTGCGTGTGGAGCCCGAGGATGCGGTCGGGGCCGAGGAAGACGAAGCGGTTGCCGAGCAGCCGCTTGACGTTGTCGTTGACCGAGACGGGCGCGCGCGTCGAGAGGTCGAGCGCGACGGTCGAGAGCTGGTTGGAGAAGCCGAGCGCGTTGAAGGTCAGGCTGAGCTGGCCGGCGGCGAAGTAGCGCGCGTCGGGCGAGAAGGCCATGCTCACCCAGTCGAACTCCGCCCCCTCGTCTTCGAAGACCTGGTAGAAGATGAGCCGCCAGAGGTCGTTGAAGTCGGGCTTGTAGAACTCCTTCTTGGTGAAGAACGGCTCGCCCTTCTCCACGTCGTAGAGCGTGAGCGCGAACTTGCCGTCGAGGCAGGCGAGCGTCCGGCCGTCGGGCGCGAGCGCCGTCTGGATGCAGCCCTCGCGCGCGTAGAGCTCCTTCGCCGACCGCATCTTCTTCGCCGCCACGTCCCACTCCTCGACGCGCAGGTCGCGGTTGTAGAAGACGACCGCCTTCGAGTCCGGCGTGAACTGCGCGGGCCTCGCCTCCGGCGCGTCGATGTGGAGGAAGTGTGCGAGCGGCTCGCGCGTGACGACGTCGATGCCGCCGTCGTCCTGCGAGATGACGTAGCGGCCGTCGGGGCTGAAGCGCAGGTGGTTGATGTCGCCGCGCAGCGGCGGGTCGAGCTTCGTCTTCGAGAGCACGGCGTGGAGCGACTCCTCGTGCGCCGCGGTCGTGAGGCTCACCACCGCCGCCTGCCAGCGCTTGAACTCCTCTGGGCCGGCGGCCGCGCGCGCGGCGACGCACTGCGCGGGGAGCGTGGAGACGCCTTTGAGTATCTCGCGCAGGCGGCGCGACTCGGGCCGGGTCGTGCCGAAGAGGTCGGAGAGCCAGCCGCCGGTCTTGCCCTTCACGTCGGTCAGGCGGTTCCAGAGCGAGACGAACGCCTGCGGGTCGTAGCCGGCCGCCGCCATCGAGTAGATGCCGATGCGGTCGGCCTCGTACTGCTGCCCCTCCTCCTCGCGGTCGCCGCGCTTCCAGGCGCCCGGCTTGCGCGCGGCGTTGTCGAGAATCTGGTTGTACTTCTCGAAGATGTCGCGGCGGTCGGTGACTGACGTCGCGCCCAGCACCTCGCGGAAGAGGCGCGTCATGTCGGCGCCGAGCTGCCCGGAGGCCGCGTGCCCCAGCTCGTGCGCGAGCACGCCGGCCAGCTCGTCCTCGCTCGCGGCGAACGCGATGAGCTTGCGCGTGACGTAGATGCGCCCGCCCGGCATCGTGAAGGCGTTCGCGTCCGGCAGGTCGACGACGAAGAACTGGTAGCGCATCTCGGACGGCGGGAGCTGTGCGACGAGGCGGTCGCCGATGCGGCGGAGGAAGCCGGTCGTCTCCGGGTCGGAGAGGAGGCGGTAGTCCTGCTGGACGTGCTCGGCGATCACGTCGCCCAGCTCCATCTCCTGGCGCGGCGTGAAGATGCTCTGCGCGCGCGAGGCGGCCGAGACGGCGGGCTGCCGGCAGGGCTGCTGCTGCCGCGCCGCGGCCGAAGCCGCCGACAGGCAGACGAGCAGGAGGGCGCACAGGCGCGCGCGAAGCTGTGTCCTGGGGCTCATGCGGGTGTTCCTTTGGCGAAAACGTAAGGGCGAAAATGTCGAACGGCCGCCGGGGTCGCCGGCCGGTCGGGGAGGGTCACGGCGCGACAGATATTAACGGAGCAGCCGCCCCCGCGTAAACCCTCCGCGGGGGGGAGGCTGAAGTGAGTGACGGGTTTTCTCCGGCCTGGTTGATGGAGGGGAGGGCGGTTAACCACAGAGGCACAGAGTACGCAGAGGGGGCACAGAGGGATGTCTCCGTGCCACCTCCGTGCCCTCTGTGTCTCTGTGGTGAATCGCCCTCAACGCCGCCCTCCAGCCGAAAGCAATAACCGGGTTTCGGCTGTCGTGCCCCTTGTGTTTATAATCCCCGTCCGAGGAAAACGAGTGCGATTCCCCTTCGAGCCCCCGCCCGCCAGAGAGTTCGACGCCGTCGGCTTCGGCCTCAACGCCGTGGACTACCTCGTCGTCGTCCCGCACTACCCCGCCTACGACACGAAGGTTCGCCTGGTCGAGCACGAGCGCGGCGCGGGCGGCGAGACCGCGAGCGCCATGACGGGCTTGAGAAGGCTCGGGATGAGGACGGCCTACGCCGGCCGCTTCGGCTCGGACGACGCGGGCCGCTTCGGGTACGACGCGCTGCGCGCGGAGGGCGTGGACGTCGAGTTCGCCGAGGTCGTCGAGGGCGCCGCCAACCAGATCGCCTACATCCTCATCGACGAGCGCACGGGCGAGCGCACCGTCATCTGGGACAGGGACGCGCGCCTCTCTTACAGAGAGGAGGAGGCGCCGGTCGGCTTCGCGCGGCGCGGGCGCGTGCTCCACATGGACGGGCACGACACGCGTGCGCGCGCGCGCGCGGCGCGTGAGGCGCGCGCGGCCGGCACGGTCGTCTCGCTCGACATCGACAACGTCTACGAGGGGCTCGAAGAGCTTCTGCCGCACGTGGACGTGCTCATCTCTTCGCACGAGTTCCCGCGCAGGCTCACGGGGATGGACGACGAGCACGCGGCCCTGGTCGAGATGAAGTCGCGCCTGCGGCACGACGCCGTCGTCGGCATGACGCTGGGCGAGCGCGGCGCGGTCGTCTACCACGGCGGCGTCTTCGTCGAGTCGCCCGCCTTCGCCGTGCCCGGCGGCTGTCACGACACGACGGGCGCGGGCGACGCCTTCCACGCCGGATTCATCTACGGCATGCTGCGCGGCGAGGAGGTCGAGGGCTGCCTGCGCACGGGCTGCGCCGTCGCCGCGCTCAAGTGCCGGGCGCTGGGCGCGCGCACGGCGCTGCCGACCCAACCGGAACTCGAAGACCTGCTCGCGCGCGGCCTCCCGCTCCGGGGACATTCATAAAGAAGGAAGGACTCACGTTTGATGAAAGCATTGATACTGTCGGCGACCCTGCTCGTCTCCGCGGGCGGCGCCGCGCGCCAGGACGGGGAGCGCCGCCTCCTCGACCCGAAGCTCGTGCCCGCCGAAGGGCGGACGGCGCGCGACTTCGTGCCGAAGGGCTGGAAGGTCGAGACGGACGAGGGCGTCACGAGCGGCGACCTCAACGGGGACGGCTCCCCGGACGCCGTGCTCCGCCTCGTCGAAGACGTGCCCGTCGAGGGCTCGGACGGGACTCTGAACACGCGCTACCGCGCTCTCGTCATCCTCCTCGCCAAGCCCGGCGGCGGCTTCACGCGCGCGGCGGTCGCGCCGAAGCTCCTGGGCTGCTCGCTCTGCTACGGCGTGCTCGGCGACCCCGACGGCGGCAACATCCAGGTCGGGGTTAAGAACGGCGTCCTCGACGTGAGCCAGCTCAGCGGCTCGCGCGAGGCGACCGACCTGACACTGCGCTTCCGCCACGACCCGGCCACGGGGCGCTTCCAACTCGTCGGCGAGGAGCGCAGCGACTACGACCGCGCCGCGGGCGGCGGCACCGGCACCAGCACCAACTACCTGACCGGCGTCCGCGTCACCAGGACCACGACCGTCGGCCGCGGCGGCCGCGAGAGCACGACTTCCAAGACCACGCGCGTCCCCCGCACGCGCCGCTTCATCGAGGACGTGGATTACGAAAATCAGTAGTCAGGAGTCAGGAGTCAGGGGTCAGAAGGCTCCGCCGCTGGGGCGGTGACGGTGCCAACCGTCCGGGCCGTCATAAGCAAGTTTTTCTTCTGACTTCTGACTCCTGACTCCTGACTACTGCCCTGTGATATATTTTGAAACCGGCGCCCGCCCCGGCGTCGTACAGCGTTGGCGGAAAGCTCGCGGGAAAAATGGGAAGCCGGAGCTTTCCGCGCCCTCCCCGGTTCCAGAAGGCTCGCGGAAACAGTCTTTGATGGACAGACGACGCATCCTCATCGTTGAAGGCAACGCCGAGTTGCGCACCGTCCTGGCCGAGGCGCTCGCCGGGCTCGGCCACGACGTGGTGACGGCCGTCGGCCGCGACGAGGCCGTCGGCCGCGAAGACCTCGAAGACTTCGACCTCATCATCTCCGACCTCGCCGAGTACTCCGACTCCGGCGTCCAGATCGTCTCCGAACTCCAGCGCAAGCGGCTCTTCGTCCCGGTCGTCGTCTCCTCCGAGGAGACGCAGCACGCCGGCATCGTCAAGGCGTTCAAGCTCGGCGCCGCCAACTTCCTGCGCAAGCCTTACGACAAGGACGAGCTCTCACAGATCGTCGAGAAGACGCTCGGCTACAAGCTGCGCTTCGTCGAAGACCTGAAGGTGATCCCCTACGTCCGCGAGCACATCGAGTTCGAGCTGCCGAGCGACATCAACCTGATGAACGGCGTGCTCCACTACCTCATCGAGCGCGTCGCCGCGCTCGGGGTCATCAAGCCCGACCGCTCGAACCTGCTCATCGCGCTCGACGAGGCTTTCGTCAACGCCGTCAAGCACGGCAACAAGCACGACCACAACAAGCTCGTCCGCATCATCGCCGACCTCTCCCCGAAGGAGGCGCGCTTCACCATCGAGGACGAGGGCGAGGGCTTCGCCGTCGCCGACATCCCCGACCCGCGCGACCCCGAGAACCTCTTCAAGGCGTCGGGGCGCGGCGTGCTGCTCATCTACAACATCATGGATCAGGTCGAGTACAACGAGCGCGGCAACCGCCTGACGATGGTCAAGCGCCCCGACGCCTCGCTCGAACACGACCTCATCGAGTCCCTGACGCCGGAAGAGAACCCCGCCGAGAAGCACTGACGCCCCGAACACGCCGGGCGGGCCGAAGCCACGGGCACACCGAGCACCTTGACACGCAAGCTACGCACGACGCTCCTCCTCACCCTCGTCTTCGCGGCCGCCTTCGCCGTCCTCCACGTCACACACGCCCCGCTGCTCGGGCTCCCCTACTACTGGGACGAGGCCGGCTACTTCATCCCGGCCGCGCGCGACATCTACGCGGACGGCTCCTTCATCCCGCACTCGACGCTCTCGAACGCGCACCCGCCGCTCGTGATGGCGTGGCTCGCGCTCGCGTGGAAGCTCTTCGGCTTCGGCGTCGAGACGGCGCGCACGGCGATGCTCGCGGTGGCGGCCTTCGCGCTCGCGGGCGTCTTCGCGCTCGCGGCGCGCGTGGCGAACTGGCGCGTGGCGCTGGCGACGGTCGTCTGCACGGCCGCCTACCCCGTCTTCTTCGCCCAAAGCTCGCTCGCGCACCTCGACATGATGGTGGCCGCGCTGACGGCGTGGGCGCTCGTCCTCTACCTCCCGCCCTCCGGGGAAGGGCCGGAGTCCGGCGCGTCCGGGAGTCGCGCGGCGCGTCGCGGCGCGTGCGTCGCGCTGCTCGCGCTGGCGGTGCTGGCGAAGGAGACGGCGGTGATGGTGCCCTTCGTGCTGTGCGGTTGGGAGTTGGCCTGCTGGTTGTTAAGGAAGAAGGAGAAACTAGCGTCGCTCGTCTGTCTTGAGAGGCGGCCGGCGTGGTGGTCTCTGACGTTGCTGCTGGCGGGCGTGCCGCTCGCGCTGTGGTTCGCGTACCACCGCGCGCGCACGGGCTACACCCTGGGCAACCCCGAGTACTTCCGCTACAACGTCGAGTCCACGCTCAACCTCGCGCGCATCCTCGACACAGTCTGGCGGCGCCTCGGGCACGTCACCTTCCACATGAACCTCTGGGCGCTGACGCTCGCGGGCCTCGCCGCGATGTTCCTCAAGCCGCGCCGCGACGGCGGCGTCGAACGGCCGCGCATCGCGGTGCCCGTGCAGTTGCTCTTCCTCGTGCTCGTCCTCGCACACGTCTTCGCGCTCTCGGTCGTGGGCGGGGCGGTGCTGGCGCGCTACATGCTGCCCGTGCTGCCGCTCGTGATTCTGGTCTGGGTCTCGACGCTCTGGCGGCGCGTGCCCGCCTGGCCGCTCGCCGTCGCGCTCGTCTGCGCCGCGTTCGCCTACCGCGCGGAGGTCAACCCGGCCTACAGCTTTCCGTGGGAGGAGAACCTCGCCTACCGCGACTTCGTCCTCCTCCACCGCGACGCCGCGCGCTTCCTCGCGGACAGATACCCCGAAGCGCGCGTGCTCACCTCCTGGCCCGCGACGGACGAGCTGCGCAACCCTTACTACGGCTACACGCCCCGCGCTTTGAACGTCGTGCCCGTCGAGAACTTCCTCCCCGCGGAACTCGGGCGTGCCGCCGCGCGCGAGTCCGAATACGACGTGGCCCTCCTCTACTCCTCCCACGGCGGCCCCGGACTCGACGAGGCCGCACGCCTCCTCGGCGGCCGCGTCGTCTTCCGCGAAGAGCGCAAAGGCCAGTGGGTCGCCGTTATCGAAAAGTAGTCAGTACGGTGAGGCCATCGCCCCGGAGGGGCGGGATGTTTATAGCCCCCGCGGTTTAATTGAACCCGAGCCCCTTTAGGGGCGACATGCACATGCCCCTCCTACGGCGCCTGGGAATTTAATAACCGACTTGAGCTATAAACATCCCGCCCCTCCGGGGCTTCGTCACGCGCCGAAGACTTGACGACTGCTCGCCGCCCACTGCTTACTGCTCACTGCCATGCCCTTCGAACTCTTTCTCGCGCTGAGGTACTTGCGCGCGCGGCGGGGGCGCCGCGTGGCGCGTTGGACCGCGGGCGCGGCCGTGGTGGGGATCGCGTGCGGGGTGGCGGCGCTGGTCGTGGCGACGGCGCTGGCGAACGGCTTCCGCGACGAGTTGCAGGACAAAATCCTGCGGGGCACGGCGCACGTCACCCTGAGCCGCGGAGGGGGCGCGCGCTTGGAAGACCCGCGCGCCGTGGCCGAACGCGTGCGCCGCGTGGAGGGCGTCGCCGACGCGCAGCCGACGACCTACGAGGGCGCGCTCGTCGGCGGCCGTGAAGGCTCGGCCTACGCGCTCCTGCGCGGCCTCGACGAACATTCGCCGCGCGCGCGCGCGGCCGTGCGGGAGACGTTGACGCAGGGCTCGCTGGACGCGCTCTTTCAAAGTCAGACAGGTGAGGACGAGCCCGTGCCGGTGGTGCTCGGCGAGGAACTGGCGGCGCGCGCGGGGCTCGGCGCGGTCGGCGACGAGGGGTTCGTCCTGACGGCCGGGGCCGTCTCGCCGGAGTCGCGCGCGGCGGCGGGGGCGGCGGGCGTGCGGCGCGTGCGCGTCGTCGGCCTGTTCCGTTCGGGGCTCTACGAGTACGACTCGGCGTGGGCCTACCTCTCGCTCGAATCGGTCTCGCGCGTCGGGGGCGCGCGGCCGCCTTCGGTCGTCGTCAGCGTCGAGGCGCGCGACCTCTACGCGAGCGACGAGGTCGCGCGGCGTTTGCGCGACGGCCTGGGCGCGGGCTGGGCGGCCGTGGACTGGCGCGAGGCGAACCGCCCGCTCTTCGAGGCGCTGGCGTTGGAGAGGCGGACGGTCGCGCTCATCATCATGCTCGTCACCGTCGTCGCCGCGCTCAACATCACGACGACGCTCGCGCTGGTCGTCGTCGAGCGCCGCGCGGACATCGCCGTGCTCTCCACCGTCGGCGCGCGCGCGCCGTCCGTCACGCTGGTCTTCGTCATCGAGGGCGCCGTCATCGGCGCCGTCGGCGCGCTCGCGGGCGTCGCCGCCGGCCTCTCGGCCTGCTACCTCGCCGAACGCTTCCAACTCGTGCGCCTGCCGCCGGACGTGTACTCGCTGAGCGCCGTGCCGCTGCACCCGCACGCCTCGGACGTGCTCCTGGCCGCGCTCGCGGCCTTCGCCGTCAGCCTCCTCGCCACGCTCTACCCCGCCTGGCAGGCCGCGCGCGTCCGCCCGGCGGAGGTGCTGAGGTACGAATAGGAATTTCGAATTTGAAGTTTGAGGTTTCAAATGGCTTTGCGCTCGTCGCCGAAGGCGTCCGCAAGTCTTTCCCCGAGCCCTCGGGCGGGGCGTTGGAGGTGCTGCGCGGCGTCTCTCTGGGGTTGAGGGAGGGCGAGGCGGCGGCGGTCGTGGGCGCTTCGGGGGCGGGGAAGACGACGCTGCTGCACGTCGTCGGCGGGCTTGAGGCGGCGGACGCGGGCGACGTGCGTCTGGGTGAGTTCGGCGTGACGGGCGCGTCCCTCTCGGAGCTTGTGCGCTGGCGCGGGCGGGAGGTCGGGTTCGTCTTCCAGTTCCACCACCTGCTCGCAGACCTCTCGGCGGAGGAGAACGTCGCGCTGCCCCTCCTCGTCGCGCGCGTGCGCAGGCGCGAAGCCTCGGCCCGCGCGCGCGAGTTGCTGGAGCGGGTCGGGCTCGGCGCGCGGCTCAGGCACGCGGCCGGCGAACTCTCCGGCGGCGAGCAGCAGCGCGTGGCCGTCGCGCGCGCCCTCGTCACGCGGCCGCGCCTCGTCCTCGCCGACGAGCCCACCGGCAACCTCGACCCGCGCACGGGCGCGGAGGTCGGCGCGCTCCTCCTCTCGCTCTGCCGCGAGGCGCGCGCCTGTGCCCTCCTCGCCACCCACAACGAAAGCCTCGCGGGCCTCTGCGACCGCCGCCTCGTCCTGCGCGAGGGAAGGCTCGAAGAGGGTGTCGGGTGTGAAGGGGGTGTCGGGTGTTAGGTGCTGGTAAAAACCCGCTTTCCCCAGCACCCGACACCCGACACCCGGCACCCCTTTTATAAATCTGACATCCGCGCCCGCTTTCAGTTATAATGCGTCGCGGGTGCCCTGCGGCGGTTCTCCCGAAGTTTTAGACACGCCGAAGCCCGAACGTCCTTATCTGTCCGGTCGGAAACAGCCTTTTATGTTTGAGCGATACACGGAGAAGGCGCGGAGAGTCATCTTCTTCGCGCGGTACGAAGCCTCCCAGTTCGGCGCCCCCGCCATCGAGCCCGAGCACCTGCTGCTGGGCCTGATGCGCGAGGACAAGACGCTGACGGCGCGCTTCCTCGCGCGCGCGCAGACCTCCCTCGAAGCCATCCGCAAGGAGATCGAGGGGCGCGCGCCCCTGCGCGAGAAGATTTCCACCTCGGTCGAGCTGCCGCTGGCGCCCGAGACCAAGCGCGTGCTCGCCTTCGCGCACGAGGAGAGCGACCGCCTCCAGCACCGGCACATCGGGACGGAGCACCTGCTGCTCGGGCTCCTGCGCGAGGAGCGGTCGATGGCCGCCGAGATTCTCTACGAGCGCGGCCTGCGCCTGAACGCGGTGCGCGAGGAGGTCTCGCGCCAGTCGGGCAACGACCCGCGCGCGGCGCAGAAGAAGGAGACGCCGCACCTCGCCGAGTTCTCGCGCGACCTGACCGAGGACGCCGCCAACGACAAGCTCGACCCGCTCGTCGGGCGCGAGGCCGAGATCGAGCGCGTCGTCCAAATCCTCTGCCGCCGCACGAAGAACAACCCCGTGCTCATCGGCGAGCCCGGCGTCGGCAAGACCGCCATCGTCGAGGGGCTCGCGCAGCGCATCGTCCGCGGCGAGGTGCCTTCGTTCTTAGAGAACAAGCGCATCCTTTCGCTCGACCTCAGCCTGATCGTCGCGGGCACGAAGTACCGCGGGCAGTTCGAGGAGCGCCTGAAGCAGATCATGCGCGAGCTGGTCGAGAACCCGCAGTACGTCGTCTTCATCGACGAGCTGCACACGCTCGTCGGCGCCGGCTCCGCCGAGGGGTCGCTCGACGCGGCGAACATCCTCAAGCCGGCGCTGTCGCGCGGCGAGATTCAGTGCATCGGCGCGACGACGCCCGCCGAGTTCCGCAAGTCCATCGAGAAGGACCGCTCGTTGGAGCGGCGCTTCCAGGCCGTCAAGGTGCCGCCGCCGAGTGAGGAGGAGGCCGTCTCCATCCTCGACGGCGTGCGCGAGCGCTACGAGGCGTTCCACCAGGTGCGCTACACCGACGACGCCATCGAGGCCGCCGTCTACCAGTCGAACCGCTACATCCCCGACCGCTTCCTCCCCGACAAGGCCATCGACGTGATCGACGAGGCCGGCGCCCGCGTCAAGCTCCGCGCCCGCCGCGACGCCCCGCCGCGCGACAGCTTCTACGACGACCGCGCGGCCGGCGCGGGCGGCGGCTACTACCGCCCGGCGCTCAAGCCCTCGCCGCTCGCGGAGGAGGACGACCTCATCATGTCGGTCGAGGTCACCAAGGACGACATCGAGGACGTCATCGCGCGCTGGACGGGCATCCCCATCACCTCCCTCAAGGAGGAGGAGACGCAGAAGCTCCTCCGCATCGAGGAGGAGCTGCGGGGGCGCGTCATCGCGCAGCGCCCGGCCATCTCGGCGCTCGCGCGCTCCATCCGGCGCTCCCGGGCGGGGCTCAAGAACCCGCACCGCCCCGTCGGCTCGTTCCTCTTCCTCGGGCCGACGGGCGTCGGCAAGACCGAGGTCGCGCGGAGTCTGGCGGAATTCCTCTTCGGCTCCGAGCGCTCGATGATCCGCTTCGACATGTCCGAGTTCATGGAGAAGCACTCGGTCTCGAAGCTCATCGGCTCGCCCCCGGGCTACGTCGGCCACGAGGAGGGCGGGCAGTTGACGGAGAGGATCAAGCGCTCGCCGTACAGCGTCCTCCTCTTCGACGAGATCGAGAAGGCGCACCCCGACATCTTCAACGTGCTGCTGCAAGTCTTCGAGGACGGCATCCTCACGGACGCCCTGGGCAACACGGTCGACTTCAAGAACGCCATCATCATCATGACCTCCAACATCGGGGCGCGCTACATCCAGAAGAAGGGCGCGATGGGCTTCCAGGCCAGCCCCGACGCCTCGCGCGAGAAGATGGAGGAGATGGTCATGAACGCGGTGCGCCACACCTTCAACCCCGAGTTCATCAACCGCCTCGACGAGATCATCATCTTCGACCAGCTCCTCGACGAAGAGCTGCTGGAGATCGTCGGCCTCCAGGTCGACCAGTTGAACAAGACGCTCGCCCGCCGCGGCCTCGAAGTCCGGCTGACGGCGGAGGCCAGGCGCTGGATCGTCGAGAAGACCTGCGGCGACCGCTCCTACGGCGCGCGCCCCCTGCGCCGCGCGCTCCAGAAGTACGTCGAAGACCCGCTCTCCGAGGCGCTCATCCAGGGCAGCCTGGGCGACGCCGCCGTCATCGAGGTCTACGCCGAAGGCAACGAGCTCTCCTACCGCCCCGCCGCGGTCGAGGAGCCCGGCGACGCGCTGCTGATTCACTGAAAAAAGTAGACGGTAGACGGTAGTCAGTAGACAGTAGGAAAAACCATTTCGGCGGGCGTCGCGGGTTGAAAATCCGGCGCCCGCCGAGGTTTCTACTGGCTGCTGACTACCGTTTACTGTCCACTCCCGGTTGGATATTGGCCGCCCGGTCATTTATAATGCGCCACTTTACGGGAGTCGTGCGGCTGGCAACGGTTGGGCGCGCGGGGTGAATCAAAGTTGGGCCTGTTCTAAACCCTGACGCCTGAGCCGGAGTCGCGCACGTCTGTGCCGCTCCGGACGGAAAAATTCTCGAAAAGTTTTTTCCTATTAAAGTCTCCCGAATTCACTCGACCGTAATTCAAGAGGCTAAAAGCTAATTTTATGCGAATTCGCGCGCCCTGGACTCATCTCGTGGCGGCCTTCGTGGCCTGCCTCATGCTCCTCGAAACGGCGCTCCCCGCGGCGCGCGCGCAGGAGCCGGCGCCCGCGGCGCCCGCGCAGCAGCGCGTCCTCGTGGAGTCCGTCGAGGTCGAGGGCAACCGCCGCCTGCGCGACGAGGACATCCTCTACCACATCCAGACCCGCCCCGGCGACGTCTACAACGAGGCCCAGATTCAGCGCGACTACCAGGCGCTCCTCAACCTCCCCTTCTTCGACAAGACGAAGGTGCGCGTCTCGACCACCGACGGCCCGCGCGGCGGCAAGGTCGTCATCTTCGACGTGGTCGAGCTGCCCGTCATCCGCGAGCTGACCTTCAAGGGCCTGAAGAGCGTCGGCGAGGCCGACGTGCTCAAGGAGTTCCGCGAGCAGCGCGTCGGCATCGCCCGCGAGCAGACCTTCGACCCCGTCAAGGTCAACAACGCCCGGCGCGTCATCAAGGAGCTGCTCGCCCAGCACGGCCACCCGAACGCGGTCATCACCCCCGACACCGAGGAGGTCTCGGCCACCTCCGTCTCGCTCACCTTCGACGTGGACGAGGGCGACCGCGTCCGCGTCGTGGACATCCAGTTCGAGGGCAACCAGCACTTCTCCGACGGCGAGCTGCGCGGCTCGATGAAGCTCGTCAAGGAGGCGGGCCTCATGTCGCGCTTCCGCGGGCAGGACATCCTCCACCTGGAGAAGCTCGACTACGACCTGCGCAAGAACGTCGTCGATTACATGCGCTCGAAGGGCTACCTCGAAGCGCGCACCGGCGAGCCGCGGGTCGAGGGCCTCGGGCCGAGGCGCACCGGCTTCCCCGTCCTCCCGCTCCCGATCATCTCGTCCACGGACGAGGCGCTGCGCGTCACCATCCCCGTCACGGAGGGCAAGCTCTACCGCCTCGGCGAGATCAAGATCGAGGGCAACTCCATCTACTCCGAGGAGCTGATCCGCCAGGTCATCGGGCTCAGGGCGGGCGAGATCGCCAACGGCCAGCGCATCGGGAAGGCCGTCTACGAGGACTTGAAGAACCTCTACGGCCGCTCGGGCTTCATCCAGTACGAGCCCGACATCACGCCCGAGTTCAAGCCCAACCCGCAGAAGCCCGACGAGGGCGTCGCCGACTTCACCATCACCATCAACGAGGGCAAGCAGTTCACGCTCCGCCGCCTGGAGTTCCTCGGCAACACCTACACGCGCGACAACGTGCTGCGCCGCGAGGTGGCCGTCAACGAGGGCGACATCTTCGACCGCCAGCTGTGGGAGTTCTCGGTCCTCAAGCTCAACCAGCTCGGCTTCTTCGACCCCATCGACAAGGAGAAGGACGCGGAGCTGCGGCCGGACGAGGAGAAGGGCGAGGTCGACATCAACCTGCGCGTCAGCGAGCGCGGCCGCAACCAGATCGCCTTCAACGGCGGCGTCTCCGGCATCGGCGGCTCCTTCTTCGGGCTCGACTACTCGACGAACAACCTGCTCGGCCGCGGCGAATCGCTCTCGTTCCAGTTCGCCTTCGGCAACCGGCAGAAGTCGATCCTCTTCTCGTTCACCGAGCCCTACATCAAGGACCGCCCCATCTCGGTCGGCTTCTCGCTCTACACCCAGTCGCAGAAGTTCTTCGGCGAGGGCACGTTCCTCTCGCAGAACCAGACCGCGATTAACGGCGCGTTCGGCGACATCGCGAGCTTCCTCAACGCCGACGAGGAGAACCTCTTCACGCAGAACACGCTCGGCGGGAGCGTCTACGCGACCTCGCCGCTCTCCGAGTTCTGGCGCCCGCGGAGCCGCCGCTTCGTCCAGGTCGCGCGCGCCTCGCGCATCGGGCTCTCGTACGCCTTCTCGCGCTCGTCCATCGACGAGCCGCCGATCAACGAGCAGAACAACCCGAACACCTTCATCCCCCAGGTCTTCAAGCAGTCCGACATCACGACGAGCCGGGTGACGCCCTCGTTCGTCTACGACACGCGCAACGGCACCATCGACCCGACGCAGGGCTCCCAGATCGCGGCCTCGCTGGCGGTGGCGGGCCTGCTCGGCGACGTGCGCACCATCCAGCCGACGCTCTCCTACACCAGCTTCCGCCCCGTGCGCCGCAAGCGCTCGGAGAAGCCCGAGGTCTTCGGCTTCCGCCTCGTCGCCGGGCACGTCCGCAGCTTCGGCATCACCTCGAAGATCGAGGAGGCGCAGGGCAACTCGCTCTCCTTCATCAACGGGGTGCCCATCTACGAGCGCTTCTTCCTCGGCGACGAGTTCACCATCCGCGGCTACAACGTCCGCTCCATCTCGCCCATCGCGCCGCTCGACGTGTACGTCAGGTCGCGCAACGTCGCGGTCTCGGGCGCGCCGTCGGGCGACATCGTCCCGGTGGACGCCATCCCCGGGACGCTGCGGCAGCAGCTCGTCGAGCTGGGCACGTTCACCGGGCCGACCGGGACGAACGTCGTGCAGCTCGACCGGCAGTTCCGCTTCCTGGGCGGCGACACGCAGCTCCTCGGGAACTTCGAGTACCGCATCCCGATCTTCGGCCCCGTGGCGCTGGCGGCCTTCGCCGACATCGGCTCGGCCTTCAACCTGACGACCGGCCCCGACCAGACCTTCTCGACCGAGTTCCTGGCCGACCAGCCGTTCCTGAGCACGGTCGGCGGCCTGAACGCGCTGGTCAAGCGCCGCTACCCGCAGCTCGCCTACCTCCAGGGGAGCGGCGCCCTGCTCTTCCAGGGCGACCGCCTGGTCACGCAGGAGGAGTTTTCCGCGCTGACGCGCGTCGGCCCGCTCGACCCGATCACGGGCCTGCCCTTCGGCGTCCAGCCGTTCTTCCTGCGCGCCTTCCCCCGCGCCGGGGCGGAGGATTCGGGCGTGCAGACGAACACGGTGGCCCGCCTCTCGCAGAGCCTTTTTTCGAAAATCGGCGACTACCGATCCAGCCTGGGGCTGGAGATGCGCATCCAAATGCCCGTGATCAACGTGCCGTTCCGCTTCATCTACGCCATCAACCCGAACGCACAGGACACGCTCATTCAGGAGAAGAAGAGGGTCTTCCGGTTCAGCATCGGGCGCACCTTCTAAGAGCTTTACGACAGGAAACGACGGGGGCGGCGCGCCCCCTTGGTCAGGCACCCGCGGCCGCGCCCGAAAGTTCGCCCGCAACACTTTAAGGAGCAGTACAGGAAAGATCATGAAAGCGATTCGCATAACCTTCTTCGCCGCCGCCCTCGCGGCCACCGCCGCGCTGACGGCCTCCGCCCAGACCCAGCCCGCCGCCCGCCCCGCCGCCCCCGCCGCGGCCCCGGCCGGCGCCGTCACGGTCGCCGAGGGCAAGTTCGCCATCATCGACACCGAGTCCTTCGGTGACCAGAAGGATGGCATCAAGCGCCTGGTCGCCGCCTTCCAGACCGTCGAGCGCGAGTTCAAGCCGCGCCGCGACGAGATACAGACCCTCCGGACGCGCTACGAGGCGCTCGTCAAGGAGGTCAACGACACCAAGGCGGTCGCCGCCCCGGCGGCGCTCCAGACCAAGGCCGACCAGGCCCAGCAGCTTGAGATCGAGATCAAGCGCAAGCAGGAGGACGGCCAGAAGGCGCTCGACAAGCGCGTCCAGGAGCTGACCGGCCCGGTCTACCAGGACATCGGCAACGCCCTCCAGGCTTACGCCAAGGCGCGCGGCCTCTCGGTCGTCTTCGACGTGAGCAAGATGCAGGGCGTCGTCATGGTGGTGGACGGCGGCATCGACATCACCAACGCCTTCATCGCCGACTACAACCAGCGCAACCCGGCCACCACGGCCGCCGCCGCGCCGGCCGGCACCAACCGGTAAGGCACGCCGGCCGTAAACCGTAAACCGTGACAGGAAAGGCTTGCCTTATCTTGTCACGGTTTACGGTTTACGGCTCACGGCTTTTACGCCCCGAGTCTCCCTATGGAAACCGTTCTCGACACCCGCGCCATCCAGGGCATCCTGCCGCACCGCTACCCGTTCCTGCTCGTAGACCGCATCGTCGAGCTGACGCCGGGGGTGCGCATCGTCGGGGTCAAGCAGGTGACGATCAACGAGCACTTCTTCCAGGGGCACTTCCCCGGCGCGCCCGTCATGCCCGGCGTCCTCATCCTTGAGGCGATGGCGCAGGTCGGGGCCGTCTACGCGCTCCGGCAGTTGGAGGGGCGCGACGACAAGCTCGTCCTCTTCAGCGGCATCGACAACGGGCGCTTCCGCCGCCCCGTCGTCCCCGGCGACACGCTCGTCATCACCGTGACGCCCGTCCGCGTCGGCCACCGCGTCCAGAAGATGCACGGCGAGGCGCACGTCGAGGGCCAGCTCGCCGCCGAGGCCGACATCATGAGCGTCGTCGCCCCGAGGTGAATCAGGTGTTGGGTGTCGGGTCTTAGGTGTTGGTTAAGAATCGTCCTTTAACCCGACACCTGAGACCCGACACCCGACACCCCTTTTTATGTCAGTCTTCGTCCACCCAACATCGGTCGTCAGCCCGCGCGCGGAGGTGGGCGACGGCGCGCACGTCGGGCCGTTCTGCACGGTCGGCGACGAGGTGCGCCTGGGGGCGCGCGTGCGTTTGGAGTCGCACGTCGTCGTGGACGGGCGCACCGAGATCGGCGAAGACACGCACGTCTTCCCCTTCGCGTCCATCGGGCTGGAGCCGCAGGACTTGAAGTACCGCGGCGAGCCGGCCGAGACCCGTGTGGGGCGGCGCAACCGCATCCGCGAGTTCGTGACCGTCCACCGCGGGACGGAGGGCGGCGGGCTGCTCACCTCCATCGGCGACGACTGCCTCATCATGGCGCAGGCGCACGTCGCGCACGACTCCCGCGTCGGCGACCGCGTCATCATGGCGAACGCCGCCACGCTCGCCGGCCACGTCGAGGTGCAGGACGGCGCCAACGTCGGCGCCTACTCCGGCGTCCACCAGTTCTGCCGCGTCGGGCGCGAGGCGTACGTCGGCGGCTACTCGGTCGTCGTCAAGGACGCGCTCCCCTTCGCCCTCACCGTCGGCAACCACGCGAAGTGCTACGGCCTGAACACCGTCGGCATGAGGCGCCGCGGCTACCCGCAGGAGACCACGGAAGCACTGCACCACGCCTTCCGCCTCCTCCTCTCGTCCAGGCTCAACACCACGCAGGCGCTCGAACGCATCCGCGCGGAGATAGGGGGCTCGGCCGAGGTCGAAGAACTCCTCCGCTTCATCGAGACCTCGCGGCGCGGCGTCGTCAAATGAAAGTGAGCGGTGAGCAGTAAGCAGTGAGCAGTTTGGGGAAGTATCGCACCGCCCACATTGATTCAACCACGGCTTACTGCTCACCGCTCACCGCTCACCGACCTTATGCGTTACGGACTCATCGCGGGCAACGGCAGGTTCCCCTTCCTCGTCCTGGAGGGCGCGCGGCGCGCGGGCGCCGAGGTCGCGGTCGCGGCCATCCGGGAGGAGACCGACCCGGAGATCGAGCGCGTGGCCGAGCGCGTCGCGTGGGTCGGCATCGGGCAGTTGGGCCGGATGATCCGCTTCTTCAAGCGCGAGGGCGTGGAGAAGGCGATCATGGCGGGGCAGGTCAAGCACGTCCAGATTTTCAGCGGCGCGCTCCCCGACGTGCGGATGCTGAAGATGCTCCTGTCGCTCCCGCGCCGCAACACCGACGCCCTCATCGGCGGCGTCGCGGCCGAGCTGGCGCGCGAAGGGATAGAGCTGATCGACTCGACCTACTTCCTCAAAGACCAACTGCCCGCCGAGGGCGTGCTCACCCGCCGCGCCCCTTCGTCGGGCGAGCGCGCCGACATCGAATACGGACTTGAGGTCGCGCGCGAGATCGCGCGGCTCGACCTCGGCCAGACCATCGTCGTGCGCGCGCGCGCCTGCGTCGCGGTCGAGGCGATGGAGGGCACCGACGAGACCGTGCGCCGCGCGGGGAGGCTCGCGCGCGGCCGGCTCACGGTCGTCAAGGTCGCCAAGCCGAACCAGGACATGCGCTTCGACGTGCCCGTCGTCGGCCTCCCCACCGTCCAGACGATGGTCGAGGCCGGCGCCACCTGCCTCTGCCTCACCGCCGGCAAGACGCTCATCTTCGACCGCGACGACATGCTCCGCCTCGCCGAACGCCACCGCATCGCGGTCGTCGCAGTGTAGGAAGGCAGTAGACAGTAGACAGTAGTCAGTAGTCAGTAGAAAAACATCGGCGGGCGCTTCGGTTAAAACCTGACGCCCGCCGAAATTGCTTTTTCCTACTGTCTACTGACTACTGCCTACTTGCTTACTCGCTGACGCCCGAGGCGGCCTGCTGGGTGGTGGCCTTGGGGTCGTAGGGCGTCTTGAGGTACTCCTTGGCGGCGCGCTGGGCGCCGTCGAAGTCGATGCCGGACTCGACCGCCTGCGTGTACTCGTGGACGGCGCGGGCGCGGTCGCCCATGCCGTCGTAGGCGTTGCCGCGCTTGATGCGCGCCCACGCCTCGATCCAGGAGGGGCGCAGGTTGCCGTCGAGCGCCGCCCGGAAGTTGTCGAGCGCCTGCTGGTAGTTGCGCTGCTCCAGGAAGATGAGCCCGAGGTTGTAGTAGACCCACGAGTTCGACTTGTCGAGCTTGAGCGCCTCCTCCAACTGCCGCTGCGCTTCGAGGTACTGCCCCTCGCGGAACAGCTCCAGGCCGCGCCGCGCGACGATGGAGATGCGCAGCTCCTCCGACGCCCGCAGCACCTTGTTGTTCGGGTCGATGACGACCTCCAGCGGCTTGCCCTTGACCTCGAAGTCGAAGTCCTCGCTGCGGTCGGCGACGTAGACGGTCGTCTCCGCGTCGTCGCCCTCCGCGCGGAGTTGCAGCTCGACCGGCATCTTCAGGTTGTCGACGTTCTGCTTGATGGTGCCGCGCGCGCGGAACTTGCCGGCGCGGGTGCGGATGATCTGGTAGTCCACCGTGAACTCGGGGACGCCCGTGCCCTCGACCCAGCGCGCGAAGAAGTAGCGCATGTTCTCGCCGCTGACGGCCGAGGCCAGCTTCTCGAAGTCGTCGATGGAGGCGTTCTTGCCGCGGAACGTCGTCACGTAGCGCTTCAGCAGCTCGTCGAACTTCGACGGCCGGATCGTCTCGCGCAGCATGCGGAAGACCATCGCGCCCTTGTAGAAGACGACGGCCTGGTAGGCGGCCGACTGGTCGTCCAGCGTCGAGGGCGCGCGCGCGATGCTCGCGGCCTGCTCGAACATCAGCGCGCGCTCAAGCATGTCGCGCTGCGCCGTGTCGAGCTGCCCGCCCGAGAGCTTGCCCTCGCGGAAGGCGAAGCTGCTCCACTCCGCGAGGCCCTGCGAGAGCCACGCGTCGTCGAAGGACTTGAGGCCCACGGTCAGGCCCCACCACTGGTATGCGACCTCGCGCAGCAGGCGGTCGTCGAGCGAAGCCTGGCGGCCGGGCGTGAAGAAGCGGGGCGAGAGGAACTGGACGCCGGGCGCGGCGTAGGCGTCGAGGCTCGCGTCGTCGATCTGGACGATGCTGTAGCGCGTGCCGAAGGCCGGCTGCCCGTACTTCTGCGTGTAGAACTGCAAAGCCTCGCCGACGAGCTGCGCGTAGGGCTCGACGAAGCCCTCGCTGCCGGGCTGGACGTAGAAGCTCAGCTCGTAGCCGCCGATCTTGAGCGTGCGCGTGATGAAGCGCCCGACGGCGAAGCTGCCGACCAGGCTGGGCTGGCGCGTGACGAAGCGGTAGCTGCGCAAGGCCCCCGCCTGGCCCCCGGCGCGCGCGGGCGCCGTGCGCGCCGCGGCCTCGCCGGCCGGCGGGAGGAACTGCGCGCCCGAAGTCTGCGCGACCGGCTCGTCGCTCATCCCGGCGACGACGTAGCCCTCGGGGACGCTGACGGTGATGTCGGAGGTGGCGCGGTCGGCGGCGTACTCGTGGAAGGGGAACCAGCGCGCCGCGTAGAGCAGGTACGACAGGTCCGGGCCGACGTAGGCCAGGCGCTTCGTCAGGAGCGGCCCGCCCTCGGGGGTGACGAGCGCGCCCGACCAGCGGAACCTGAGCGTCTGCGGCTGGCCCGCGGCGACGACCTCGCCCAAGTCTACGCGGACGAAAGGCCCGATGGTTTCGAGTCCGGCCTGATCCTGCACGACGTTCGTCAAGACCCTCCCGTTGCGCTCGACCGACTCGACCTTGAGCGAGCCGTTCAGCTCGAAGACGACCGAGCGGGTGTTGTCGAGCGGGGTGAAGGTGACGTCGGCCGTGGCGGTCAGGAGGTGCTGCGCGGGGTTCAGCTCGGCGATGATGCGGTAGTTGTTCACGTCGAAGCGCGCGCGCTGCCCCGGAGCGAGCGGCGTCTCGGCGACGGTCTGAACCGGCGCGGGCGTCGGGGCCGGGGTCGGCGTCGGCCGGGCCTGCGCGGCGGGCCTCCTCTGGGTGTTGCGGCCGGCCGGCTGCGCCGAGGCCAACGCGGGGACGGACAGCAGCGCCAACGTCAAAAGGGCGTGGTTAAAGAGTCTCTTCATCGTCTGATCTTCCTGCCGAATGTTTCGCCGATTGTGCTTTACGAAAACGATACGCCGGTCGGCCGTCTCTGACAACTTTTTACGCGCGTCCGCGGGGTGAAGCAGGCCAAAAACGGGCGGTTCTGCTATTACGACAAGCGTTTGGATGTCCCCTCCGGCCGCCCCGTTGTACGCCCCCGCCGGGGACAAACAGGTCAGAACCGCCCGCGGTAGCGGGTGGGTGCGTGAAGCTCAAAGGGGCTCTGACGTGCAAGTCCGACCCACCCGCTACCGCGGGCGGTTCTGGCCGCCGAAGCGTCGGCCCGCCTCGCTTGACAGCCCCCGCCGACCGCCTCCATTCTTCGGTCATGAACTCATACGGCGACCCCGCCATCCGCATCACGCTGCTGCCGCGCGACACGAACCCGCAGGGCACCATCTTCGGCGGCATCATCCTCAGCTACATCGACATCGCCGGGGCGGTCGAGGCGCACCGCCGCACCGGCGTCGAGCGCTTCGTCACGGTCGCCATGCGCGAGGTCATCTTCCACCAGCCCGTCTTCGTCGGCGACCTCGTCAGCTTCTACGCGCAGACGCTCCGCGTCGGCACGACCTCCATCACCGTCCGCGTCGTCGTCGAGGCCGAGCGCTACGGCGGCACGTCCGAGCGGATCAAGGTCACAGAGGCCGAGGTCGTCTACGTCGCCGTGGACGCCAACCGCCGCAAGATGCGCATCAACAAGGAACTCGTCAAAGGGCTCGAAGACATCGAGCAGCACGAGACCTCTTAACCGCGCCGTTCGAGCGGGAGCCAGCGGCCGCGCCAGTCGTACTCTTCGAGGCCGCCGAAGTTCTTCTTGTAGTCGTAGGGCGAGGGCTCGCGGCAGGCGTAGCCGGGGTAGTAGTGTCGGCGCCCCAGGCGGCGCGAGCGCTCGACGGCGAGCAGGATGGTGTAGACGCCGAGGCTGCGGCGCGACTCCGCGGGGTCGAACATCGAGTAGACCGATGAGGTCGCCGCTCGTCCCACGTCGAGGAAGTGCGCGGCGACGAGGCGCCCCGCGGAGTAGACGCGAATCGTCTCGTTGCGGCACGGCACCTCCGCGGGCGCGTGCGAGAGGAAGTTGTGGAGCGAGTCGGGCACGTCCGTGCGGAAGCGAAGCCGGTGCGCCTCGAACATCCGGCGCGTCCCCGCGTCGAGCGCGGTCGGCCGCACCTCGACCCGCAGGTCTCGGTTGCGCGCGAGGACGCGGCGCTGGCTGCGCGAAGGCTCGAAGCGCGCGAGTTCCATGCGCAGCGGCGTGATCGTCAGACTCCTCCCGCCGTGCCGCCAGCGCCGGTAACGGAAGAAGACCGGCCCGAAGTGCCGCCACCCCTCCGCCCACAACTCGTCCATCACCTCGGGCGCGGCGCTCCAACTAAGAAAATACTCTTCCTGCGTGGACATCTGTGTGGAGTGATGAGTGATGAGTGACAGGTGACAAGAGAAGGCAAGGGTGCCTTGTATCTTCTCATCACTCATCACTCATCACTCAATTGAGTAGCGCCTGCACGCGGCGCAGCGCCTTGGCGGCCTGTGTGAAGCCGGGCTCCTCTTCGAGGGCGAGGCCGTAGTGGCGCGCGGCTTCGAGCGGGCGGTGGCGCTGCTCGTAGACGCGGCCGAGGTTGAAGTGCGGGAAGGCGTAGGACTCGTAGCGCGGGGCCGCGAGCGCGCGGCGGAACCAGCGCACGCACGTCCAGAGGTCGCCCTGCGCGATGAGGTAGCTGCCGATGTCGTTGTAGGGGTTGCCGAAGGTCGAGTCCACGCGGATGGCCGCGAGGCACTCGTCGATGGCCTCGCTGTAGCGCCCCTCGAAGCTGTAGACCCACCCGAGGAAGGTGTGCGCCTCGGCCGTCGGGTAGGTCTCGATGGAGCGCCGGTAGAGCTCGGCCGCCTCCTCGTACTTCTTCTCCACCTGCGCCTCGTAGGCGCGCCGGAACAGCTCGACCGCGCGCCGCCGCGGCCCGTCCGTCTTCGTCGTCGAATCCTCTTCGTCGTAGAACATAATGCTCACCAAACGAATCTGACTTAAGGGCGCGGGCGGCCGGCCCGCCTAGCGCCGCCGGGCGCGCCGGGCCGGGGCGGGCGCGGGCGTCGCGCAGGGCTTCGCGTCGGCGGGCGCGTCGAGGCGGCGGATGCGGCCGTCGGTCTGCGGCGCGATGGTCTGCGCGTCCTCGATGGCTTTGCGCAGCACGCCCGAGTCGGTCAGCTTCTGCGACAGCGTGTTGGGCCGCCCCGCGAACATCGCGTACTGGTCGCCGCCGCCCGCGACGAAGCTCGTGGTGACGAGCTTGTAGTGCTTCTGCGGGTCGAGCCGCTCGCCGTTGACCAGCACGTCGCCGACGAGCCGCGCGCCGGGCGGCCGGGAGGCGTCGAAGGCGTAGGTCAGGCCCGAGACCTGCGGGAAGGGGCCGGGCTCGGCCCCCGGCGCGGTCAGGCTCACGCCGTGTTCGAGCGCCTGGCGGAGCACGTCCCCCGTCACGTCGATGACGGAGAGGTTGTTGCCGAAGGGGAGGATGGAGAGCACGTCGCGCACGGTGAGTTCGCCGGCGGGCAGCACGTCGTCGGCGCGGATCGAGCCGCCGTTGATGAGCGCCACGTCGGCGCCCGTGGCGCGGCGGAACGCGTCGGCGATGAAGTCGGCGATGTTCGTCTCCTGGCTGCGGCTGGTGGCGCTGCGCGCGTCGAGCGGGACGCTCGTGCGGCCGACGGGCTGCGTCAGCTCCGCGGTGAGCTTCGCGTACTTCTCGACGACGGGCGCGAACGCCGCGTCGTCCTCGACCGTGTCGGTGACGGGGATGACCTGCCAGTCGATGGACTGAACCCTGCCGGTCGCCGGGTCGATGTTGAGGTCGAAGCGGCCCAGCTCGCGCGCGTCGGCCGTCATCTTGAAGATGGGCGTCCCGCCGGAGGAGGACTGCAAGAGCGTGTGCTCGTGCCCGCCGAGGATGAGGTCGATGCCCGTCGCGCAGCGCGCGAGCGCCTTGTCCTGCGCGAGCGAGAGGTGCGTCAGCGCGACGACGGCCCGCGCGCCGGCCGCGCGCATCCGCGGGATGATTCGCTTGGCCGTCTGGCACGGGTCGCGGAAGACGGTCGTGGCCCCGGGCTTCGAGGTCGTCTTCGTCTCGGGCAGCGTGAGCCCGAAGATGCCGACCTTCACGCCGCCGAAGTCGCGCACTTCGAAGAGCGGCGTCCCGCCGAAGGTCTTCCCCGTCTTCGAGTCCACGACGTTGGCGCCGAGCCACCTGAACTTCGACTCGCCCATGCGCTGCGCGAGCACCGCGTCGCCGTAGTCGAACTCGTGGTTGCCGAAGACGGAGTAGTCGAGCCCGACCTGGTTCCACGCGTCGATCATCTGCGCGCCCTTGTACGTGATCGACTCGACCGACGGCGAGATGGTGTCGCCCGCGAGCAGGAAGAGCGTGTTGGGCGACTCCTTCATGATCTGCTTGCGCAGCGTCGAGACGCGCGCGAGGCCGCCGCGCGCGCCGCCGCCGGCGGGCGTGAAGCGGTACACGTCGTTGACCTGGAGGAGCGTGACGCGCACCGTGCAGGCGCGCGCCGGCTGCCGCTGCCGCGCGAGCGGCGCGTGCTGTGCGAAGAGGAGTGCGGCGAGCAGCGCGAGGGCGAATGCGCGCCCGCGCGGGCGTGTGAATGCCATCGGGTCGAAAATCCCTTCCTCGAAGATGTTCGGGAGTTAAGTCGTCCGGCGGCGCGCTCGGCGCCGCAGCTAGGCCGTGCCGTTAGGTTTGAATTATACTCGTCGCGCGATAAGCGAAACAATCCCGGGCTTCAAAAAGAGACTTCACCGATGAGCAGAGAGACTAGCCTTACGGTCGAACTCGGCGCGGCCCTGCCCGCCGCGGGCGAGGCGGGCGGCGCGCTGGCCGTCGGCGTCTTCGCGGACGAGCCGCGCCTGCCCGAAGCACTCGGCGGGTCCTTGCGCGAGCTGTGCGAGCGCGTCACGTCGGAGGGCGAGTTCAGGGGCGAGGAGGAGACGACGCTCCTCGTCCACGCGCCCGCCGGCGAAGGGGGGCGCGGGGGCGGCGTGCGCCGCGTGCTCCTCGTCGGGCTCGGCTCCCGCGCGGACTTCGGCGCGGCGTCGATGCGTCGCGCAGCGGGCGCGGCCGTGCGCGCGGCCCGCGCGGCCCGCGCGAGCACGCTCCATTTCGCCGTCACTCTGGGCGGCGTCGAGGTCGGGCGCGGCGTCCGCGCGCTGGC
This sequence comes from Pyrinomonadaceae bacterium, assembly GCA_036389235.1. GTDB lineage: Bacteria > Acidobacteriota > Blastocatellia > Pyrinomonadales > Pyrinomonadaceae > QHXN01. The sequence goes on along the minus strand of DASVQJ010000357.1, from coordinate 5,788 downwards.
GGAGGGCGCGCACCTCGGACTCTACGAGAACGGGTTCTATCAGAAGAAGGACGAGGACGAGCCGCCGCGGCTCGAACGCCTGACGATTGTCGGCGCGGGCGAGGGTCTGGGTGAAGAGCTGGAGCGCGCGCGCGCCGTCGCGGAGTCGGCGAACTGGGCGCGCACGCTCGCGGACGAGCCGGGCCTCTCCCTGCCGCCGCGCGAGTTCGCGCGCCGCGCGGCCGAGATGGCGGGCGAGTTCGGGCTCGCGGTCGAGTCGCTCGGCGTCGAAGAGATTCGCGCGAAAGGGATGGGCGGTCTGCTCGGCGTCGGCCAGGGCTCGGAGGAGGAGCCCGCCCTCATCGTCCTGCGCTACGAGCCCGAGGGCGCGGACGAGGACGACGAGCTGTGGGCCTTCGTCGGCAAGGGCATCACGTTCGACACGGGCGGCATCTCCATCAAGCACGGGCTCGACATGTACGAGATGAAGTCCGACATGGCGGGCGGCGCGGCGGCGCTCGGCGCGCTGCGCGCGCTAGCGCAGCTCAAGCCGAACCGGCGCCTGGTCGCCGTCGTGCCCGCGGCCGAGAACATGCCTTCGGGCAAGTCCATCAAGCCCGGCGACATCGTCCGCACCTTCGCCGGCCCGACCGTCGAGTGCGTGGACACGGACGCCGAAGGCCGCCTCGTCCTGGTGGACGGCATCGCCTACGCCCAGCACCTCGGCGCGACGCGCGTCGTCGACCTCGCGACGCTCACCGGCTCGATCATCATCGCGCTCGGCTCGCACCGCGCCGGGCTCTTCTCGAACGACGACGCGTGGGCGAAGCGGGTGCTCGACGCGTCCCTGCGCGCGGGCGAGCCCGCGTGGCGCATGCCCGTCTCCGACGACTACAAGCAGCGCATCGAGAGCATGATCGCCGACTACAAGAACTACGGCGGCAAGCCAGACGCGACGGCCGCAGCCCTCCTGCTCTCGAAGTTCGCGGGCGACACGCCCTGGGTGCACCTCGACATCGCCGGCACGGCCTGGTACGACAACGCGACGCCTTACGCGCCGAAGGGCGCGAGCGGCGCGGGCGTCCGCACGCTGGTCGAGCTGGTCTGCGGCGAAGTTTAAATGAAGCGTCTGGACTTCCCGGTCGGCGGCGCGTTGGGCCTCGCGCTGGTTTACGCCTCGTGGCGCGGCTGGGCGCCGTTCGGGCTGACGCCGTTCGGCATGACCGAGGCGCTCGGCTTCGTGACGGGCGCCCTCTGCGTCTACCTCGTCGTCAGAGAGAACGTCTGGAACTTCCCCGTCGGCATCGCCAACAACGCCTTCTTCCTCGTCCTCTTCGCGGGCGCGCGACTCTACGGGGACGCGGCCTTGCAGGTCGTCTACATCGCGCTCGGGTTTCAGGGCTGGTATCTGTGGCTGCGCGGCGGCGAGAACCGCACGCCGCTCAGGGTCGGGCGCGCGTCGCGCCGTCTGCTCGCGGGCGTGGCCGCGTTCGTCGTCGCCGGGACGGCCGCGCTGACGCTCTTCTTCCGCTACGTCAACGACTCCGCGCCGTTCCTCGACGCCTTCACGACCGTCTTGAGCCTCGGCGCGCAGTACCTTCTCAACCGGAAGGCGGTCGAGAACTGGTGGCTGTGGATCACGGCCGACGTCGTCTACATCTACCTCTACGCCGCGCGCGGGCTGCAACTGACGGCCGTGCTCTACCTCGTCTTCCTCTGCCTGTGCGTCGCCGGCCTGCGGAGCTGGCTCAGGACTATGTCCGCGCGGGGGAGGGAGGCGGGGGGCGGCGCGGCGCCCGCGCTCGAAGTGGGAGGGGGCGCCGTCCGTGGCTAGGCGCGGGCTCATCGTCGGTAAGTTCTACCCGCCGCACCGCGGGCACAAGCACCTCATCGACACGGCGCGCGCGCAGGCGGACGAGCTGTTCGTCATCTGCTGCGGCAGGGAGGGCGAACTGCCCGCGGGCCAGCTGCGCGCCGCCTGGCTGCAAGAGATGCACCCGGACGTGCGCGTCCTCTACCTCGACGACGCGGACGACGCGCAGGACCCGAGCGTGTGGGCCGACAATTCCGTCCGCCTGCTCGGCCGCGCGCCCGACGTGGTCTTCACGTCCGAGGGCTACGGCGACGAGTTCGCGCGCCGCCTGGGTTGCCGACACGTGCAGGTGGACAGGGGGCGCGCGGCCGTGCCCGTCTCGGGCACGCGCGTACGCGCAGACCCGCTCGGCTGCTGGGACTTCCTTGAGCCGCCCGTGCGCGGCTTCTACGCCGTGCGCGTCTGCGTCGTCGGCGCGGAGTCCACGGGCAAGACGACGCTCGCGCAAGACCTAGCCCGACACTTCGGCACCGTCTGGGTGCCCGAGTACGGGCGCGAGTATTCCGAGCGGAAGCTCGCCGCGGGGGGCGGCTACGACTTCCGCCCCGAAGAGTTCGCGCACATCGCCGCGCGCCAGTGCGAGGCGGAGGACGAGGCCGCGCGCCGCGCCAACAGGATTCTGATCTGTGACACCGACGCCTTCACGACGGGCATCTGGCACCGGCGCTACGTCGGCGCGCGCTCGCCCGAGGTCGAAGAGATTGCCGCGCGCCACCGCCGCCCCGACTTGTACATCCTGACGGACATCGACACCCCCTTCGTCCGGGACGGCACGCGCGACGGCGAGCACGTGCGCGGGTGGATGCACGAGATTTTCGTCGAAGAGCTGCGCGCGCAGGGCCGCCCTTACCGCCCCGTCCGGGGCGCGCGCGGCGAGCGCTTGAGGCAGTCCGTCGGTTATATTGAGGGGCTGCTGGCGGGACTGAGGAGAGCTTAGAGGCTTTGGCACCGGACGAGACCATCTTCCTGACGGGCTTCCCCGGCTTCATCGCCGGGCGGCTGGTCGAGCGCTTGGCGCGCGCGGGGGCGCGCTTCCTGCTGCTCGTGCAGCCCGCCTTCGCCGAGCGCGCGCGCAAAGAGGTCGCGCAACTGTCGGGGAAGACCGGCGCGCCGCCCGAACGCTTCCGCGTGTTGGAGGGGGACATCACGCGCGAAGATTTGGGACTGTCCGCGTCAGACCTCGGGCGGGCGAGGGATGATGCGACCGTGCTGTTCCACCTCGCGGCCGTCTACGACCTCGCCGTCGCGCGCGAGGTCGGCATGCGCGTCAACGTCGGGGGCACGCGCAACGTCAACCGCTTCGCGCTCTCTCTGCCGAAGCTCAAGCGCTACCACTACGTCTCGACCTGCTACGTGGCCGGGCGCCGGACGGGGCTCATCCTCGAATCCGAGCTGCGCCACGAGGCCGGCTTCCGCAACTTCTACGAGGAGACGAAGTACCTCGCCGAGCTGGAAGTGGAGGCGCTGAAGAATGACCTGCCCGTGACCATCCACCGCCCCTCGGTCGTCTGCGGCGACTCGCGCACGGGCGAGACGGCGAAGTACGACGGCATCTACTACCTCGTCAACTACCTGCGCATGTGGCCGGGCGCGCTCTCGCTCGCCAACATCGGCAACCGCGAAGTGCGCCTCAACGTCGTCCCCGTGGACTTCGTCGTCGAGGCGATGGCCGCGCTCGCCTTCGACGACCCCGCCATCGGCCAGACCGTCCAGCTCGCAGACCCCGAGCCGCTCACGACCGAAGAGCTGTTCGACGTCATCTCGCGCAACCTCGCCGGCCGCGGGTCGCTCGTCACGCTCCCCGCGCCCGTTGTCCGCACCACGCTCAGCCTCCCCCTGAACGAGAAGGTGACGGGCCTCCCGCGCGTGGGCGTCCCCTACTTCTTCCTCAAGCAGACCTACGACACCGCCCGCGCCACCGCGCTGCTCGCGCCCCGCGGCGTCCGCTGCCCGCGCTTCCCCGACTACGTCCCCGCCCTCCTCGACTTCGTCGAGCGAAATCCGAAAATACAGTAGACAGTAGCCAGTAGGAAGACATTCGTCGCCCGAACCTTGCGGCTGTCATCCTCAACGTCCGTAACGCGGAGCGCTACTGACTACTGACTACTACTCGCTCCCCACTTGACAGCCCGCCGATTTAGAATTATTCTAATTCCACTTCAACGGCGGGAAAAATTATGGCGGGTAAGGGAGATCAGGGCGGCGCCCCGCGGGGGGCGCTGACGCCGCAGCGGCGGGCCGTGCTCCGCGTAATCACGGAGTCGCCGGAGCACCCGACGGCGAACGAGATTTTCGAGGCGGCCCGGCGCGAGCTGCCGTCGATCAGCTTCGCCACCGTCTACAACTCCTTGAAGTACCTCAAGGAGGCGGGGCTCGTGCGCGAAATCCACTTCGGCAAGGGGTCGAGCCGCTACGACAGCGAGACCGCGCGCCACGACCACGCCGTCTGCTCGCGGTGCGGCAAGCTCGTCGACTTCGACCTCGCCGAGACGCCGCAGCTCATCCGCGCCGCCGCGCGCCGCTCACGCTTCAAGCCCGAGTCGATCCACCTGACGCTCGTGGGCCTCTGCCCCGACTGTCAGGGCAAAGGCTGACGGCCGCGGAGCGAAAAGTTTGACGCGGGCGCGCCGCGAGGTTTAAGCGCGCCCGCCCCGAAGGCTCTTTTCAACATCAACGGAGGATTCAACAAGCACCATGGCAGAAGCAAAAGTGGGACAACCGGCGCCGGACTTCAACATGCCGTCCACGAAGAACATCGAGAAGCTGAACGAGAACGTCGAGCTGAACGACTACCGCGGCCGGTGGGTCGTGCTGCTCTTCTACCCGCTCGACTTCACCTTCGTCTGCCCGACGGAGCTGACTTCTTTCAGCGACCGCTACGACGACTTCGAGGGCATCGGCGCCGCGGTCATCGGCGTCTCGACCGACTCGGTGCACTCGCACCGCGCGTGGCTCAAGACCCCGCGCGACAAGGGCGGCGTCGAGGGGCTGCGCTACCCGCTCGCGTCCGACATCACGAAGTCGGTGGCGCGCGACTACGGCGTGCTCATCGAGGACAAGGGCGTGGCGCTGCGCGGCCTCTTCGTCATCGACCCCGAGGGGACGCTCCGCTACGCGGTCATCCACGACCTCAACGTCGGGCGCTCGGCCGACGAGACGCTGCGCGTCATCCAGGCGCTCCAGACCGGCGGCCTCTGCCAGGCCGACTGGCGGCCGGGTCAGGAGACGCTCAAGGTCTGAAGACCGGGTGTCAGGTTCCGGGTTTTGGGTGCCGGTCAGAGGCACGTCTTCCCCGGCACCCAAAACCCGGAACCCAAAACCCATCACCGGGGGTTTCGTCATGCCAATGAGAATCGGGACGGAGATGCCTCCGCTGGAGGGGGCGACCGAGTGGTTCAACGCGACGGGGGCGGCAGCGGCCGAAGGGGCGAAGGGGCACCCGACGCTGGTGCACTTCTGGTCGTTGAGCTGCGGGACGTGTAAGGAGAATCTGCCGCGCGTCGCGGAGTGGCGCGAGGGCAGGGCGGAAGACGGCCTGAGAGTCGTCGCCGTCCACATGCCGCGCTACGAGGCCGACACCGACGTGGAGGCCGTGCGCGAGGCCATCGCCACGTACGGCATCACGGAGCCGTGCGCGGTGGACAACGGCCACAAGCTGCGCGACGCCTTCCAGAACGAGCAAGGCTACGTGCCCGCCTACTACCTCTTCGACGCCGAGGGCAAGCTCCGCGGCTTCGCGGCCGGCGAGTTCGGCGTGAAGGTCATCACGCCCGCGCTCGACCGCGTGCTCGCCGCGAACAAGACGGCCGCGGGCTGAGGGACGGCGGAAGAAAGATTTCACCGCGGAGGCGCCTTCGGGATTTGAAATTTCAAATCCCGAAGGCGCCTCCGCGGTGAAATCTTTCTTCCGCCGTCCCTCAGCCCGCGGCCGTCTTG
>DASVQJ010000356.1:0-9141 GCA_036389235.1 Pyrinomonadaceae bacterium | reverse complement strand
GCGACGACGGCGTGGAGGAACTTGTCGAGGTCGATCTCGGAGTGGATGTTGGGGGCCAGGCGGTCGATGAGCGCCTCGCGCGCCTCGTGCATCCGCGCCTTGCGCTCGCGCGTGAGCGTCTGCACGTTCGAGCCCGGTATCGGTCTTTGGGCGGACAACTGCTTGCGGGTTCTCCTTCGGATGAAGCTCGAAAAGTATCGCTCTCGGAGTGCGGCGGCCGTCCCGGGTGAGGAGAGAGTCACGCACCACCGCGGCCGCACGCCCCTTGGAGTTTTTGTCGGGCGCAAATCATAGCAAGGCGGGTGGGTGAAGGCAAAAGGGGAAGCAGTGATGAGTGATGAGTGATGAGAAGGGAGGGCGGGACTCCCTGTCTCTTATCACTCATCACTCATCACTGCTCTCCGGCTTAGCGCGCGGAGCCGGGCAGGAGGTTGAAGTGGGCGGAGGCTTCCTCGGGGGTGAGCACGGGGTGGTAGGTCTTGCCGTAGCGGCCGGTGATGATGCGGACGTAAGCCTGGGTCTCGTTGAAGGGCGGGACGCCCTCGTGCTTATCGACGTTGCCCTCGCCGGCGTTGTAGGCCGCGAGCGCGAGCGTCACGTTGCCGTCGAAGCGCTTGAGCAGCCAGCGCAGGTACTTGGTGCCGGCCGTCACGTTCGCCTCGGCGTCGTTGCGATCCTCGCAGCCGAAGCGCTTGGCCGCCGCGGGCATGAGCTGCATGAGCCCCTGGGCGCCGACGTGCGACTCGGCGCTCGGCTTGTACTTCGACTCCTGCCAGATGACGGCGTGAATCAGGCGCGGGTCGACGCCGAGGTTGCGGCCCGTGCGCGCGATGACGAGGTCGAGTTCGTGGTCGCCGGACGTGGGCACGTCCGCGGGGATGAAGTCGTCAACGGAGATGACGGCGCTCATCGCCGAGGCCGAGACGGGCGCGAGCACGCGCGTGAAGGGGCTGTCGATGAAGTTCGAGGCGACGAAGATGGCGATGACGGCGAAGACGACATTCTTAAAAGAGCGCAAGGGCTTACGAGGGGTAAAGTGCATTCTCGGTCGTTCTCCATGTGAGCTAGTGACCTCTGCATTCGCTTCTAGGGCCAGCGAGGTCGGCGATTCCAACTTGCACATCGCCAGCGATGCACGGGGTTTGGGGGCTACGCATGGTGGAAACGAACGGGCGCGCAACTCTTAAATGAGCACAGCCTGTCGAAACCGTAAACTTAGATGAGTAGATTGCATTCCAGTTGCATAGGGCGAATTAAAGCTCTACATCTAAGTGGTTGAACTGTATGCCTTTAAGGCAACTGACCCTAAGTCACTGAACCCCCGTGGCTTGTGCCGACTGCCCCTCAACTTGAAGGCGGTCTTGGTCCCATCGGAGCGGTTTTTACGTACCGAAGGCAGACAAATCTTTTCGATTTTTCGGCGATAATTTTTCGAGTCATTCTGGTGTAGTAGACGCGAACGCGCGAACGCGCATCGAAGGTTGCAAGGCGTTTGCAAGTGAAACGTTTGTCCGTATAATTTCCCGCGGGACGTTTACCGAAATTCGACTTCTATATAAAGGTCAGGAGAAGAGCGATGCCTATTTATGAATACTCCTGTAAGAAGTGCGGCGCGCACATGGAGGTGATGCAGAAGGTCTCGGACAAGCCCCTTGCGCGCCACGCGAAGTGCGGCGGCAAGCTTGAGAAGGAGTGGTCGCGCACGGGCTTCCAGTTCAAGGGCTCGGGCTGGTACGTGACCGACTACGCGGGCAAGAAGTCTGAGACGAAGGAGACGAAGGAGGCGAAGGCGGAGTCGCCCGCGTCTTCGGAGTCGAAGCCGGACGCGACCGCGAAGGCGACGCCCGAGCCCAAGGGCGAGAAGAAGGCGGCGGGCACGACGCCCGCGGGCGACTGAAGTAATAAGGGTCTGGTGAAGTTATAAAGGGCAAGGGGATGCGCGCACACCTCAAGGCGTTCACCGCGGTTCTCATCGTCGGCCTCCTGCTGGCGGCGCTCGCGGCCGGGCAGGCGGGGCGGCGCCCGGGCAGCGAGACGGACATCGACCGCGACCGCGGCATGCTCCTCAACGTGACGGCGGCGCGCGAGGACGGGTCTGGGGAGCGCGTCACGGCGAAGGACGTCTCGCTCTACGACGGCGGGCAGGAGCAGAGGATTCAAGCCTTCACGCCCGACCCGAGCCCCGCGCGCATCGTCATCCTCGTGGACAACTCTCTGGGGCTGCGCGCCGACGTGGAGAAGTTGCAGAGGGCGACGCGCGAGTTCGCCTATGAGATTTACGAGGGCGACCAGGTGATGGTCGTCGGCTTCGACCAGCAGCCGGAGATCATCTCCGACTGGACGGACGACGCGAAGAAGATCGAGGCGGCGCTCCCGCTCTTCCGCAAGCGCGGCGAGCCGCACCTCTTCGACGCCATCTCGGCCGTCATCGCCGACGCCTTCGGGCCGCTGGTCGGCCGCACGCGCAAGCGGGTCATCGTGCTCGTCGCCGACGGGCTCGACCGCGGCAGCCGCACGCACTTCGAGAAGGTCTACGGCGACCTGCTGCGGCAGGACATCACGGTCTACGCGCTCCAGATTCCCGACCGCACGGGGGGCGCGCTCCGGCGCGACCGGCTGAAGCCCGCGCAGGCCATACAGAAGTTGACCGAGGGGACGGGCGGCCGCGTGCTCTCCGTCAACGACTCGCGCGACGCGGCCAAGAGCATCTGCGACGAGCTGCGCAAGAACCGCTACGTGCTCGCCTACACGCCGACGAGCCTCCCGCTCTACGACGCGCGCCGCCTCCTCGTCCTCGCCAACGAAGGCATCAACGTCCGGCACAAGCTGCAACAGCCGGGGAATTGAGGGCAGTAGTCAATAGCCGGTAGCCGGTAGAAAGAGAGGCGGCGCGCTCGGCTTATAATCGAGCGCGCCGCCTCTCTTTCTGCCGGCTACTGATACCGACTGGCGGAATGAAACAAGGCCGGCTTCGCCGGGAGCGCGGTCAGGGATGCCCGCGCTCCCGGCCTGACTACCTTATCTGTTCTGCAAGTCGGTATCAGTACCTAATGCCAGGCATCACCCGCCGCCCCGCGCGATTACAGCGGCGTTCAAATGGATGCGACTCCGTAGCGGTCAGAACCACCCGCGGTAGCGGGTGGGCCTTTGCAACCGGGGGCGCCGTGTCGCACAGGCCCACCCGCTACCGCGGGTGGTTCTGACCCGGTTGCCACGGCCCACTCGAACGCATGCGCTATAGTGCCTACCGCCTACCTCTTCCGGCCGTAGACGTAGAACATGACGCAGATGACGAGGACGAGGAGGGCTTCGAGTTGGAGGAAGTACTGCCAGTCGGTGCGCCCGGCGTCGTCGCGGGCGAGGGGGTAGAGCGAGAAGGTGCCGAAGAGGAGGCCGACGCCGAGCCAGATGAGTTGTCGCTTCCTGTCCCACATCCGGCGTCAGAACCTTTGCAGCCGTCGCAGGCGGTCGGCGGCGGCCTCCAGCGTCTCGTCCTTCTTGCAGAAGCAGAAGCGCACCTGGCGCGCGCCGAGTTCGGGGCGGCTGTAGAAGCTTGAGCCGGGGACGCAGGCGACGCCGACCTTCTGGATGAGGTGGCGCGTGAACTCCACGTCGTCGGCGAAGCCGAAGGCGGAGATGTCGGTCATCACGTAGTAGGCGCCGTCGGGCCGGAAGACCTTGAAGCCCACGTCTTCGAGCACCGGCAGCAGGAGGTCTCGGCGGCGCAGGTACTCGCGCCCGAGTTCCTCGTAGTACTCGGGCGGCAGGCGCAGGGCGTAGGCGCCCGCGCGCTGCAAAGGCGCGGCGGCGCCGACGGTCAGGAAGTCGTGCACCTTGCGCACCGCGCTCGTGATGTCGGGCGGCGCGAGCACGTAGCCGACGCGCCAGCCCGTGACCGAGTAGGTCTTCGACATCGAGTTGACGACGAGCGTCCTCTCCTTCATGCCTTCCAACTGGGCCATCGAGATGTGCTCGACCTCGCGGTCTTCGCGCGGGTAGAGGATGTGCTCGTAAATCTCGTCGGTGAAGCAGAGCGCGTCGAACTCGCGGCAGAGTGACGCGACGAACTCCATCTCCTCGCGCGTGAAGACTTTTCCGGTCGGGTTGTTCGGGTTGCAGAGGATGACGGCCTTCGTGCGCGCGTTGAAGGCGGCGCGCAGCTCGTCGGGGTCGAACGTCCAGTCGGGCGCGCGCAGGGGGACGTAGCGCGGCGTGGCGCCCGAGAGAATCGCGTCGGGCGCGTAGTTCTCGTAGAAGGGCTCGAAGACGACGACCTCCTCGCCGGGGTCTACGGTCGCCATCATCGCGGCGATCATGCCTTCGGTCGAGCCGCAGGTGACCGTGACCTCGCGCTCGGGGTCGTAGTCGAGCCCGAGGAACCAGCGCGTCTTGTCGGCGATGGCCTCGCGGAAGTCCTTCGCGCCCCAGGTGACGGCGTACTGGTTCACGTCGTCGTTAATCGCCGCGGCCGCGGCGCGCTTCAAGTCGCCGGGCGCGGGGAAGTCGGGGAAGCCCTGCGAGAGGTTGACGGCGCCGTGCTTCATGGCCTCGCGCGTCATCTCGCGGATGACAGACTCGGTGAACCGGCCCGCCTTCTGCGAGACGCGGCCGCGCTTTCCTGCTTCGGGTGTTGCCATGTGCTTCGGTCTTCCTTTGAATGAAGTCGCGGCGATGCTCTCACAGAGTCCGCGCGCCGGGCAAGTAAGAGGGTTTCAGGTGTTGGGCGTCGGGTTCCGGGTTTTCAACGGCACGCGGCGTCTAAAACCAGAACCCAACACCCAACACCCGGAACCCGACAGGCATCTAAGCGGAGTCATGAGCGAACACGGCAAGTGCCCGATGGGCAAATACCCCCGGCTGGCGACCTTCTTCGCGCTCGCCTTCGTCCTCGTCTTCCTGGCGCACAAGCTCGGGCTGCTGTAGCGCGCGGGGCGAACATAGTAGACAGCAGTCAGTAGTCAGTAGAAAAACAGGTGGCGCCGGCACTCTTCATCGAACGATGAGACCGCGCCGCCTTTATCTTTCCACTACTGTCTACTGACTACTGTCTACTGACTACTTCTCCTCCGGCGGCTGTTGCTGCTCGGCCTCGGCGGCCTGCTGGCGGAGCTGGTCGATGATGGAGTTGATGGCCGAGGCGTGCGCGCCCTGCGGCGCGAGCGCCAGATACTTCTCGTAGGCGGCGACCGCCTCCTTCCAGCGTTCGAGCTTTTCGAGGTTGCGCGCGAGCAGCTCGTAGACGACGGGCTCGGTGTCGGAGAGCTGCGCGAGTGCCTTCCTGAAAGACTCGACGGCCTCCTCGTGGCGCCCCTCCTCCTCGTAGACGAGCCCCGCGCCCGTGTGCGCCTCGGGCTGGAAGCCGCGCGCCTCGCGCAGAGAGCGCGCGAAGGCCGCGAGCGACGCGTCGTAGTCCGCGAGCGAGCGCTGGATGCGCCCCTCGACCGCCCAGGCTTCCGGGTAGACGGGCCGGTCGGCCCGCGCCGCCTTCAACTCCGCCAGGGCGCCGTCCGTGTCCCCCTGCGATTCGAGCGCGCGCGCGAGCCCCAGGTGCGCGGCCGCGAAGCGCGGGCGCAACTTGAGGGCCTGCCGGTACGACTCCACGGCCGCGGCGTTGTTCCCCTTCTCGCGCGCCTCCTCGGCCTGCTGAAACGCCAGCTCCGCCTCGTCGGCCGTCTGCGTCAGCGCGACGCTCAGGGCGCCGCGCTGCGTCGGCAACAACGCGAGCGTGCGCTCCGCGAAACCCTTCGCGCGCACGCGCAACGTGTGGCGGCCGGGCGTGAGCTTGAGCTGTAGCCTCCCCTCCGCGTCCGCCGCGCCGCGCCGCACCTCGTCCACCCAGACGGACGCGCCGGGCTGCGTGCTGACCGTCAACGTCCCCGACGCGGTAGCCGGTGCGGACTTCGTCTGAGGCTTCGCCGCGGTCTTGACGGCAGTCCTGGCCGGGGGCTTCGCGGCAGTCTTCGCGGAAGGCTTGGCCGGCGCGGTCGAAGGCTTACGCCTCTGCGCCGACGCGTCCGGCGCGCAGAGGATGGCGGCGCCCAGCATTACCGGCAGCGAGAGCGCGCGTGTCGTGCGCCGCGGACGGCGGCTTGTCACTTCCCTCTTCACTTCGAACACACCTCACTCTTCCTCTTCGTTCGAGACGCGGCGGGGGCGCGTGTCGTCGCTGGCGGGCGGCGCGTCCCCTCGCGAGATGTCGCGGCGCGCGGCGCGCGTGCCGACCTCGGGGCGGAAGCGCCCCTGCTCGTCGTAGAGCCGCTTGTACTGGAGCATGTTGCGCACGACGCCCTGCACGTAGCCGCGCGTCTCGCGGAAGGGGATGGCCTCGGCCCACTCGTCCATCTGTAGGGGGAGCGTCGCGCGCCACTGCACGACGCGGCCGGGGCCGGCGTTGTAGGCGGCGGCCACGTACTCGATGCGGCCGTACTTGTCGAGCTGGTCTTTGAAGTACGAGGTGCCGAGGCGGATGTTGAGGCGCGGGTCGCTCAAAAGCGTCTCGGTCGTGACGGGGCCGTCCCCGCCCTTCGCCATCATGCGCGCGGTCGGGACGAGGAGCTGCATCAGGCCGTAGGCGTCGGCGTGCGAGACAGCGCGCGGGTTGAAGACGGACTCCTGGCGGATGAGGCCGGCGACGGCGTAGGGGTCGAGCGCGCGCGCGGCCGACTCCTGCTTGATGGCGTCCCAGAAGGCGAGCGGGTAGAAGACATCCCACTCCTCCCGCGTCAACTCCTCGGGCTCCATCTGCGAGTAGTCGGGGAAGCTGCGGCGGAGCACGTTGAACGCCTGCACGTTGTCGTTGCGCGCGCGGTAGAGCTGCGCCTTAGCGAGGTTGAGCCGCGGGCTCGTCTGCTTCGCTTCGAGGGCCTTGTCCAGCTCGGCGTGCGCCGCCTCGTCCCACGCCGCGGCGCTCAACTGCTCGGCCCTCTGGAGGCGCGCGGCCTCGGCCGGGCCGGCGGTCTCTTCCGCGACGCTGACCGGCTTCAGGTTCTCGACGGCGCGGTCGAGCGTCGCCTGTTCGACCTTGAGGGGGTGCCGCTTCAACTGCCCCGCGTTCTTCAGGGCGTCGAGCCTCTGCTTGGCGAGGTAGCCGTACCAGTTGGCCTCGTAGCGGACGAGCATCGCCTCGTAGAGCGCGACGGCCTCGCCCAGATTCCCCGCGCGCTCCGAGTCGCGCGCGGCCCAGTAGCCGGCCTTGCCGCGGTTGTCCGTGTTGCGGCCGGCGTAAGTGGCGAGGTGTTCGACGAGGAGGCGCGAAGACTCCGCGAAGTTCTTCGCGTCGTGCGCGGCCCAGGCCGACTCGAACTGCGCGCCCGCGACTTCGGGCTCGCCGGGGAACTGCTGGACGGCCGCGCGGTAGAAGTAGAGCGCGTCGGCGGTGTTCTTCGCCTCCTTCGCCGCCGCGCCCGCGGCGACGAGGGCGCGCATCGTGAAAGGGCTCCGCGGGAATTCGCGGCGCATGTCGTCGAGCGTCGTGCGCGCCTGCGCCCACTGCTTCGCGCGCGCGTAGTGCTGCGCGAGGTAGCCCAGAGCTTCGGCGCGCATCTCGCCGGCCGAGGTCGGGATGTTGCTTAAAGACTCGACGGTCTCGGGCGCGCGGCGCGCGTTGAAGGCGGAAGTGCCGCGGCGGAACTGTGCCTGCGGCGTGCGCGTCTCGGGGAAGCGCGCGAAGGCTTCGGCGTAAGCGTTGACGGCGTCGGCGTAGCGCCTGGCCTTGCCCAGCCTCTCGGCGCGCGCCGCGGCCTCTTCGGCGTTGGCCGGGGCGGCGCTCGAATTAAGGCGCGCGAAGGCGGCCGCGGCCTCCGCCTCCTTCTCGGCCGAGGTGGGCGCGTAGAAGTATAGGCGGCGGTAGGCGGCGAGCGCCCTGAGTTGATCGCCCGACTGCTCGTAAGCCTTCGCCGTGAGGAGCAGCGCGTCCGCGTCGTCCGCGTCGGCGAGGCGTTTGACGGCGACGGGCACGCCCGCGGCCTGCCCGTCCTGCGCCAACATCTGCGCGGCGCGCAGGGTCGCGTCGCGCGCGCGCAGGGATTCGGGGTAGTCGCGCGCCAGCTCCTCGAAGGCGGCGCGCGCCTCGGCGCGGCGGCCCGCCTTGTCGAGCGCGTCGCCGCGCAGCCACAGCGCGTAGTCGCCGACGAGCGTCTCGTCTTTGAAACCCGTCGCGCGCAGAAGCTCGGCCGCGCCCGCGTAGTCGCGCGCCTCGTGGCGTACGCGCGCGCGCACGAGCTGCGCGAGCGAGCCGGCGCGCGTGCCCTTATAAGTGTTGGCGAGCTGCACCAGTTGCGCCTCCGCGGGCAGCACCCCGCCGCGCGTGAGCAGGCGCAGGCGCTCGAAGGCGGCCGTGTCGTCGGCGCGGGCGGTCTGCGTGCGGCAGCTCGCGACGGTCAGCGGCAGCGCCGACGCCAGCGCGAGCGCGGCGCAGACGGCGAGGGCGAAGGTCGCGCGGTGTTGGCGGAGCCTGTTTCCGGTCGGGGTCATAATCTCCTCGTTCGATTTTAAAGGGGAGGGCGCGAGGATTATAACCGGTTCGGGAGGAAAAAAGGCAGCAGGCGGGGAGAGGTCTACAACCCCGCAGGCCGGTTTTACAGCCGCGCGGGACGGTTCTGCGCCCCATAGCGGATTGCAAAAGGGTGCGGACGAGACCGGGTGAGTACCGCCCACGGTAGCGGGTGGGCCTGTGTCACACGGCCCGGTCGGCTGGCACAGGCCCACCCGCTACCGCGGGCGGTACTGACCCGCCTGCCCCCGACGGTGTGCCACACTCATCCGTAAACCGCTGTAGTAGAACAATTTTGCGCTGACGCCGAGCCATTCCCCGTCAACGCCGGACCGCTCCGCGTTGACGCCGGACCGCTCCGCGTCAGCGTCGAGCGGTTCGGCGTTAACGCCGAGCGGCTGCGCGTTGACGCCGAACGGTTCCGCGTGCCCGCGGAGGGGCTCTGCGGCGACGCGCCGGGGCTCCGCGGCGACGCGGCAGGTGGACGAAAGCACGCAGCGAGCCCCGGAGGGGCGGCGGAGATTAGCCGGGGGTGAGCCCGAGGCGCGAGCGAAGCGAGCGCCGACGCGAGCCCCCGGTCAGCCGTCGATAAAAATGTCGGAGCCCCGGAGGGGCGACAGACGAACGGGCCGTCTGTCGCCCCTCCGGGG
>DASVQJ010000355.1:0-47606 GCA_036389235.1 Pyrinomonadaceae bacterium | reverse complement strand
CAGGGCGACGGCCGAGCGTGCCCGGGCACGCTTCGGCGGGCAGGGATGCCCGCGCTCCCGGCTTCGGACGCCTTATCCCATTCAGCTAGCTGGTATGACTACTGTCTACTGTCTACTGTCTACTCAGTTGCTTCCGAACCGCTGCCGGTATTCGATGGACGAGATGAACGCCTTGACCATCTCGGCGCGGATGTAGTCGCCGTTGAAGTCGTTGAGCTTCGAGAGCCAGAAGTTGAACCCTTCGGCGTCGGGGTCGCGCCTGAGATAACCGAAGTACTGCATCAGCACGAAGGCGCGGCGGAACTCGGCCAGCCTCAACTCGTCCGACTCGGCCACGATGCGGAAGACCTGCGCGCGCGTCAGGACGCCCTCGTCGAGCGCACGCGTCAGCGCGTCCTGCCTGAACAACTGCACCGGCAACTGCCCGCGGATTTCGCCGCCGGGGTTGTTCTGCGTGTGCACGTCGATGTAGAGCAGGCCGTCGAAGAGTTGGTTCAACTGCTCCTGCGTGAAGGTGAGTTGGAAGTCCGCGAACTCGCCCGCGGGGAGCGTGACGACGGCGGGCGCCTCGGCGCCGGGCGCGGCCGGGCCGTGGAGGTGGACGGCCGTCACCGGGCTCGAAAGGTTGTTCAGGTAGAGCGAGACGGTCGCGTCGCGGCTGCCGCCCGAGAACGGGCGGCGCAGGACGACCGCCCCCGTGGCGGGCGAGGCGCCGGGCGGCACCTGCTGCGCCGCGTCGAGCCGCGCGAGGTGGAGGTTGCCGACCGTCCCGTTCAGGTTGCCGAGCGCCAGCAGCGCGCTCACGAACTGCGAGTTGGTCATCGCGCCGTACTTGCTGACGAACTCGGGGCGCGCGGCGAACCCTTCGAAGAACGCGCGCCGGTTGGCTTCGAGCACGGCCTCCGCGCCGGGCTGGCCGAAGGCGTAGCCGCGCTGCAACTGCTGCACGTCGCGCATGAAGTCCGCGTAGCGGACGGGCACCGCCGGGGCCGTGGCCGAGTGGCCGAAGGCCGCGCGGTTCGCGAGGTACGCGAGGAGGCCCGTCCGCTGGAACTCGATGGAGAGGAAGAAGGCCGCGGAGACGTTGATGCGCTTGACCTCGCGGCACTGCGCGTCCGCCCCGCACTGCTCGATCTCGTTCACCCAGAACTGGAAGCCCGGGGCGTCCGGCTCGCGGTTGAGGAAGTCCGCGTAGTGCTGGCGGACGAAGAACGACGTGTCGTCGATGGGGTTCGAGGCCGAGTTCGCCGGGTCGTTGTCTATGATTCTGAAGCTGTCGCCGGCCGGGGCGGCGAAGGCGTCGCCGCCGGGCAGTTCCTTAAGCACGAGGTCGACCCACTCGTCCGGCTCGTCCAGCCCGTCGTCGGTGATGAGCACGTCGAAGCTCTTGAAGGTCTCGCCCGGCGCGAAGGTGATGACGCCGCGCGCGGTCGTGTAGTCCGAGCGCTCGGTCGCCTCGTTGTCTTTCGTCTCGTAGCCGATGCGCGCGGCGCGGAACGTGTCGCCGATGCGGATGACGTTGACGGTCTTCTTGCCCGCGCCTTCGCTCACCTGCCTGTTCCCCGGTTGGAACTGCACGGCGGACGGGGCGTTCGACGAGCCGAACTGCCCGCGAATCTCGCCCGCGAAGAACGCCTCGGTGTGCACGTCGATGTAGAGGAGCCCGGCCTTGAGGTCTTGCGCCTGCTGCGGGCTGAGCGTGACCTGGTAGTCCACCAGGTCGACGTTCGGCGGCAGGTCGATGATCGCCGGCGCGGTCTGGCCGGCGGACGCGGGGCCGTGGAGGTGGACGGCGAAGACGGGGCCTGTGGGCCGGCTGATGCTGAACGAAACCTTCGCCGTCTGCTGGTCGGGGCCGAGCGCGATCATCGCGATGCCGGACGAGTCGGTGGAGACCGGCGGCGCGACATTCGTCCCGGTGAGGTGTGCGAAGAAGTAGGTCGGCTGCGAGAAGACCTCGTAGACGGCCCCGTTCGAGAGCGAGACGACGTAGAGGCTCCCGGTCGTCGGGTCGTACCTGATGTCGGTCGTGATGCCGAAGTCGCGCCCCGCCACGAGGCTCTCGCTCTCGGCGAGGTCGAACTTGTCGGCGTTGTCGGCCACCTTGTCGGCGAGGCGCGAGTCCGTCGTCAAGAGGGTCTTGCGGTCTTCGCTCAGGTCGAAGCGCATGAGGTAGCCGCCGAGCAGCGTCGTGCGCGACGCGCCGACGAAGAGGTCTCCGGCGTACTGCGGCCCCAGGCCCGCGCCCGCGAACCCGACGGGCGAGGGCGCGACGGCGTACTTCCAGCTGAACTCCGGCTCGGTGTACTTCGAGCCGGGCAGCACGTAGAGGCGCGCGAGCGCCTGCTCCGCCGTGTCGGCGATGTTCGAAGGCGGCCAGCGGTTCTGCTGGAGGCTGTTGCCGCGCGCGACCTCGATGGCCTTGAACTCCGCGATGCGCGACGAAGGCCCCATCAACTGCGCCCAGCCGCCGTTGAAGCCCGGCTCGACGCGGTTGATCTCGTCGAAGGCGTCGTCGCCGTTCTCCTGCGTCCAGAGGTGGCCGCCGAGGGGGTCGAAGTCCATCCCGAACCCGTTGCGCACGCCGTAGGCGTAGAGCCTGTGGACGTTGTCCACGACGGGGCCGCCCTGCACGGGGATGAGGTTCGAGTAGGGGTTGTCGAGGGGTATCGTGCCGTCGTCGTTGAGGCGGAAGATGGCGCCGGTGGCGTGGGCCTCGTCGGGCTCGGGGCCGCCGAACTGGTCGTCGGGCACGAGCGGGGTGGTCGGGCAGACGGTGGTCGGCCCGCACGGAAGATTCTGGAAGAAGCCGCGGCGCCCCACGTCGCCGACGAAGACGTAGAGCTTGCCGTCGGGGCCGAAGCGCAGCACGCCGCCGTTGTGGTTGCCGCGCACCGGCTGCCCCGCGTCCTCCTGGAGCGCGCGCAGGCGTAGAAGGTTGCGGTCGAACGTCAGCGTCGAGCCGTTCATCACGTAGCGGTCGACGCGGTTGCCCAGGAGCGGCGTCGCCTCGGCGGCGACGGTGTCGCCGGGGGTCGTGCTCTCCGTCCAGTAGAGGTAGACGAAGCGGTTCGTGGCGAAGCCCGGGTGCAGGGCGATGCCGAGCAGCCCGCGCTCGGACGCGGAGTTGACGTTCAGGTCGAGCGCCACGCCCCGCGCGACGCCGTTCTTCACGCGCACGACGCGCCCCGAAGCCTTCTCAAGCACGAGGAAGTCGTTCGTGCCGATGACGGCCATCGAGGTCGGCTGGTTGAGGCCCGCGACGACCGTGCGCACGCCGAGGCCGGGCGCGAGCATGACCGGGCCGCTCGCCGCCGCCGCCACGGGGACGGTCAGAGAGACTTCGTTGTCCGCGGGGTCGGGGTCGGGCTCCAGCGCGCGGACGCCGGCCGTCACGTTGAACTGACCCTGCGTCAGCCTGCTGAGGGTAAAAGTCTGCGAACGGCTCTGGCCGGGCTGAAGGTTGTTCAGGATGCAGAAGTAGGTCAAGTCCTGCCCGACGACGAGCTGGCACCCGCCGCCGCCGCCGCCCGCCAGGGGGCTCAGCGTCAGGGGGAACTTGACCGTCAGGACGGGGCTCGACGCGACGCCCGGCCCGTCGTTCGTGACCGTGTAGGTGAGGGTCGCGTCCACGCCCGCCTGCGCCGGGTTCGGCGAGAGCGACTGCGCCAGCCGCACGTCCGCGTCGTCGGCCTTGACGATGTTGAGCGTCGCCTGCGCCGTGCGCGTGACCGAGCCGCCGGTCGCGCTGAAGACGAGCGTGTGCGAGCCGAGCGGCGAGCTGAAGGAGGCGCTGAGGTCCAACTTCGCCGTCTTCGGCGAGGCGTCCGAAAGCTCGACGGACGTGGGCTCGAAGTGGGCGAAGGTGTTCGCGGGCAGCCCCGACACGGCGAACGTCACAGTCCCTTTGAAGCCGCCGAGCGGCGTGACCGTCACGTCGTAGATCGTGCCGCCGCCCTGCGGGGTGGTGTGCGAGGCGGGCGAGACGGTCAGTTGGAAGTCGGGCGCGGGCGCCTGGTAGGTCGCCGACTTGAAGGTGAAGTAGATGTTGTCGCCCGAGCTGTTGCCGTCGCCGTTGGCCTGGTTGCCCGCGAGGTAGAAGGTGACCGGCCCCACGTCCTCCGCCGGCGCAGTCCACTTGAAAGTCCAGTCCGCGCCGTTCTGCTGACCCGAAAACGTCCCCGCCGAGGTGTGCTCGACGTACTCGCGCGCGGGGAACGGCCCCTCGCCGCTGACGACGCGCGTGAGGTCGTCGGACGGCGCGAACGCGCCCGCCTTGCGGTCGGCGGAGTCGAGCGCCGTCATCTGGAAGCCCCAGCGGGCGCGCGTCGCGTCCGCCGAAGCGTGCGTGACCGTGATGTCGTAGGTCTGGCCCGGCGTGTACTTGTCGGGCACGCCGAGCGTGAGCGTGCCGCTGCTCTGCGCAGGGGTCGTGTGGCAGTCGGAGCAGTCGAGCTCGCCCGGCGCGTGCGAGAAGCCGGCGGGCGGGCCGGCCGAGTACGCGCGCGCGCGCGGGTTCGCGAAGTTGTCCGTCAGTAAGAGCGCGGCCGAGAAGGCGGCGAAGAGTGCGAGTACGAGGGCTTTAATTCTGAGCATTACTTGATGGAGCGAGGCAATAGCGGTCAGTACCGCCCGCGGTAGCGGGTGGGCGTGACCTACGAGGGATGATTGATGACAGCGCGCCTCTCATCAATCGCCGAGCCGTCAGCGGGAGACCCACCCGCTACCGCGGGCGGTACTGACCTGTTCGTCAGCGCGCGGTGATTAAATCATGAACCCGAGGTTCGGCGACGGGAAGCGGTCGAGCAGCGGGAAGACCGCCGGGAAGTCGCTCGCGGGGAGCCCGTACCAGGAGGCGAGCGTCGCCGCGTACTGCTCGACGGAGGTCGTCGGTATCCAACGGCCGCGCGTGTCGGCGTCGTCGGGGCCGCCGAGCGCGAGCGTCGGGTAGGTGCCGTAGAAGTTGCCGCCGCGCACCGCGCCGCCCATGACGAAGTGGTGGTTGCCCCAGCCGTGATCCGTGCCGACCGCGCCGCCCGAGCCCGAAGCCTGGAACGTCCGGCCGAAGTCGGAGAGCGTGAAGGTCGTCACGTTGTCCTGCATCCCGAGGTCGCCGAGCGTCTCCCAGAAGCCGCGCATGGCCTGGCTGAGTTGCAGGAGCAGGCCGTCCTGCCCGGCCGTGCGCTGGTTCGAGTGCGTGTCGAAGCCGCCGAGCTGGCAGAAGAAGATTTGCCGCCTGACGCCGAGCGTGTCGCGCAGCGCGACGAGGCGCGCGACCTGTTCGAGCTGGCGGCCGAGCGACGTGTTCGGGATTTTGGGGTAGTCGGTGTTGGGCGCCGTTTCGAGCTGCGCCTTCGTCCGCAGGGCGCTGCTGCGCGTGTCGGCGTCGGCCTTGACGAGTATCTTGTCGGCGTCGAGCGCGCGCAGCGCGTCGAAGGCCGCGCGGCGCGTGGGCACGTCCGTGACCGAACTGCCCGAGGAGTTGTTCGTCATCGTCAGCGGCAGCGACGCGCCGAGCGACGCGTTCGAGTCGTTGATGGCGAGCGGCAGGGCGCTGGCGCCCGTCACGAAGAGGCTGACGCCCGCGATGGTCACGACCTGCGGGAAGGTGGCCGCGCCGTTGAGCGCCGCCGACCTGTCGGCCAGACGCCCGCCCCAGCCCGTGCGGCTCACGGAGTTGGCGACGGCCGACTGCCACTGGCTGATCTGGTCGGAGTGCGAGAAGAGCTGGAGCGGGCGCCGGCCCGTGCCGTTGAGGTAGGTCGTGCGCGTCAGGGGCTCGACCAGCGGGCCGACGTTGCAGACGACGGCCAGCCTGCCCTGGTTCCAGACGTCGAGCAGACCCTTGTTCGCGACCGAAGGGTTGGCGACCTCGGGCGCGAGGCTCGGGTGGAGCCCGAACTGCCGGCCCTGGCTCGGCGGGTTGACGGCGACGAGGCTCGACTGCGGCAGCGCCAGCGTCGAGGGGCCGCGCACGGCCGTGTACTGTTCGAAGCTCGTCTGGTCGAGCGGCACGACCATGTTCGTGCCGTCGTTGCCGCCGTGGAGGAAGACGCAGACGAGCGCGCGGTAGTCGGCGGCCGTCTGCGCGTAGGCGCCGACGAGCCCGAGGCTCTCGACGGTCGAGGCGAGCGCGAGGCCGCCCAGCGCACACCCGGAGGCGCGGAGGAAGTCCCTGCGGGAAGTTGACATCTCTTTCACCTCTGCACCTCGTACTGCGCCGACGTGGCGACCAGGTAGATGGCGGTCTGCGCGCGGCGGCGCTGGTAGTCCGACGAAGTGTTCGGGATGGCGTTGACGGCGTCCAGCACCGTCTGCCTCATCGCGGCCGACATCGTGCCGTGCAGCAGCAGCGTGTTCAGGTACTCGACCATCGCCGGCGGGTCGTTCGAGAGGTTGATGACCGGCGTCATGTTGACCTGCGTCCCCGTCGGCACGTTGGCGGAGGGCTGGAGGCCGAAGTAGAGGAGCTGGTTGACCCAGTTCGCGCGCCGCAGCGTCGTCGAGGTGGTGAGGATGCCGAAGGCCGGCCCTTGCAGCCGCGTCCCCGTCACCTGGTAGTCGGGCTCGTAGTAGCTGAAGACCGTGGCGGGGCGGAAGAGTGGCTGACCCATCACGGCCGGCGCGTCGCCGACCACGCCGCTCGTGCCCTGCGCGATGACGCCGTCGCTCGTCGCGTTGAAGGCGCGCAGGAAGTTGTTGATGTACTGCACGGGCTCGCGGAGCTTCCCGTAAGACGGGTCGGTCTTCACGTCGCCGCGGGCCTCCGGGTCGAGCAGGAGGTTGCGCACGACGGCCTTCATGTTCCCGCGCTGGTTGAAGCAGGGGCTCTCGGGGTAGAGGCCGGCGCAGTCGTTGTCGAAGGCGTCGGCGACGCGCGCGACGTAGGCGGGCGAGGGGTTGCTCGTGACGAGGTGCTGGATGAGCTGGCGCGAGACGAAGGGGCCGACGTTCGGGTGGTTGAAGATCACGTCGAGCGCCTGGTTCAGCTCCGCCTGCGCGCAGGCCGAGTTGGTCGCGCCGTTCGTCCCGGGGCAGCCCGCGAGCGCCGTCCCGAAAAGGTTCTTCGCGTTGCGGTCGTGCGTCGTGCCGCCGCGCGGCACCATCGGGTCGCGGTAGTTGGTCGTGCCGGCGGGCAGCGCCGGGCTCGGCGCGCGGTTGAAGTTCCAGCCCGTGAAGACGCGCGTGAACTCGTCCACGTCCGCCTGCGTGTAGACGGGGACGGGCAGCCCTTGCGCGTCGAGGACGGGCGTGCCGTCGTGGTTGAGCCGGTTGACGCCCGTCGAGAAGAGTTGCAGCACCTCGCGCGCGTAGTTCTCGTTCGGGTTCCCCGCCGTGCTCTGGTTCATGTTGAGGTACTCGCCCATCGCGGGGTTCAGAGTCATCTCGCCGAGGAGCGTGCGGTAGCTGCCGAGCGCGTTGCGGTCGAGCGTCTGGAGGTAGCCGCTCAGCCACCACGGCACGGGGACGTCCACGCCCGAGACGACGAACATCTGGTGGAGCGCGAAGGCCACGCGCTGCCGGAGCTGCGTGGGGCGCGCCTGCGCGTTCTTGAAGAACTGCGTCTGGAGCGGGTACATCGAGTAGTTGTCGCGCAGGCAGAGGTTGCGCTTCGTGTTGTTCGGGTCGCCGACCGGATCGACCGGGCACGTCACCGAGCTGTCGTCGGCGACCATCGTGAGGTCCGGGTAGTCGGAGCCCTTCGCCGCGTTGAGCACGGGCGCGTTGAACTGCTCGTCGATGAAGGCGCGCAGGCCGATGTTCTGCACGCGCGCGACCTCGGACTCTTTCGGCCCCCACGTCGCCTGCTCTAAGAAGCGCGTCGCGTCCGGGGCCGATGCCTCGCCGGGGCCGTAAGCCTTCGGCGTGAGGGCGGGCGTCGGCGCGGGCGGGGTCGGCGGGGCGGGCGAGATGAATTCCGTCGAGGGGTCTGCGGCGATGCCGGGGCCGGTCTGGCCGACGGCGATGCGGACGCGGTTCGAGGAGAGGCCGTGGAGGCTGATGCGGACGAGCACATCGCCGAGCGTGTCGGTCATCGCCTCGTCCAGACGGAGCGTGACGGCGTAGAGCCAATCCTGCTCGACCTCGGTCGGCACCTGCCGCGTGGGGTCGCCGGGCGCGGGGCTGAGCTGCACGTACTTCGGCTTCGAGAGCGCCTCGACCTTCAGGTGATAGACGCGCCCCGAAGCGTCCTGCGCGTCGGCGGTCAGGGCGTTCGCGCCCTCGCCCGCGAGCAGCGGGAGGTTCATGGCGAAGAGCATGACGCGCGTCTGCCGGTCGCGCGTGTTCGACTTGTCGGCGTTCCAGTTGACCGCGGAGGCGACGGGGAAAGGCTCCGAGCGGAACGTGACGGCCTCGTAGGCGACGGCGCGCGTCGTCTGCCCCGTCCCTTCGGTGAGGAGCACGGGGCTGCCCGGCGGCAAGCCCTGCGCGCCCGACACGGAGGCCAGCGCCGACAGGCACACGGCGGCGCAGAGCCAGCGCACAAAGCGCGCGTAAGCGCGGGGGAAATGATGCTCTGTCATAAGACTACTGCCTGAAGGACTGAACTCAAGCTATGAGGCTTTGTTAACGTTTGTCGCGGCGGAACGGGGTAGGCGCGGCCGCCCACTTTTTAGGCGCAGAAAATATAGCACGACGGGCCGCGCGCCAACAATCTACATTTCGGCCGACGCCCCGCCGCCGAAGCTTTAGACGGGAGGCGGGCCGGGCCGGTCTGAATTATTCGGGATGATTAACGCGGAAGGTTCGACGCCGCGCCCGGCCTCACCCTCGGTGCGGGTGAGACCGGGCGCGGCGGAAGCGACTAACTCTTCTGACGCAGGTCTTCGTCGACGGTCTCCTCGTCGCCCTCGGCCGAGCCGGGCGTGCGGCCGGGGTCGCCCGTCCGCTCCTTGTTGCCGCCCGGCGCGGTCGTCGAGTCGTGCCCGATGAGCTGGTCGTCGTCCTCTCTCTCGTCTGCCATTCATTCTCCTTTGAGTAGACAGTAGACAGTAGTCAGTAGGCTCCGCTTGGCTGACGTTGAGGATGACAGCCGCAGGGTTCGACCGACGAATGTTTTCCTACTGACTACTGTCTACTGTCTACTTACTCACCTCCCGGCGGAGGCGCCGGTGGACTGGTTGGTGCCGGCGGGCGCCCCGAGGTTCCCCTCCATGATCCCTTTGAAGCGCGCGAGGTCTTCCTCGATCTGCTGCTGCGGGTTCTCGCCGAAGAGGCGCGCGACGAGCGAGCCGAGCTTGCCGCCCGGCGGGTCGTACTTGAGGTTGACGCGGACGTTCGTCGCGCCTTCGCCCGCGGGCTCGAAGTGCACGCTGCCGGCGCTGGCGACCTGCGAGCCTTCGAGCGTGCGCCAGGCGATCAGCTCGCCCTCCTTGTCGTTGTAGACCTCGGCGTCCCACTCGACCGTCGTCCCGCCCGGCGCCTTCGCCACCCAGTGCGAGCGGTCGCCGCCGAACCTCTTCACAGACTCCAGGTGGCTCATGAAGTTCGGCAGGTTCTCGAAGTTGCGCCAGAAGGTGTACAGCTCCAGGGCCGGCCGGTTGATGACGACGCTGTGCTCGACCTTCGTCCCGCGGTCGCCCGGCACCGAGACGTTCTCGCTGTTGCGCAGGCCCTCGCCGCCCGCGCTGCTGAAGTTCATCGCCTCGTAAAGGTTGCAGTGGCCCGACACGCCGCGCTGGACGAGCGCCGCGCCCACGAGCGCCAGCGCGATGCCGCCCAGGCTGCCGCGCGTGACGCCGTAGAGCGCGAGCGCGCCGCCGCCGAGGGCCGACGCCCAGCGCTCGTACTGCCCGACGTTGACCGACCCCGAAGGGGCCGACGCCGACTCCCCGCCGGTCAACTCCGACACGTCCTGACCCGCAGCAGTCAGTCTCTCCTCGATTGTTGCCATCTCGACTTCTCCTCTTGAAAACGTTTTCCGGACACCCCGGCCGCTGGACAGAACTCGGCCTGTCCGAAAACGGCTCGTCAAAATATGCCTGATTGGTCGTCTCTCAAACGACGTGCCGGAAGCGGTGCCCCGGCCTCAGCCCGCGGCCGTGCGCGCGCGCCTGAGCGAAGGCGTGTCCGCGCCGCCCTCGCGCATGAAGCGCCCGAGCGCTTCGTCGAGCGTGCCGAGCAGGGCGCCGCGCTCGGTGCCGAGCGCGCTGTAGGCGGGCCGCGGCGCGGCGAGATTCAGCTCGCGCGTCGGGCGACCTTTGACGAGCCTTTCGTCGAGCCCGGCCAGCCGCGCCGCGCGCCGCGCGAACTCGGCCCAGGTGACCGCGCCCGAGTTCGCGAGGTGCCAGACGCCGCCCTCGCCGTCTATGAGGAGGTCGAGGCAGGCGTGCGCGAGTTCGGGCACGTAGGTCGGCGTGACGTGCGCGTCGTCGGCCGCGACGAACTCCTCGCCGCGCGAGAGCGCCGCGAGCGCCGCGTGCAGGAAGTTGTACTCGTCCCACGGGCCGAAGAAGGCGCTCGTGCGGACGACCAGCGCCGCGGGCAGCGCTTCGAGCACGAGCCGCTCGGCCTCGGCCTTGCTCCGGCCGTAGACGTTGAGGGGCGAGACCGCGTCCGACTCGACGTAAGGCTCGCGGCGCTCACGGCCGTCGAAGACGAGGTCGGACGAGAAGGTGACGAGCCTGACGCCGCGCCGCGCGCACGCTTCGGCGAGCACGCGCGCGCCCCCCGTGTTCTCGCGGAAGCAAGACTCTTCCTCGCGCTCCGCGTCGTCGACGCGGACGTAGCCGGCGGCGTTGACGAGCGCCCACGCGCCCGCCCCTTCGAGAACCCTCTCGACCGACTCGGGGTCTGCGATGTCCATCTCCCGGCGCGAGAGGAGTCGGTGCGGGAGCGCCCTCGACTCGGCGACGCGGGCGAAGGCCGCGCCGAGCGTCCCCGTCGCGCCCGTGATGAGCAGCGGCGGCGCGTCCCCGTTCGTCTGCGCCCCGCGCGCGTGCTGCCTTTGCGGCGCGTAGGTCAGGCGGTCGAGCCTGCGCCACCAGCCGGGCGCGGCGAGCGCGGGGTGTTCGTGCTCGACCCCGCGCGCGAGGTCGCGTATCAGGTGCGCCGTCGCCGTCGGCCGCGGCCGCGGCGGGCGCACGTCGAAGGCCCCGGGCTCGTAGCGCCCCGCGTCGCGCGTGACGAGGCTGTCCCAGTCGAACGAGCCGAAGAGCGCCCACGCCGTCACGGCCCGCACGTCCACGCCCTCCGCGCCGAGCGCGCACCCCTCCCTCCAAACCTCCGCGAGCCAGCGCATCTGCTCGTCGCGCGTGCAGCCCATGTGCGCCTCCGTCACCGCGACCGGCAGGCGGTAGCGCTCCCAAGCCTCGGACAGCACGGCGCGCGCGCCGCCCAGCCCCTCGGCGCGGACGCGCACGGCCTCCACGTCGGCGTACGCGTCGCGGCCGTTGCCGCCGTGCGTGTGCGGCGGGTAGCGGCCGAGACGCTCGTCCAGGAAGCGCTCGCTCGTGACGTAGTAGTTGACGCCGACGGTCGACGGCGGGCAGGGATTCTCCGCGAACCATTCGAGGTCGCGCTCTACGACCCCGGCCCAGCGCAGGTAGTCCCACATCGCGTGCCCGCGCGTGACCCGCCCCGAGAGCAGGTCGAAGGTCAGCCAGCGCCGTTCGTTCTCGAACTCCGCCTGGTAGCGCAGGCGGCCCGTCGAGAAGCTGCGCCCCACGTCCTCGGTCTGCACGAGCCTCGCCGAAGGGTTCACGGCGCGCACCTCGCGCATGGCGAGCACGACGCCGCGCAGTTGCGTCAGGAGGGCTTGCGCGAACGTGCGGTCGTCGCGCCCGTGCGGATACCAGTGGCCGTAGAGCCCGCTGAAGCGCGCGGTCGTCAGGGGCTCGTTGACCGGCGTGTAGTCCTCGACCCACGGGTAGCGCTCCGCGACGGCGCGCGCGTAGGCCGAAAGTTTCGAAGGGAATTCGGGGTCGGTGAGCGACGTGTGGCGCGGCCCGCTGCCGTGATGCACCAGCCCGACGACGGGCCTGACGCCCAGCCCGCGCAGGCGCCCGAGCCGCTCGTCGGGCCAGCCCCAGTCGGCTTCCGACAAAGCGCCGGGCGCGACGCGCTCCCACAGCACGGGGTAGCGCACGGCGCGCACGCCGAGCCACGCGAGCAGCTCCAGGTCTTCGGCCCTGCGCGCGTGGCCGCCGCGTTCGAGCTGGTCGTGGTAGCGCTCGCCGACGCGGTTGACCGTGCACTCGACGCCCGCCCAAAGTTCCGGCTTACTCGCCGCGTGAGGCGTCTGGCTCATAAGACTTCAAACTCCCGGCCGTGCCCCTCAATCCTTCGCCCCGGCGATCTTCTTGAAGGTCGTCAGGGCCTGGGCCACCACCTGATCCATGTTGTAGTACTTGTAGGTCGCCAGCCGCCCGACGAAGTGGACGCCCTTCGTCGCGTCGGCCAGCGCCTTGTACTTCTGGTACAGCTCGGCGTTCTCGGGGCGCGGCACGGGGTAGTACGGATCGCCCTCGGCGCGCGGGTACTCGTAGACGACGGCCGTCTTGCGGTGCTCCTGCCCGGTCAGGTACTTGAACTCCGTGACCCGCGTGTAGAGGAAGTCGTTCGGGTAGTTGACGACCGGCGCGATCTGGTGGACTTCCCTGTCGAGCGTCTCGTGCTTGAACTCCAGAGAGCGGTACGGGAGCTTGCCGAAGCGGAAGTCGAAGTACTCGTCCACGGGGCCGGTGAAGACCAGCTCGCGGTGCGGGACGATGCGCTCGATCTCGCGGTAGTCCACGTTGAGCATGACCTTGACGTTCGGGTGGTCGAGCATGTTCTCGAACATCCGCGTGTAGCCGTGCTTCGGCATCGCCTGGTACGTGTCGGTGAAGTAGCGGTCGTCGCGGTTCGTGCGCGTCGGCACACGCGCCGTCACCGACGCGTCCAGCTCCGAAGGGTCGAGTCCCCACTGCTTGCGCGTGTAGTTGCGGAAGAACTTTTCGTAGAGGTCTCGGCCCACCTTCGACACCACCACGTCTTCGGACGTGCGCAGCCGCTCAACCTTCTCCGCCTTCGACTCGAAGAATTTTTCCACCTCGAAGCTGTTGAGGCTGAGGCCGTAGAGTCGGTTGATGGTGTCGAGGTTGATGGGGATGGGCAGAAGCATCCCGTCCACGCAGGCGAGCACGCGGTGCTGGTACTGCCGCCAGTCGGTGAACTGCGAGAGGTACTCGAAGACCTCGCGCGAGTTGGTGTGGAAGATGTGCGGGCCGTAGCGGTGGACTAAGAGGCCGTCGTCGTTGTAGTGGTCGTAGGCGTTGCCGCCGATGTGGCTGCGCCGGTCGATGACGAGGACTTTCTTGTCGGCGACCCGCGCCAGCCGCTCGGCGATGACGCTGCCGGCGAACCCCGCCCCCACGATCAGATAGTCGAACATCTCTCTCCCTTGCCCTTCCCCTTGAGCAACCGGGTCAGAACCACCCGCAGTAGCGGGCGGGCCTTCGCAACCCGGTTGTGACTTGCCGCACCGACCCACCCGCTACCGCGGGTGGCACTGACCGCTATTGCCTCAGTCGCCCGCGGCCGCGTAGGCGCCGGCCTTCGACGCGGTGGCGTGCGCGGCACGCGCGTCTTTACCGGCCCGCGCCGCCAGGCGACGCGCCGCGACGCCCTCGATCAACTCCGACATCCGCGCCCACGTCCGGTCCCAGGTGTTCTGCACGAGCAGCGCGTCCACCTGCGCGAGCCAGTCCGGGTCGGCGCCCGCCCGCATCAACTCTTCGGCCGCCGCGACGAACGACGGCGCGTCGTCGGCGATGCGGACGAGCCCCATCTCGCCGTAGGGGCGCACCACGTCCCTGATCGAGGTCGAGACGACGGGCTTGCCCGCCGCGAGGTACTCGGGCGTCTTCGTCGGGCTGATGTAGCGCGTGTGCTCGTTGCGCGCGAACAGGAGCGTCGCCACGTCCCAGCCGGCGAGGTACGAGGGCAGCTCCTTGTAGGACTTGCCGCCGAGGTAGTGGACGTTCGCGCCGCGCGGCAGCACCTCGGGGTCGATCTTGACGACGGGGCCGATGATGACGAAATGCCAGTCGGGGCGCTCGCGCGAGAGCGCGTCCAGAAGCTCCAGGTCGAAGCGCTCGTCCACGACGCCGAAGAAGCCGAGGCGCGGGTGCGGAATCCCGGCCTGGTCTTCCGGCTCGGCCGTCACCTGCCGCGCGCGCCCGAAGTGCTCGCGGTCGATGCCGGAGGGGAAGGCGTAGACGTGCGGGGCGCGGCCGCGCTTCGCCTCGTACAGACTCTGGCCGCCGGTGAAGACGAGGTCTGCGCGCCGGAACAGCTCCTCCTCGCGCTCGTGCAATTCCGGCGGCGCGAACTTGAACGCGGAGAGTTCGTCCATGCAGTCGTAGATCACGGCGAGCGGCCGCAGGTGGCGCGTCCAAGAGATGGGCATCGGCGTGTAGTACCACAGGACGTGCTCGCGCACCTGCTGCTCCGCGAAGAGGCGCGCGAGCAGCGCCTGCAACAACGCCTCCTCGTGCTCGCGCTTGCCGCGCACGCTCTCGGGCAGGTGCGGCACGGCGACGAGCACGCCCTCCTCGCTGCGCCGCACGTCGAGACGCAGGCCGTCGCCGTAGTGCGGCTCCTCGAAGAAGATGACGGGGCGCTCCTGCGCGCAGCGGCTCAACAAGTGTTGCGGCCTCTGGTAGACGAAGTCCCAACGCAGGTGTGAAAGGCAGACGAGAGTGAAGTCTCTCGTGTCGCCGTCGCGCCGGCCGAACTGTTGTCTGAACTCTTTAAGCTCTCCCATGTAATCCCCTTCTTTAATGAAAGCCCCCAAACACCCTTGAGATAAGTTCGCACGCACGCACAGCCCGGCTGTTCGCGCCGTGCGCCGAAGACACCGCGGCCCGCGTGCGTTCGGTTGGTGACGGACTATTGTTTGAGCGTGCGGGCGTTAAAACCCTTCGCCTGCGCCGCGCCGCCGGAATCATTCGGCGTTCGGAAAGCCGGCCATCACGCGTACTGAACGTCCGCCCGCACGGGCTCGCGTTCCGTAAGTGAGGATGACAAAACCGTGTCGATTACAGTCAAAGTGAGGCGAGTATAGAACTAATACTTGGCGAAACAGTGTCGCGCCTCAGAAGATTACTTGCCGGGGGAAGCGACGCACGCGCGCCGGGATGAAAGGCGCGACGCGGACATTCAAAAATGTCCGCGCGGGGCTTAAAGGGGGACAAATATGTTGTCGGGCTTTTTGGCTCGGGAGGGATTATAACAACCGGCGCGTCGCCGGGTCTGTTCGTGCACGGACAGAGGTGGTACACGCCGCGCGTGGTATGCCGGCCGGCATACGGGGCGGGGGCGGAAAGCTGTTAAAGTTTTTCCGCCGCGGGCATGGGTTCGGGTTTCCGCCGCGCGTCTTAAGGGTTGGGAGTGATGCTACAGCCTTCGGAAATTGTTCGCGCAGAGGAGTCGAAAGGGGTGTCGCACGAGGAGGTCTTCCTCGCGCGCTACGGGCCTCTGCGCGCGTGGGCGCTGCGGCTGACGGGCGGAGACGCCGCGCGCGCCGAAGACCTCGTCCACGACGCCTTCGTCCAGTTCACCTTCGCCCGCCCAGACCTCGCGCGCGTCCAGAACCTCGACGGTTATCTCTACCAGATGTTGCGCAACCTGAACATTTCGCAGATGAGGCGGGCCAGCCGGCGGCGCGGCGACGAGCCCGCGGTCTTCGAGTACGACTCGGCCGAGTTCGTGCTGCGCGCCGCCGACCCGCGCGACCTCATCCGCGTGCAGGACGACCTGCGGCAGGTCTGCCACTACGCCTGCGTGCGCAAGGAGTCTTCGAAGGCGGGCAGCGTCCTCATCCTGCGCTTCATGCACGGCTACTACCCCGCCGAGATCGCGCGCTTCACCGGCTCGACGCGCGAGGCCGTCGAGGAGCGCCTGCGCGTCGCGCGCAACGAGGCGCGGCTGTACCTGAAAGACCCGGAGAGCTTGCGCTTCATCAACAGGGAGCGCGAACGCGGCGGGCGCGCCGCCTCGACCGGCTACGTGCAGACGCCCGAGGAGCTTCTGCGCGACCTGCGCCGGCGCGTCTTCGGCTCCCGCCGCGGGGAGTGTCCGGCCGGAGAGCTCCTGTCAAAAATCTATGAGGCGAAGGGCGGGCCGGACTGCGCGACGCTCGCGCACCTGGTGAGCTGCCCGCGCTGCATCGACGAGGTCAACGGCCTGCACGAACTGCCCCTGCTCTCCGAGCGCTTCCCCGTCGACTCGCTCGGCGCGGAGCCGCGTCGCAAGGGCCGCGGCGGCGGCGACGACGGAGGCGATGACGGCGACTCCGGCGGCGAAGGCGGCGGCGGCGCGACGGCCGAGGAGACTCTGCGTTGTAAGCGGCGTGCGCGCGAGGTCTTCGAGCACAGGCCGCGCGAGCTGTGCGTGTCGGTCAACGGCCGGCCCGTGGGCGCGCAGAAGGTCGGCTCGGTCGTCAACGAGCAGAAGCTCAACGTCGGCGCGGGCGAGGAGGTCAGCTTCGTCGAGGTCTTCAGCGAGCAGGACGTGCGCCTTCTCTATCTCGACCCCTCGATCTGGCCCTCCGAAGCGGACGGCGGCTGCGTCGTGAGCGTGGGCCTCAGCGAACGCCGCACGCTGGAGGCGCGGCTCTCTTACGTCGATTCCGCGCCGACCGTCCGGGTCGTCTACCGCGACCCGCTCATGGCCTTCGAGCCCGCCGCGCGGGCCGCGGCCGTCGAAGAGTTCGACGAAGAACTCGGGGCCGCGGCCGTTGACGACGGCCGGCGTGAAGGGACTCGCGGTCGCGCGGGCAGCACGGGCGTCCTCCCTCACGTCGCGGCGGCGTGGCGCGGGCTCTCGAAGTTGTTCGGACGTATCGGGAGCCCGTTCGCAGTCATCCGCCCCGGCGCGGTGGCGGCCGGCCTGGCGGTGCTCGTCGTCGCGGCGCTGCTCTTCACGAAGCTGTACGCGCCGCCCGTCTCGGCGGCGGAGCTTCTGCGGCGCGCGGCCGCGGCGGAAGAGTCGAACGCGGTGAACACGGGGCAGGTGCAGCACCGCACGGTCTTCGTCGAAGAGGCGCGGGCCGACGGGCGCGGCGCGGTCACCCGCAGAAGGGTCGAGACGTGGCAGGGCGGCGCGAGCGGGATACGTCTGCGCCGCCTCTACGACGAGCAGGGGCGTCTGGTCGCGGGCGAGTGGACGAAGTCGGACGGCACGAGCACGGTCTATCGGAAAGGCTCCGCGCCGTCCGAGTCGGGCGCGGCCTCGCCCGCCGAACTCCTCTCGGCCGGCGAGGTCTGGCGCATAGACCCTTCGGCCGCGAGCTTCAAAGCGCTGGCCGCGGGCGAGGACGGGTTGAAGGTGGATGACAAGCTCGGCGCTTACGTCGTCGGGCGCGAGTCGTCGGCCGACGGCGAAGGCTTGAGGGGCGCGTCCGTCTGGCTCAACAAGTCCGACCTGCGCGCCTTCCGCATGACGCTCGTCGTGCGCCGCGGCGGCGAGGCGTTCGAGTACCGCCTCATCGAGGCCGCCCTCGAACGCAAGCGCGCCGAAGAGGTGCCGCCCGGCGTCTACCAGCTCGAACCGGAGTTGTCGGGCGCGAAGGCGGCGGCTCAAGGCGCGAGCGACGGCGCGAAGTCTCAAGGCGATGCGGCGACCCAATACCCTTCGGTCGTCACGAGGCAGCCTTCCGTCGCCTCCGCGGAGCTGGAGGTCGAGGTGGCGTACCTGCTCAACCGCATCAAGGCGAATCTCGGCGAGCAAGTCAGCATGGGGCGCACCACAGGAGGAGCCCTGCGCGTGGAGGCGCTCGTCGAGTCCGAGGCGCGCAAGGAGGCAATCCTTAGCGCCCTCGGCCCAGTTCTGAACAACCCCGCGGTCGTCGTCGAAGTCTCGACGGTCGCGGAGGCCCTGGCGCGGCGCGAGCGCGCGGGCGGTCAGGACAGGCTGACCGAGCGCGAGGTCGTCGTCGGCGCCGGGCGCATCCCGGCCGACGCCGAGCTGCGCGCGCACTTCGCCGCGCGGCTCGCGGACGGCGAGCGCGTGGACGCCGCCATCAAGCAGTTCGCCGCGCGCGCCATGAGCCACTCGCGGCAGGCTCTGCTGCACGCCTCGGCCCTGCGGCAGATGGCCGGACGTTTCACCCCCGAAGAGGTTCGCGCGCTCGACGCCGACGCGCGCGCCAAGTGGCTCTCGATGGTGCGCGAGCACGCGGGCGCGTACCGGCGCGAGGTCGCGGCGCTGCGCGCGCAGCTCGCCTCGGTCTTCGGCGCGCGCGGGTCGGGCTCGGGCGAAGGCGCGGGCGGCGGCCCGCCCAGGCAGGCGGCCGAGCGCCTGCTCCAGTCGAGCTACGCGCAGGACGGCGCGGTGCGCTCGGCCTTCACCATCTCGGAGGGCGCGGGGTCCGCCGCCGCGATCAAGTCGCAGCAGTTCTGGCAACAGCTCTCGGCCGGCGAACGGCTCGCGGCCGAGATCGAACAGGCGTACGAACGTTGAGTACGTGCGGAAGTGAATGACGGTTAAGGCGGACAGGTGGGTCGGCTTCGCGGCGCGGGCTTTGGTGCTCGCGGCGGTGTCGATGTGCGTCGCGGCGGCGGGCGCGCAGTCGCCCGCGGCGACGCTCGGCGGGACGGTGCTCGACGAGAACGGGGCGGTCGTGCCGTCGGTCGAGATCACCGTGCTCAACCTGAGCACGGCCGTGCAGAGGCACGCCGTGACGGGGGGCGAGGGCGCGTTCGTCGTGCCGCTGCTGCCGCCCGGCCGCTACACTTTGACGGCGCAGCGCGACGGGTTCGCCACGCTCGAAGTGAGGAACATCGTGCTCAACGTCGGCGACCGGCAGGCGCTCCGCATACGCCTGCGCGTCGGCGAGGTCGGCGAGTCGGTCACCGTCGTCGACGCCGTCAGCCCCGGCGTCGAGCGCTCTGCGTCAAGCTCCGTCAGCACGGTCGTCAACCGCCAGTTCGTCGAGAACCTGCCCTTGAACGGCCGCAGCTTCCAGTCGCTCTTCGAGCTCGCGCCCGGCGCCGTGCTCACGCGGACGAGCTTCAACGAGCAGGGTCAGTTCTCGGTCAACGGCCAGCGCGCCAACGCCAACTACTTCACCGTGGACGGCGTCTCGGCGAACGTCGGCGTCTCCGCGGGCGCGTCGCCGGGTCAGTCGGCCCCGGGCGGGCTGCCGGCGCTGACGGTGCTGGGCGGCGCGAACAACCTCGTCTCGCTCGACGCGCTCGAAGAGTTCCGCCTGATGACCTCCTCCTACGCGCCCGAGTTCGGCCGCACGCCCGGCGCGCAGGTCGCCATCGCCACGCGCTCGGGGTCGAACGAGCTGCACGGCTCGGCCTTCGAATACTTCCGCGGCGGGGCGCTCGACGCCAACGACTGGTTCGCCAACAGCCGCGGGCTCGCGCGGCCCGCCATCCGGCAGCACGACTTCGGCGCCACGCTCGGCGGCCCCGTCGTGCGCAACCGCGCCTTCTTCTTCGCCTCCTACGAGGGCATGCGCCTGCGCCAGCCGCAGTACGCGCTGACGGACGTGCCCTCGCTCGGCTCGCGCGCGACGGCGCCCGCGCAGGTGCGGCCGCTCCTCAACGCGTTTCCCCGTCCGAACGGCGCCGACCTCGGCAACGGCTTCGCCGAGTTCGCCGCGAGCTACACGGACCCTTCGCGCTTCGACGCGGCGAGCCTCCGGCTCGACTTCGTCGTCGAGGAGTGGCTGACGGCCTTCACGCGCTACGCCAACGCGCCCTCGCGCACCTCGCAGCGCGGCGGCGTCGGCAGTCCGGGGCAGGCCGGCCAGAGCCTCAACACCGTCAACCGCACCGCGCTCGACACGCAGACGTTGACGGCCGGGGCCACCGCCGCCTTCAACCCGAAGGTGACGGGCGACCTCCGCTTCAACTGGAGCCGCGCGCGCGGCGAGACGGAACTCTCGCTCGACGACTTCGGCGGCGCGGCCCCGCCCGCACCCGCCCTGCTCTTCCCCGCGTTCGCGCAGCCGGAGACCTCGGGCTTCCAGGTCACACTGCGCGGCGGGCTCAACTCGGGCTTCGGCACGGGGAAGAACGTCGATAACCTCCAGCGCCAGCTCAACCTCGTCGGCAACGTCTCGGTCGCACACTCCGGGCACGAGCTGAAACTCGGCTTCGACTACCGGCGCCTCGCGCCCGTCTACGGCCCGCTCAACTACGCGCAGACGGTCATCTTCGGCGACGCGGCGACGAACGGCGTCAGCGCGGCCGCGGGCGCGGGCCGCGCCTTCCAGGTCAAGGTCACCGCGGACGCCGAGCCGCGCGAGCCGCTCTTCACGAACTTCTCCGTCTACGCGCAGGACGCGGCGCGCGTGACGCCGTACCTGACGGTCGTCTACGGCCTGCGCTGGGAGCTGAACCCGCCGCCGACGGAGCGCAACGGCAACCACCCGGCCGTCTTCCACGGCCTCGACAAAGGCGAGGGGTTCCCCCTCGGCAACACAGGCGCCAACCCCACCACGCGCGTCGTCACGCTCGCGCCGCGCGGCACGCCGCTCTGGCGCACGACCTACCAGAACTTCGCGCCGCGCGCGGGGGCCGCCTTCCTGCTCTCGCCCGAGCGCGGGACGACCCTGCGCGGCGGCATCGGCATCTTCTACGACCTCGGCACGGGGCAGGCGGCGCAGGCGTTCGGCAGCGTCTTCCCGTACGCGCGCGAGCGCCTGCTCTCGAACGTCCCTTTCCCGCTCGACCCCGCGCAGGCCGCGCCGCCGCCGCTCGGGCTCGACCCGCCCTACGGCACGGTCTACGCCTTCTCGCCGGACTTGAGGCTGCCGCTGACCGTGCAGTGGAGCGCGGCGCTCGAACAGCCGCTCGGCGGCGGGCAGTCGCTCTCGCTCTCTTACGTCGGCGCGGCGGGGCGCCGTCTGCTCAGGCAGACGGCCGTGCTCAGGCCCAACACAGACTTCTCGGTCGTGCGGCTGGTGACGAACACCAGCTCGTCCGACTACAACGCGCTCCAGGCCGTCTACGCGCGGCGGCTCTCGCGGGGCTTGCAGGCGCACGTCGCCTACACCTGGTCGCACTCGATTGACGACGACTCGGACGACTCGGCGAGCGGGCTGCTCATCGTCGGCGACTTCAACACGCGCACCGAGCGCGGCCCCTCGACCTTCGACGTGCGCCACTCCCTGAGCGGCGCGTTCAGCTACGACCTGCCGGGGCCGGGGCGGAAGGGGGCGGCCGGGGCGCTCCTGCGCGACTGGTCGCTCGACGCCATCTTCCGCGCGCGCACGGCCACGCCCATCAACATCGTCCGGACGACCGGCGTCTTCACGGGCGACCTGGTCGAGGCGCTCCGGCCCGACCTCCTCGGCGGCGTCCCCGTCTACCTCGAAGACGGGGGGGCGCCGGGCGGCCGTCGGCTCAACCCCGCCGCGTTCCGCGCGGTCGTGGGCCGGCAGGGCTCGCTCGGGCGCAACGCCCTGCGCGGCTTCGGGCTCTCGCAGTTAGACCTCGCCGTGCGCCGCCAGTTCCCCCTGGGCGAGACGGCGCGGCTGCAAGTGCGCGCGGAGTTCTTCAACGTCTTCAACCACCCGAACTTCGGCGACCCCGTGGGCGACCTGAACAGCCGCCTCTTCGGGCTGAGCGTGCAGACGCTCGCGCGCAGCCTCGGCACGGGCGGCGTCAACGGCGGCCTGAGCCCGCTCTACCAGGTCGGCGGCCCGCGCTCCGTCCAGCTCGCGCTGCGGTTCAATTTCTGACCTTATGACAGGCGCGGCGGCAACCGGGTCAGTGCCGCGTCATTGAGCCGGATAGAGCCACAACGACCCGCCCGCCACCGCGGGCGGCACTGACCTGTCTTGCACCTCGAAAGGAATCAAGCGATGACGCGGACTCACATCAGGAACGCCGAGGCTCTCACGGCCACGCTCCTTTCGCTGGCGATGCTCCTCGGCATGACGCCCACGGCCTACGGCGCCGCCGAGACCGCGCGCGCGACGCCCGCCGCTTCACGCGCGGACACGGCCGGCGCGCGGCAGGCCGTTAAGAAGTCGGTCACGCAGTTGCCTCCGGTCTTCGAGGAGAACGCGGGGCAGGCCGGCGCGCGCGCGAGGTTCATCTCGCGCGGCGCGGGGCACACGCTCCTGCTCGGCGCCGGAGGGGTTACGCTCGCCCTGAGGAAGGGCGGCGGGAAGGAGGGCTCCGGCTCTGCGCCGAGCGTCAGGGCGCTTGGGGAGAACGCCCGCGGCCGGCGCGCGCCGGAGCCCTCCTATCAGCTCGTCGGCATGAGATTCGTCGGCGCGAACCCGCGCCCCGAGATTGCGGGCGAGGGCGCGCTCCCGGGCCGGGTCAACTACTTCGTCGGCCGCGACGCCTCGAAGTGGCGCGCGGGCGTCAGGACGTTCGCGGGCGTCCGCTACCGAGACCTCTACCCCGGCGTCGATCTCGTCTTCCACGGCGGCCGCGACGGCGGACGGCTTGAGTATGACTTCGTGCTCGCGCCCGGCGCCGACTACAAGGACGTGAGGCTGAGCTTCGAGGGCGCGGACGGCCTGAGCCTCGGCAAAGACGGAGGGCTGCTGCTCGAAACCAAAGCGGGGACGGTCTCGCAGAGCGCGCCCGTCATCTACCAGCAGGTGGGCGGCGAGCGCCGCGCGGTCGAGGGCGGCTACGTCCTGCGCGGGCGGCGCGAGGTCGGCTTCCGCGTGGGCGCCTACGACCCCGCGCACCCGCTCGTCATCGACCCCGTGCTCGTCTACGCGACCTACTTCTTCAACGCCGCCGAGATGGCCGTGGACTCCGCCGGCGCCGTCTACGTCGTCGGCACGGCCGACACCTACACCGGCGACCTGCCCGCCACGCCCGGCGCCTTCCAGACGACGCGCCGCGGCTTCACAGACGTCTTCGTCGCCAAGCTCGACCCGGCGGGCTCGTCCCTCTCCTACCTCACCTACCTCGGCGGCACGGGTCAGGCCGGCATCGACGGCCTCAACGACTTCGGCAGCAGCATCGCGGTGGACGCGTCCGGCAACGCCTACGTCACGGGCGTCACCGAGACGACCGACTTCCCCGTCACCCCCGGCGCCTTCCAGCCCGCGAGCGGCGGGGCCAACGACGGCTTCGTCACGAAGCTCAACGCCTCGGGCTCCGCGCTCGTCTACTCGACCTACCTCGGGGGCGACAACACGGAGTGGAGCCGGAGCGTCGCGCTCGACGCCGCGGGCGCCGCGTACGTCGTGGGCGGCACCAGCTCGACCGACTTCCCCGTCAAGAACGCGTTGCAGCCGGCGAAGAAGGGGTTCGAAGACGTCTTCCTGACGAAGCTCGCGCCCGACGGCAAGGCGCTCGAATACTCGACCTACCTCGGCGGCACCGGGTACGAGTACGGCTACGACGCGCGCGTCGCGGTGGACGCGGCCGGCGCCGCCTACCTCACCGGCTCGACCTCCTCGGAAGACTTCCCCGTCACGCCCGGCGCCTTCCAGCAGGCGCCGAAGACGCCCGACAACTCCTACTCCTACGAGCTGTTCGTGTCGAAGGTCGCGCCCGGCGGCGCCGCGCTCGCCTACTCGACCTACCTCGGCGGCGCGGGCTACGAGACCGCGTCCGGCGTCGCGGTGGACGCGGCGGGCCAGGCGCACATCACCGGCTACACTGACTCGGAGGACTTCCCCACGCAGAACGCGCTCTACCCGACCGCGCGCGACCCGCGCGGCAACGGCTTCCTCACGAAGCTGAACGCGGCGGGCGCGGGGCTCGTCTACTCGACCTACCTGAGCGGCACGCCGAGGGACAACTGCCGTTCGAGAAGCCTCTTCGACATCTTCATCTGCGGCGGCGAGTACGCGTCGGCCGTCGCGACCGACGCCGCCGGCAACGCCTACGTCACGGGCAACACCATCTCCGCGGACTTCCCCGCCCCGCCCGACCCCCTCCAGCCGAGCCCGAACGGCTACTCCGACGCCTACGTCATCAAGCTCAACCCCGCGGGGCAGGCGCTCTACTCGACGCGCCTCGGCGGCAGCTCCTACGACGACGGCGCGGACATACACGCCGACTCGAACGGCTCGGTCTACCTGCTGGGCTACACCTCTTCGGACGACTTCCCCACGGTCAACGCGTACCGCGACATGCAGACGCCCGTGTTCGACTTCGCGTACGGCAGCTTCCTCGCCAAGCTCTCCGAGTCGGCCGCGCCGGGACAGACGAGCCGCGTGCACTTAGACTCCCCGGCCTACTCCGTGGGCGAGGCCGGCCGCTTCGTGCAGGTGGGCGTCGCGCGCACGGGCGACCTCTCGCAGGAGGTCTCGGTCGATTACTCGACGGGCGCCGGGGACACGGCCTCCGAGCGCTCCGACTTCACGACCGCGCGCGGCACACTGCGGTTCGCGCCGGGCGAGTCTCTGAAGACCTTCAGCGTCAACGTCACCGACGACCGCACGGTCGAGGGCGACGAGTCGCTCACGCTCTCGCTCCACAACCTGCGCGGCGCGGCCGTGCTCGACGCGCCCGTCTCCGCGCGGCTCACCATCCTCGACGACGACGAGCGCCCGGGCACGGCGAACCCGGTTGACGAGTCGCAGTTCTTCGTCCGCCAGCACTACCTCGACTTCCTCTCGCGCGAGCCCGACGACTCCGGCCTCGCCTTCTGGGTGAACGAGATCGAGCAGTGCGGGGCGGACGCGCAGTGCCGCGAGGTCAAGCGCATCAACGTGAGCGCGGCCTTCTTCCTCTCCATCGAGTTTCAGGAGACGGGCTTCCTCGTCGAGCGCCTCTACAGCCTCGCGTTCGAGACGAGGGTTCCCTACCGCAGCTTCGTCAGGGAGGCGCGCGAGCTGGGCGAGGGCGTGGTCGTCGGGCAGGGCGAGTGGCGGCAGCGGCTCAACGCCAACCGCCGCGCCTTCGCCGAAGAGTTCACCACGCGCGCCGCCTTCCGCGACGAGTTCCCCGAGAGCCTGACGGCGGCGCAGTACGTCGAGCGCCTGAACGCGAGGGCCTCGGGCGCGCTCTCGACGTCGGAGTTTGCCGCGCTCGTCGCGGGGCTCGAAGCGGGGACGGAGACCCGCGGCAGCGTCCTCCTCAAGGTCGCCGACGACGAGGACTTCCGCCGCCGCGAGTTCGCGCCGGCCTTCGTCCTCATGCAGTACCTCGGCTACCTGCGCCGCGACCCCGACGAGGGGGGCTACCGGTTCTGGCTCGACAAGCTCAACTCCTTCGGCGGCGACTTCGTCCGCGCCGAGATGGTCAAAGCCTTCCTCTCCTCGGAGGAGTACCGGCGGCGCTTCCTTGAGCCGCAGAAGGAGGCCGCCTTCGGCACGCCCTTCACGCTCGGCTACGGCGAGTCGGCCGTCCTCCTGCCCGACAAGCTGCGCGTCACCCTCCTCGACGTGGGCTTCGACTCGCGCTGCCCGCGCAACGTGCAGTGCGTCTACGCCGGCTCCATCTCCATCCTGCTCGACGCCGTCAAGCCCGGCGGGGAGGACGCCCGCGTCGTCCTCTCCATCCGAGGCCAGGCCCCCCGCCCGTTCCCCGACAACACGCCCGTCTCGGCCCTCGGCTACACCTTCCGCCTCCTCCAGGCCGACCCCGAGCCCCCCTACCCCAACCCCGCCCCGCCCCTCCAGGCGCTCCTCCGGGTGGACAAGCCCTGAAGCCCGTCGGGCCTCAAAGCAAAAGGACGGAAGGCCACTCAAGTTGAGTGGCCTTCCGTCGTCTTCAGGAAAATCGGGGCGAGAGGATTCGAACCTCCGACCTCTCGGTCCCGAACCGAGCGCTCTACCAGGCTGAGCCACGCCCCGTCGAAGATTGCTCCTGCATTCTAAGTGGCGCGGGGGTGTGTGTCAAACACGCACATCCCCGTCGCGCAGGCGCGCCTTCTTCTCGCGGCGCGACTTGAGGTATTCGTAGAGCGGGGGGGTGAGCGAGAGGAGGACGACGACGATGACGACCCACTCGATGTGGTCTTCGAGCTTGATGCCGAAGGCGCGCTCGACGAGCGTGCCGAGGAAGTAGCCGGCGAGGATCATGCTGAAGACCCAGGCGAAGCCGCCGACGACGTTGAAGGCGAGGAACTGCCGGTAGGACATCTGCGCCGCGCCCGCCACGATGGGCGCGAACGTGCGGACGATGGGCACGAAGCGCGCGATGATGATGGTCTTGCCGCCGTACTTCTCGTAGAACTCGTGCGCCTTCTGCAAATGGCTCGGGCGGAAGAAGAGCGACTTCTGGCGCGTGAAGAGGCGCGGCCCGAGCGTGCGCCCCGTGTAGTAGCCGACGGCGTCGCCGACGACCGCCGCGACGAAGACCGTGCCGAGCAGGATGACGACGTTCAGGCGGTCGGGGTGGATGCGCGCGACCAGGCCGGCGACGACGAGCAGCGAGTCGCCCGGCAGGAAGAAGCCGACGGCCAGCCCCGTCTCGGCGAACACGATAAGCACCAGCCCGACGTAGGTCAGCAGCAGCCCCTTCGTCGTCAAAAAGTCGATGATGTTCTTCGGGTTCAGCAGCTCCCTGAGCTGGTGTAAAAGTTCGTAGATTGATTCCATGGTGTTCCGGGGTGTCGGGTGCTGGGCGTTAGGTGTTGGGGAAGAACCGGCTTCGACCCGGCACCTAACACCCGACGCCCGGCGCCTAGCTCTCACTGCTCCAGCCGTGGCGGCCGATGAGCGGGACGAAGGCGCAGGCGCCGTGCTCCTCGTGCTGGAAGCCCTCCTCCGTGCGTACGACGCGGACGAGGCGCTGCGACTCGCGCGACTCGCCGACGGGGAGGACGAGGCGGCCGCCGACCTTGAGCTGCGCGAGCAGCGGGTCGGGCACGCGCGGGCCGCCCGCGGCGACGAGGATGCAGTCGTAGGGCGCGTGCGCGCTCCAGCCCATCGTGCCGTCGAAGCACTTAACCGTCGCGTTGTAGACGCCCAGAGAACGTATGCGCGCCTGCGCCTGGCGGGCGAGGTCGGCGATGCGCTCGATGGCGTAGACCTGGCCGGCGACGCGCGCGAGCACGGCCGTCTGGTAGCCGGAGCCCGCGCCGATCTCCAGCACGCGGCTCGACCTGTCGGCCTCCAAAAGCTCCGTCATGCGCGCGACGATGTAGGGCTGCGAGATGGTCTGGTTGGCGTCGATGGGCAGCGCGTGGTCGCCGTAGGCGCGGCCCTGGAGCGCGTCGGGGACGAAGAGGTGGCGCGGCACCTCCGCCATCGCTTCGAGGACGCGCGGGTCGCGGATGCGGTAGTGGTCGCGCAGGCGCTCGACCATGCGCCGGCGCGGGATGCGGTAGCCCGAAGACTGCGCGGCCGACCAGTTTGAAGACGAAGAACTCAAAAAACCCTCTTCCCCCGACTCGCCGAAGGCCGTCATCCGAGGCCCGCCGGCTGATCCTCTTCCCGCCCCTCGACCGCCTCGGCGCCCATGCGGTTCCAGGCGTCGAGCGCGTCGAGCGCGCCGTGGTTCGTCATGTCGCTCCTGAGCGGCGTGAC
The DNA here is from genome assembly GCA_036389235.1 of Pyrinomonadaceae bacterium. Lineage (GTDB taxonomy): Bacteria > Acidobacteriota > Blastocatellia > Pyrinomonadales > Pyrinomonadaceae > QHXN01. Next base: position 20,206 of record DASVQJ010000355.1, on the reverse strand, counting down.
CGAGACGCAGCCCGCCTCGACCGCCGCGTAGTCCGTCCCGTCTTCCGTGCTCGTGCCGTAGTACTGCTCGCCGATCCAGTAGTAGGCTTTGCCGCGCGGGTCGAGGTGCTCGGTGATGATGGGGCGCGCCTTCTTGATGCCCTGGCGCGTGACGCGCACGCCCGCGAGCTCGCCCGGCGGGATGTTGATGTTGAGCAGAGTCCCCTCGGGGAGGGGCTCTTCGAGGACTTTGCGCGCGGCCGTCACGGCGAAGCGCGCGGCGCGCGTGAAGTCGAAGTTCTCGCGCGCGACGAGGCTGAAGGCGAGGCCGGGGACGCCGAGGATGGTCGCTTCGAGCGCGCCCGCGACGGTGCCCGAGTAGGTCGCGTCGTCGCCGAGGTTGCCGCCGTGGTTGATGCCGGAGCAGCAGATGTCGGGCAGCTCGTCGGGGCCTAAGATTTGGTTGAGCGCGAGCGTCACGCAGTCGGTCGGCGTGCCGTCCACCGTCCAGTGGCGCCCGTCGATGCGCCGGATGCGCAGGGGGCGCGACAGGGTCAGGCTGTGCGAGGCCCCGCTCATCTCCGAAGCGGGCGCGACGACGAACACGTCGCCCAGCTCGCGCAGGGCCTCCTCCAACTTCGTGAGGCCGTCGGAATGGATGCCGTCGTCGTTTGTCAGAAGGATGCGAACCATACGATTAAACCGCCAGACATTACACCTTAACGAACTGATTTATTCAAGCGAAAGCCCCGCGGATTTCAACGTCCGCGGGGCTCCCTTGTTCCGGTTGGCGAACGGGCTCAGGCGTTCGTCGCCTGCGTGCCCTTGCGCGAGAGGCCCTTGATCTGGACGGGCGTGTTCTTCTCCACGTCCGCGCCGAGCTTCTTCTTCAGCACCATCTCCTGGTAGAGCTTGCGCATCATCGCGGCCTCCTCGGCGGCCGTCTTCGGCCCCTCCATCTGGGGCTTGTTCGGGCGCTGGAGGTCGACCTCGTTCAGCACGAGGCTGACGGGCGCCTCGGGCAGCTCGACCTCCTTGTTCTTGGCGAAGATTTCGTGGCGGCCGTGCTCCTTGTACCACTGCGCGACGGTCGCGTTCTGGTGCATCTGCTCGATGATGTTGCGCCAGCCGATGCCCGTGTTGTAGGCGCAGAAGCTGATCTCGCCCTCCTGCGTGCCGTACGGGATGATGCACATCTCCGTGCGGCGGAAGTCGTAGTTGAAGAGGTCCTGGAACCACATGCCCGCGATGAAGAGGAAGTTCCAGCGGTCTGCGCGGCGCGCCTCGATGTCCTGCTTCGAGCGCTTGCCGTCGACGCGGCCGTAGGTGCGGCCCGTGAGGCCGAACGACTTGTCGAACTTCTTGAACAGCTCGTAGAGCGAGAACTGCGAGGGCGCCTTGTACGGGTTGTAGTGCTTGAGCAGCGTCAGGCCCATCAGCATGTTCGACACCCACTTGCCGCGCCCCGCGTCCGTGATCCTCTTCATGTCGTGGACGAGGCCGGGGATGTTCAGGAACTCGGGGACGGGGGCCATCTCCTTCGTCTCCTTGTCGATCATCACGGCCGTGCCGACGCCGCAGTTCGGGTGGCAGCCGCACGAGACCTGGCCCCACTCCGCGTCCGGCCCGTGCGCGAGGTCGGCGAAGTCGGCGAAGGCGCCCATCAGGGAGAGCGGGAACCAGTCGCGCGTCGGCTCCGTGATGCCGACCTGCTTCTTCACGTCGTAGGCGAGGTGCGAGAGCGTGTATCGCTGCTGCATGCGGCGCTCGTCGGTGATCTCCTCGTCGCGCCCCGTGAACGAGACGGGCTGGAACGAGAGGAAGGCGATCTTCTTCGGGTTGTCGAGCGCGAAGCGGATGACCGAGCCGACCTGGTCGTTGTTGATGCCGTTGACGAGCGTGATGACGAGCACGATCTCGACGCCCGCCTCGTGCAGGTTGTCGATGGCGCGCAGCTTCACATCGAAGAGGTTGCCGACCTGCCGGTGCGAGTTGGCGTCGTTGCCGATGCCGTCGAACTGGAGGTAGGCGTAGCGGAGGCCCGCCTCGGCGGCCTCCTTCGCGAACTCCTTCGACTTGGCGAACTCGATGCCGTTGGTGGCACACTGGACGGAGTTGTAGCCGACCTTGCGCGAGTAGCGGATGGCCTCGATGAAGTGCGGCGAGATCGAAGGCTCGCCGCCCGAGAACTGCACCGACATCTGGCGGCGCGGCTTAATCGAGATGGCCTTGTCGAGAATCTCCTTGACCTCTTCGAGCGAAAGCTCGTGGACGAAGCCGACCTGGTTGGCGTCCATGAAGCACGGGTCGCACATCATGTTGCAGCGGTTCGTCAGGTCGATGGTCAGCACCGACCCGCGGCCGAACTTGATGGACGAGGAGCCGTGGTCGTGGAGCCCCTCGTCGTTGTGCGCCTGGATGTCGCGCCCCGGAAACATCGACTCGATGTGCTTGAGGAAGTTCGAGTCGATGGCCATGATGTCCTCGAAGTGGCCGTGGACGGGGCAGTCCTTGACCATCCAGATCTGGCCGTCGCGCTCGATGATCTGCGCCTTGATCTCGCCGACCTTCTCCTGGACGAGGACGGACGGGTCGATGGTCGGGGCGTTCAGAATCTTGTTGCGCGCCTCGATGACGCACTTCGGGCACAGGCTGTCGGTGGTGCGGGGGAAGCCGAGCGGCGGCTTCGACTTCTGCCAGGACTTGAGCAGGGGCTTGTCCGACCACTTCGGCGTAAACGACTCGTTCGGCCTGTACTGGTTGAAAAACTGGATTGTGTTGAAGAGGCCGCCCGCGACGGTCGCCAGTGCCTTCTCTGCGTGCTTAATCGGTTTCATTCTTCGTCCCTTCATCTCACCTGCGCGGCCGTGCCGCGAGGGCAGGCCGCGGTCTATTATTGCTTAAGGCGCCGGTCTCAAAGGTCTTCGGAAAGCTTCGACCCGGCACCTCGGGGAAAGCCAAATCCTCTCCTGTGTATCTTACCGCCGGCCAGACGTAGACCGGCGCAAGGCTTTCAGCAATGACCGTGCCAGCGGGGAGGGTTTTGCTTAAGTGAAGAAATAACAGGGGAAACTGTCAATCGCTGCTTCTTGAACCCTCAGACGGAGGATGGTTTTTCGAGTCAAAGAGTCTCAACACCCTCCTATCGCCGAGCAGTGTAGACTAATGACACACGGGACGCAAGTTAGACGGAAGGGGCCGGCTTTTTTGACTCGCAGGGGTGAGAAAGTTTAGGAATTCCGGCCGTTATCCTTGATAATTTGCATGACCTCGCCGAAGAGAGCCCCGTTGGTCGCCACGGCGTTCCCCGAATGAATCGTCCGGCGCCCCTGCCAGTCCGTGAAAGTCCCGCCCGCCTCCTCCAGCACCGGCAGCAGCGCCGCGCAGTCCCAGACGTTCATCGCCGGGTCGAGCATCACGTCCGCCCTCCCGGTGGAGACGAGGACGTAGCCGTAGCAGTCGCCCCACGTACGGCGCTGCGCCGAGCGGCGCTGCAACTCTTCGGCCGCCGCGCCGAAGCCGTGGCGCGCGCACGAGCCGAAGTCGGTCGAGAGCAGCAGCGCGTCTTCGAGTTTTTCGGTCCGCGAGACGCGCGCCGGCTCGCCGTTCCAGAAGCACCCGAGCCCGCGCGCGGCGTAGACCATCTCGCCGAGCGCGGGGATGTTGATGACGCCGACGGCGGGTTCGCCGTCCACCTCACAGCCTACCAGGACGCCGTAGAATGGGACGCCGTGGACGAAGGAGTAAGTGCCGTCGATGGGGTCGATGATCCAGCGCCGTCCGGTCGAGCCGCGGCTCTCGCCCCCCTCTTCGCCGACGATTGAGTCTTCGGGGAAGCGTCCTAAGATTTCGCGGCGCAGAAACTCCTCGGCCTCGACGTCGGCCTGCGTGACGAAGTTGTCTTTGCCCTTCAGGCGCGTCTCGAACTTGCGCCGGAAGTAGCGCAGCGTGATTTCGCCCGCCTCCCGCGCGGCGGAGACCGAAAAGTCGAGCAACTCTTTCAACCCGCCTTCACCCATTCGACTTCCCTCCCCCGCGCCTGTGCGCGAGTTCACCGGCCAGCGCTTCGAGCGTCAGGCCGCGCTCGACCATGAGAACCAGAAGGTGATAGACGAGGTCGGCCGTCTCGGCGGTGAGCGCGCCCGCGTCTTCGTCCTTCGCGGCGATGATGGTCTCGGCCGCCTCCTCGCCCACCTTCTTGAGAATCTTGTTTAGGCCCTTCTCGAAGAGGTAAGTGGTGTAAGAGCCCTCGGGCATCTCCCGCCGCCGCGCGGCGACGACGCCGTAAAGCTCTTCGAGCACGTCGCCGATTCCGGCGGCATCTTTGTCCACCTCCTCGCGCCGGAAGCAGGAGACGGCGCCGGTGTGGCAGGCCGGGCCGCGCGGCTCGACGAGCACGACGAGGGCGTCGGCGTCGCAGTCGAGCCGCAGTTCGACGACGCGCTGCGTGTTGCCGGAAGTCGCGCCCTTGTGCCAGAGCTCCGAGCGCGAGCGCGACCAGAACCACGTCTCGCCTTCGGCGAGCGTGCGCCGCAGACTCTCCTCGTTCATGTAGGCGAGCGTCAGAACCTCGCGCGTCCGCGCGTCCTGCACGACCGCGGGGACGAGCCCGCGTTCGTCGAACCGAACGTCCTCCGGCCTCACTGTCATCTCACCACGACCCCCCTCTCGCGCAGGTACGACTTTACCTCCCCGATCTGAAACTCGCCGAAGTGGAAGAGCGACGCGGCGAGCACGGCGCTCGCGCCGCCGTCGGTCAGCGCCTCGTAAAAATGTTCGAGCCGCCCCGCGCCGCCCGAGGCGATGACGGGGATGGAGACCGCGTCGGCGACGGCGCGCGTCAACTCCACGTCGTAGCCGTCGCGCGTCCCGTCCCTGTCCATGCTCGTCAAAAGAATCTCGCCCGCGCCCAACTCCTCCGCGCGCGCGGCCCATTCGACAGCGTCCCGGCCGACGTTCCGGCGCCCTCCGTGCGTGTAAACGTCCCAGCCGCCGCCCGACTTCCGGCGGCGCGCGTCGATGGCGACGACCATGCACTGACTGCCGAAGACGGTCGCGCCCTCCGTAATCAACTCGGGGCGCTCGACGGCGGCCGTGTTGAGCGAGACCTTGTCGGCGCCCGCGCGGAGCACGGCGCGCACGTCCTCGATGGAGCCCAGGCCGCCGCCGACGCAGAGCGGGATGAAGACCTCGTCGGCCACGCGTCGGACGAGCCCGGCGACGATGGCGCGCTTGTCGGAGGAGGCCGTGATGTCGAGGAACGTCAGCTCGTCCGCGCCTTCGAGGTCGTAGCGCTTCCCCTGCTCCACGGGGTCGCCCGCGTCCACCAGCGACACGAAGCGTATGCCCTTCACGACGCGCCCCGCGTCCACGTCGAGGCACGGGATGATGCGTTTAGCAAGCATGATAAATCAGGCCAGTACCGCCTGCGGTAGCGGGTGGGCCTTACGAGAACCGCCTGCGCCGCATGACAACGACCCGCCCGCTACCGCGGGCGGTACTGACCTTACTTGTCCTCCGCGAAGTTCTTCAACAAACGCAGTCCCGCGGCCTGACTCTTCTCCGGGTGGAACTGTACGCCGCAGACGTTGCCGCGGGCGACGACCGAGGGGTACGTGATGCCGTACTCCGTCTCGCCCACGACCGAAGCCGCGTCGCCCGCCTCGCAGAAGAAGGAGTGGACGAAGTAGAAGAACGTCCTGTCGCTTATCCCTTCGGAGAGCGCGTGCCCGCCCCTCCACCCGACCTGGTTCCAGCCGACCTGCGGCACGCGCAAGCCTTCGGGGAAGCGGCGCACGCGCCCGCGCAGAAAGCCGAGCCCGCCCGTGACTCCGAACTCCTCCGACTCCTCGAAGAGCATCTGCATCCCGACGCAGACGCCGAGCAGCGGCGTCCCCTCCTCGACGCGTTCGCGCACCAGCCGGTCGAAGCCGCGCTCGGTCAGAGCCTCCATGCACGCGCGGAACGCGCCGACGCCGGGGAGCACGAGCTTGTCCGCGGAGCGCAGCACCCCCTCGTCGGCGCTGACGACCGCCCCCACCCCGCCCGCGTGGAAAGCCTTCTCCACCGAGCGCAGGTTGCCGACGCCGTAGTCGATGATCGCGACGCTCACAAAGTGCCCTTCGTGCTCGGGACGCCCGTCACGCGCGGGTCGCGCTCGACCGCCTTGCGCAGCGCGCGCGCCGTCGCCTTGAAGGTGCCTTCGAGGATGTGGTGCGTGTTGCGTCCGCGCAGGCAGTCGATGTGGAGGTTGCAGCGCGCGGCCTCGGCCAGCGAGCGCCAGAAGTGCTCGGCCAGCTCGACCGAGAAGTTGCCGATGGTCTGCCGCCGCGTCTCGACCGCGTAGACGAGGTAGAAGCGGCCCGAGAGGTCTACCACGGAGCGGCACAGCGCCTCGTCCATCGGCACGGTCGCCTCGCCGTAGCGGCCGATGCCCGCCTTGTCGCCGAGCGCTTCGTGGAGCGCCTGGCCTAAAGTTATCGCCACGTCCTCGACCGAGTGGTGGTCGTCGATGTGCAGGTCGCCGCGGCACTCGACTTCGAGGTCGAAGAGGCCGTGGCGCGCGAACAGCTCCAGCATGTGGTCGAGGAACGCGACGCCGGTCGAGACCTGCGAACGCCCCGTCCCGTCGAGCACCAGGCGGACGCGCACGTCCGTCTCCTTCGTCCTGCGCCGCACCTCGGACTCGCGCGCGGTCGTCTGTAGTTCGGTCGTCATCAGTCCTTCATCCCTTCCCTTTCGAAGATGTCGCGCAGGCCGCCGAGCAGACGGTCATTCTCTTCCGGCGTCCCGACGCTGACGCGGAAGTAATCCCCGAGCTTGGGGTAGCCGCTCACGTCGCGTATGAGCACGCCGAAGCGTTCGAGCAGATCGTCGTAGACGCGCCGCGGCTCAACCGTTGAACGCACGACCATGAAGTTCGCGCAAGAGCGGACGGGCGCGAGCCCTTCGATGTTCTGTAGCTCCGCATAAAGCCGCTCGCGCTCCGCGACGATGCGCTCGACCGTCGGGCGCAGCTCCGACTCGTACAGCTCGACGGCGACCTCGGCCGCGGTCTGCGAGAAGGCGTTGAGGTTGTAGGGGAGCACCGCCTTCGAGACCTCGCGCGCGAGTTCGGGCGCGGCCAGGAGGTAGCCGACGCGGAGCCCCGCGAGCGCCATCGCCTTCGAGAAGGTGCGGAAGACGGCCAGGTTGGGGTGGCGTTCCAGCAGCGGCACGACCGTGCGGCCGGAGAACTCGAAGTAGGCTTCGTCGATGACGACGACGCCGCCCGCCGTAGTCAACAACTCTTCGAGCGCGTCCTCCCCGATGCGGCAGCCGGTCGGGTTGTTCGGCGAGCAGAGGATGGTCACGTCGGGCCGTTCGCGCCCGATTGCTTCGCGCAGGGCGGGCACGTCGAAGCCGAGCCCGTCGTCGAGGGGCACGCTCAAGACCTCGCCCCCGAGCACGGTCGTGACCTGACGGTAGAGCGCGAAGGTCGGCTCCGAGATGAGCACGCGCTTACGCTCGCCGACCGTCACCATCAGCGTCGCCTGTATCAGCTCGTTCGAGCCGTTGCCCGCGACGACGCCGTCCGCGCGCCAGCCGGCGAAGCGCGCCAGCCTCTCGTGCAGCGAGGCCGGCACGAAGTCCGGGTAGCGAGCCCACGCGCGCCCCTCCATCCGCCGCAGCGTCTCGCGCCGCACCGCCTCGGGCACGCCCCACGGGTTCTCGTTCTGGTTGAGCTTCACCGCGCCGCGGTCGGGCTTCAGTGTGTAAGCCTTCAACTCGCGGACTCGCGGCTTGATCTTGTCTAAAGGATTCTGCTTTGTCACTTCAATCTTGGATGTTATGAGAAGGGCGGTTCACCACAGCGACACAGGGGGCACGGAGATGGCACGGAGGGTTGCCTTACTCCGTGCAACCTCTGAGCCCTCTGTGCCTCCGTGGTGAACTCAACCCTCATAATTCACAAGCCGGGAGAAAAACCCCGACTACTCTTCAACTCTAATCAGCGCCGAGCGCGCGTGCGCGTCCAGCCCTTCCGCCTCGGCGAGCGCGGCGATGAGGGGCGCGGTCTCGCGCAGCTCCTCGCGCGTGTAGCGGATGATGCTGGTGCGGCGCTGGAAGTTGTGGACGCCGAGCGCGGAGGAGAAGCGCGCGGCGCCGCCCGTGGGGAGCACGTGGTTGGGGCCGGCGAAGTAGTCGCCGACGGCCTCGGGCGTGTGCTCGCCGTAGAAGATGGCGCCCGCGTGGCGGACGCGCGCGGCCGCGGCGTCGGGGTCGCGCGTCATGATTTCGAGGTGCTCGGGCGCCAGCTCGTTGACGATGTCGCAAGCCTCCTCGACGTTGTTGACGACGAAGGCGGCGCCGAAGTCCGCGAGCGAGCGGGCGACGACGGACTTGCGCGGCAGCGTCCCGGCCTGGCGCGCGACCTCTGCGGCGACGCGCTCGGCGAGTTCGAGGTTCGTCGTGACGAGAACCGCGGAGGCGTCCTCGCCGTGCTCGGCCTGCGCGAGCAGGTCGGCGGCGATGAAGTCCGCGCGCGCCGTCTCGTCGGCGAGCACGACGACCTCGGAGGGGCCGGCGACGGAGTCGATGCCGACCGCGCCGTAGACGAGGCGCTTGGCGGCGGCGACGAACTTGTTGCCGGGGCCTGTGATGACATCGACGCGCGGGACGGTCTCGGTGCCGTAGGCGAGCGCGGCGACGGCGTGCGCGCCGCCGACCTGGTAGACCTCCGTCACGCCCAGTTCCAAAAGGGTCGCGGCGACGGCCGGCGTGTCCGAGAGCGTGCGCGGGGGCGTGACGACGGCGACGCGCGCGACGCCCGCGACCTGCGCGGGCACGACGTTCATGACGACCGAAGAGGGGTAGCTCGCCGTGCCGCCCGGGACGTAGAGGCCGGCCGCGTCGACCGGGGTCACGCGCTGGCCGAGCCGGACGCCGCGCGCGGTCTCGAACTCCCAGCTCCCGGCCAGCTCGCGCCCGTGGAAGGCGCGGACGTTCCTGATGCTCCCGCGCACGGCTTCGAGCACGCGCGCGTCAACCCTCGCAGCCGACTCGCGCAGCGCGGGCTCCGCGACGCGCAGCTCCGAGGGGCGCAGGCGCACGCCGTCGAAGCGCGCGGCGTATTCGACGAGCGCCGCGTCGCCGCGGCGGCGCACGTCTTCGACGATCTCCGCGACGACCGACGTCAGCTTCGCGTCGGCCGAGACGCTGCGCGCGCGTATCGCGGCCAGCTTTTCGAGACGGCGTTCGGTGTCGGTCACGACCTCTATCAACCCTTTGCCCCTCCCTCGCCGACGGCGCGGCTCAAGTCGCTTATCAACCTGCCGACCGCCTCGGCCTTCAACTGGTAGCTGGCGCGGTTGACGACGAGGCGGCCGGTTGACTCCGTGATGGTCTCGACTACGGCCAGGCCGTTTTCCGCGAGCGTGCGGCCCGTCTCGACGAGATCGACGATGCAGTCGGAGAGGCCGAGCACGGGGGCGAGTTCGACCGAGCCCGACAGCTCTATGATTTCGACCGGGACGCCGCGCGCGCCGAAGTGTGCGGAGGCGACGCGCGGGTACTTGGTCGCGACGTGGAGCACGCCCGCGCGCGAGGCTTCTTCGCCCGCGCGCGCCGCGACGGCGATGAGGCAGCGGTTGATGCGGAGGTCGAGCGGCTGCAACACGTCGGCCTCGGCTTCGAGCAGCACGTCGCGGCCGACGACGCCGCAGTCGGCGATGCCGTGCTCGACGTAGACGGGCACGTCCGAAGGCTTGACGAAGACGAAGCGGTAGCCGCCCGACTCGTCCTCGACGGCGAGCCGGCGCGACGCCAGGGCCTCGGCGCCCACGCGCACGCCCGCGCGCGCCAACAGCGCCAGCGCGTCCTGCTGCATCCTCCCTTTGGCAATCGCAATCGTCAGCATGGCTACGAGAATTAACAGGGACGGACGGGAGGAACAGGATGAAGAGCTTTTGAAATTTCAAATCTCAAATCTTTAATCCTTATCCTCTTCATCCCGTCCGTCCCTGTGAATTATTCCATCTTTATACGCTCGCCCCGTTCACGTCTCCGCCTCGCTTCGCGGAAGCGTTCGGCCACGTCGTCGCCTTCGACGGCCGCGGGCGAGGCCGCGCCGTTCTGCGTCTCGAAGTCGCGGCGGGCGAGGACGTCCGTGAGCGCGTCGAGGTCGAGCATGAAGCCGATGGCGGGCTCGCGGCGGCCGAAGTTGGCCGTCAGGTCGTCGTAGCGCCCGCCGCCGCCGACGCGCGCGCCCGCGCCCTCGACGTAGATTTTGAAGACGAGGCCCGTGTAGTAGTCGAGCCCCGACACGTCGGAGAGGTCGACCGAGAAGCCGTCGCCGAGGCCCAACGTCTCGACCGCGGACAGGAGCTTTTCGAGCTCGTCGAGCGCGGCGCGGGAGCGCCCGTTCGAGAAGATTTCGCGCGCGCCTTCGGGGAGCGTGCGGCCGCCCGAGAGGCGCGCGAGCCGCGACGCGCGCTCGGCCGTCGCGTCGGAGCGGCCCAGCGTTTTGAGGAACACGCCGAGGGCGCCCGCGTCGCGCGCGTCGACCAACTGCCTCATCTCCTCGCGCGCGTCCGCGGAGAGGCCGAGTCGCTCGGCGACGCCGTTGAAGACGCCGACGTGGTTGAGCGTGACGCGGTACGAGCCCCCGAGCCCGAGACGTTCGAGCACCTCGGCGGTGATGGTCAGGACTTCGATGTCGGCGTCGGCGCGCCCCGCCCCGATCAGCTCGCAGCCGAGCTGCCGCCCCTGCCGCCTCCACTCGGCGCGCGAATGCGGGAGCTGGCGGAAGACGGAGGCGGCGTAGCAGAAGCGCAGGGGGCGCGGCGCGCCCGCGAAGAGCGTGGCCGCGGCGCGCGCGACCGAAGAGGTGATGTCGGGCCGCAGCGCCAGCAGGCGGCCGTCCGTGTCCGCGAAGCGGAAGGCGCGGCGCGCCTCGACGCGCCCCATGCCGCGCTCGAAGAGGGCGTAGTAATCGACCGAGGGCGTCGCGATCTCCTCGTAACCCCAGCCGTCGAAGACGGACATCGCCGCCGTCTCGACCGCGCGGCGCAGACGCGCCTCGCGCCCGAAGTAGTAGCGCATGCCGCCCGGGATTTTCGAAAGAGGCTCCATGATGAAGCTGACCGCTTAAAAACCAAAACGCCGCCCGACACATCGGTGTCGCGTGCGGCGTGTGCTGGTGAAATCTTTCTGCGCCTTACTTCAGTCTTGAGAGTCGGCGCTCTACTTCTCACCCCACACGCGGCCGCGCGCATGGCCGTGGTGGCCATGATGTTGGTGCGCTGCGGTGTGGGGGTTGTGCGTCATGCCTTAAAAGTGTCCTCAGTGACGCGACGTTTATAAACGAGCCGGTCGAAGGGTGTCAAACGCGGAGAGTAGACAGTGGTCAGTAGACAGTAGCCAGGAGGGCTCCGCCTTGCGTGAGTTAAAGTTGACAACCGGAGGGTTCGGGCGGGGAAGGGTTTTCTACTGGCTACTGACTGCTGTCTACTGACTACTGCCTTTGGGCGTAGTAGCCGACGCGCGTGGAGGCTTCGTAGCCGCGCCCGCGCACCTCGACGCGCACGCGGCGGAAGCGGCCGTCGCGCGCGGGCGCCGTGGGCGTGTAGTAGAGCGCGTACTGGTGGCGCAGCTCGTCGGCGATCTCGGCGTAGACGCTTTCGAGCGAGCGGAAGCTCTGCGGGCGGTAGAGGCGGCCGCCGGTCGCGCGCGTCAGCGCACCCAGGTTCCGCTCGCTCGCGTCGAGCACGCGCAGGCTTTCGCGCAGGTCGCCGATGCGCAGCTGGTTGAAGCGCACCGAGGCGTCGTCGCCGCCCAGCAGGTTGTCCAGCTCCGAGCGCTTGCGCGCGCGCTCGATCTCCGTGTTGGCGATGGCGTAGACGGTCACCTGCGCCTCAAGGAGCGCGCGCAGCGCCGCCTCCGCCGTGGCCGAACCGCGGTTGCTGTCGATGCCGTCGCTCAGGACGACGAGCGCCCGCCGTCTCTCGTTCTTCTGGAACTGCTCGCGCGCGGCGAGCAGCAGCGCGTCGTTGAAGCGCGTGAAGACGCCGGTCGAGAGTCGGCCGAGCGCGCGGCGCAGTTGCAGGCGGCTCTTCGACCAGTCGAGCAGCAGCTCGACGCGGTCGTCGAACTTGACGAGGCAGAAGCGGTCGTCCGCCGAGACGCGCCCGGCGAACTCCTCGGCCGCGCGGCGGAAGTCCTCGAAGCTCTCGGCCACCGAAGACGAGGCGTCAACCAGGAGCGCCACGTCCACCGGCACCTGCCGCAGTGAGAGGTCGCTCAAGGGCTGCTCGCGCCCGTCCTCGAAGACCTTGAAGTCTTCGCGCCCGAGCCCCGACACGAGCCCCCCGTCGGCGTCGCGCACCGTCACGGGCAGCAGCACTTCGGAGGCGTTGATGCGGACGACCTCGTTCTCGTCAACGGCATCCTCGGCCTGCTTCCCCGCCCCGGCGCCCTGTGGCTGTTGCGTCTGGACTTGAGGCGCGGCGACCGGATTCCGCCAGGGCGGCGGCGGGGGCTCGTCGGCCGAGGGCGGAACGTACGGACCCGTAACGCCGCCCCTCGGCTGCGACGTTGGCGCGGGCTGGGCGGGCCGCGAGGTGCCGCGCGGCCGCTTCCGGTTCTGCGTGGAGGCCGTCACGAAGCAGGTGAGGATAAGACACAGAGACGCGGAGACGCATAGTTTTAATCTCAGATTTGAAATTTGAAATTTCAAATTCTTAGGGCCTCCGCGTCTCCGCGTCTCCGTGTTGAAAGCCGTCCCGACCGCGTTCGTCGGTTTACTTCGGGTCCTTCGCGTCCTCGCCCATCGCGGCGCGCATGGCGTTGATGACGGGCTCGCCCACGCGGCGCTTGCGCAGCTCGGCGAGCTTCGCGGGCGAGAGGTCGAACTCGACGGGCGACTGCTCGATGCGCCGGACGATGGTGCCCTCGGAGAAGCCCGCCTCGACCAGCTCGACCACCGAGTCGTTCGTCAGCGTCGGCGTGCGCTCCAACTTCGCCGCGCCGCCCGCCTCGGCCGGCGGCCTGATGATGCGCACCGACGCGCTGCCCGTCGTCAGGGTGTCGGAGTCCCCGCCGCCGCTGCCGCCGCGCGAGCGCGTGCGCCCGCTCGAACCGCCCGACGAGCCGAAGATGCCGACCTCGTTAGGGTCTGAGCCCGGCCGGCCCGACTGGCCCGGCGAGCCCTGACGGCCGCTCTCGCGCCCGAGGCCGCCGAGCGGCATCTCGTCGTCCCAGCCCTCGGACGCGAAATCGATTGACTCCGCGCGGGCGAGCATCGCGAGGATGACGCGCTCGGGCACGCCGCCCTTCTTCAGCTCGATCAGGCGGTCGGGCGACAGGTCGAAGCTGACGGGCCGCGCGTTGATGATGGCGATGACCGTCTTCTCCTTAAACCCCGCGCGCACGAGCTTCAACACCGAAGCGTTCGTCAACGTCAGCGACGCCGCCGGGCGCGGCCCCTGCGCCCGCGCCGCCGGGGCCGCCGCGGCGAAGACCAGCACCAGACTCAACAGACAAGTCTTCATCCTCAAAACACCTCAGCCACTAGACAGGCGCAACCCGGGAATAATTCCAGTAGCCAGTAGACAGTAGTCAGTAGCCAGTAGGCGCTCCGCGCTTAGGAGCTGACCCCTCGGCGAAGAAGGTCTTCCTACTGGCTACTGGCTACTGTCTACTGGCTACTCGCCTTTGGAGTACTTCCCGCCGACCCGCTTGACGTAGTTGCGCGTCTCGCGGAAGGGGGGCACGCGGTAGCCGTAGCGCATGACGTTGCCCTCGCCGGCGTTGTAGCCGGCGAGCACGAGGTCGACGCGGCCGTTGAAGCGGCGCAGCAGCTCCTTGAGGTAGCGCGTGCCGCCCGAGACGTTCTGCGCCGCGTCGTGCGGGTTGCGCACGCCGAAGCGCGCGGCCGTCCCCGGCATCAACTGCATCAGGCCGCGCGCGCCCACGGGGCTCACGGCCTTCGAGCTGAAGTGCGACTCCTGCTCCATCACGCAGAAGATGAGGTAGGGGTCTACGCCGTGGCGCGCGCCGTTCTGGCGGATGATGGAGTCGAGCCCCGCGCTGCCCGTCGTCCAGCGCCGCTCGCGCTTCTTCTTCTTCGTACCCTCCGCGGCGACCTCCTCGGGCTCAACCCGCTCGCGCTCGATGTGGTCAACCCTCGCTTTCTCGATGAAGGTCGAGATGTTGCCGCGCTTGAACCAGACGCCGTCCGCGCCCTCGCTCGCCTCGTCCACCTCCATCTTCGCGCCGCCGACGAGGTGTATCCACACGGTCTGGACTTCCCCGACCTTCGGCGCAGAATCGCCGACGGCCTTGACGACGGCCGCCTCACTCGCGGCCTTAACTTCCTTCGAGTCCTTCGCGTCCTTCGCCGGCGCGGCCTTCAACACCTCGCGCACGCGCGAGCGCTCGACGAGGTTCGTCACGCCGCCGCGCCTGTACCAGACGCCCTGCGCGTCCTCCCAGGCTTCGTCCACCTCCATCGTCGTCCCGTCCGCCAGCCGCAACTGGTCGGCGAAGGCCGGCGCGGACAGCGAGAGAAGGATGACGGCGGACAGCGCGACTTTCGTCAGCGGTCGTTCAGATTTGGAGTGGGTTCGCATCGGCCGAGTCCCCCGTGTTCTTCAGTGGCTGCTCCTGCGCGAAGCCGTGCGAGGTGCCGAAGTAGTTGCGCCAGGCCGCGTCGATGAGGCGGACGGAGACCTCGGGCGGGCGCGCCTCGAAGAGGCAGATGTCGGTCATGCGGTCGAGCAGGTCGCGCGGCTCGCACGCCTTCATCTGCCGGTGTTCGAGCATGTAGTTGTTGAGCAGGTGGTCGAGACACTTCTGCTCGACTCTGAGGCCGCGCGTGTAGGCGGCGCGCTTGAAAATCTCGACGTAGGCCGCGGGCGTCGGCGCCTCCACGCGCGCGCGGTAGCCCATGCGGCGCAGGAACGCCTCGTCGACCAAATCCTTCTCGTCGAGGTTCGTCGAGAAGACGACCAACTGCTCGAACGGCACCTCGATCTTCTTGCCCGTGTGCAGCGTCAGGTAATCGACGCGCTTCTCCAGCGGCACGATCCAGCGGTTGAGCAGGTCGGTCGGCTCGACCCTCTGGCGGCCGAAGTCGTCCACGACGAGCGTGCCGCCGTTCGACTTCAACTGGAACGGCGCCTCGTAGAAGCGCGCGGCCTCGCTCCACTGCAAGTCCGCGTCGTCGAGCGTCAGCTCGCCGCCGACGATGACGAGCGGGCGCTCGACGAGCACCCAGCGGCGGTCGTAGTCGGAGGGCGTCTCTTCGGCCGGCGCCGGGCGGTGGTTGTGGTTGTCGAAGACGCGGATGATCTGGCCGTCCACCTCGATGGCGTAGGGAATCCAGATGTAGCCGGGCAGGCCGGAGTTGATGCGCTCGGCGACGGCCGTCTTGCCCGTGCCCGGGGGGCCTGTGATGAAGAGCGAGCGGCGCGAGTTGATGACGCAGCCCATCGTCTGGATGAGCGACTCGGGCAGCACGAGGTCGCGGAAGGCCGCGCGCACGGTGTCGGCCGACGCGGCGCGCGCGGGCACGGCCTGCAAGCGCATCATGTGCGCGTAGTCCCCGAGGCTGACGGGCGCGGGGCCGACGTAGCCGCACAGCTCGCGCACGCGGGCGACCCGGTCCCAGCCGCGGTCGAGCATCGAGTAGCGCGTCGCGCCGACGGCGATCTGCCCCTTCACCTCGACCATCTTCTCGCGCGTCAGGTGGACGAGCATCTCCTCGACGAGCGCGCGCGGGAGCTTCAGCTCCTCCGAGATGCCGCGCGTCGTCGGCTCGGGCATCTGCGCGACGTGCTTGAGCGCGAGGTCGCACAGGAAGCTCGCCGGCACGTCCGCCTCGCGCATCTCCTCAAGGGCGGGCGGCCCCATCGATTCGATCTCGGCGCGCGTCAGGATTCCGGTGTGGGTCATCGTCTACTCCGTTCCACGTCTGGTAGGGCGCGTTCCCGGCGGGCCTTGTGTGGCAAGCGGACTTAGTGCCCGTCGCCCGCCGCGCGCCCATAAAAGTTATCGCTCCTCGGCGGCGGCGACGGTCTGGCGCGCGTCGATGGCGGCGAGGGTCTGGCGGGCGTCGGCGGCGCGGTCGGCGCGGCCGGCGCGCTCGTAGACCTCCGCGAGCTGGCGCAGGACGTTCTGCGAGTCGGGCTGGAGCTTGCGCGCGGCTTCGAGGTGCTCGGCGGCCTTCTCCTCGCGCCCGGAGCGGATGAGCAGCGCGGCGAGGTTCGCGTGGCCGTTGAACTCGCCCTCGGCGCGCGCGAAGTTGCGGTAGGCGTCGTCGTACCTGCCGAGCCTCACCTGCGCGAGCGCCAGGTTGTTCAGGACGCGCGAGTCGTTGGGCGCGAGCCGCGCGGCCCTCTTCAGCTTGTCCACGGCCGCGCGGTAGTTGCCGGACAGGTAGAGCGAGTAGCCGAGGTTGTTGAGCGCCTGCGGGTCGCGCTCGTTCACGTCGATGGCGCGGCGGTAGGAGTCCTCCGCGCGCTCGTGCAGGCCCTTGCGGTCGAAGGCGACGGCGAGCAGGC
This sequence comes from Pyrinomonadaceae bacterium, assembly GCA_036389235.1. Taxonomy (GTDB): domain Bacteria; phylum Acidobacteriota; class Blastocatellia; order Pyrinomonadales; family Pyrinomonadaceae; genus QHXN01. The sequence continues at coordinate 3,686 of DASVQJ010000355.1, read as the reverse complement.
TGTGCGCCTGCGAGAGCTTCGGGTCGAGCGAGGCCGCGCGCGAAAGCTCCGCGACGGCCTCGTTCAGGCGGCCCTCTTCGAGCATCGCCCGGCCGCGCTCAAGGTAGTCGCGCGCGTCGCCGCCCTCGTCCTTCACCTCGGGCCGCTTGTTGTCGCGGTCTTCGACGCGGACGACGCCCGTGCTCTCGAAGCGCCCGGCGTCCTTCTCGGTCATGCGCGCGAGCTTACCGTCGTCCTTGCCGAAGAGCTTCCCGACGGCCTTGAACGGGGCCTTGATGATTTTCCCGAAGAGCCCGCCGCCCTTCTTCTTCGGCGCCGCGGCGTCCGAGCCCGCCTCCGAGCCCGCGGCGGCGACGACGTTCGCGGCCGTGTCGCCGTCGCGCTCGTCGCCCGAAACGTCCCACAGCGCCGTCGCGCTGACGAGCAGCGCGAACGCGACGAAGATGATGATGACCCTGCGCGTGTTCATGGCTTCTCTCTCCTGTCTCGCTTACATGTTGCCGAGTGTGTCCATGAGGTTCAGGCCCGCGGGGCCGAGGATGACGATGAAGAGCGTCGGGAAGAGGAAGAGCGCGAGCGGCATCAGGAGCTTGACCGCCGCCTTCTGCGCGGCCTGCTCGGCGCGCTGGCGCCGCTTCGTGCGCAGGCTGTCGGCGTAGACGCGGACGGCGCGCGCGATGGACGTGCCGAAGCGGTCGGCCTGGATGAGCATGGCGACGAGGCTCTTCAGGTCGTCGATGCCGCAGCGCTCCGAGAGGTTGCGGAGCGCCTCGTCGCGCTCGCGCCCGACGCGGATTTCGAGGTTGGTGATCTCGAACTCGTCGCTCATGTCGGGGTGGACTGAGCGCAGCTCCTCGCCGACGCGGACGAGCGCGGCGTTCAGGCCGAGGCCCGCCTCGACGGAGACGACCATCAGGTCGAGCGCGTCGGCGAGCCCCCACTGGAGGAGGAGCTGGCGGCGCTTAATCATCCGCTTGAGGACGAAGCGCGGCAGGTAGCCGCCGACGCCGACGGCGACGATGATGTAGACGAGCGCGCTGCTCAGGGGCCGCCCCAGCACGGCGCAGCCGAAGGCCACGGCCGCCGGGAAGAAGGCGAGCGAGAGGAGCTGGAGGCCGCGGTAGATGACCGGCGCGCTCTCCGACCGGAAGCCGGCGTGCATCAGCTCCTTCTGCACCTTGCGCGCCTCGGCCGCCGACGGCGGCGCGAGCCTTTGCAGCGGCGACGCCATGCGCTCGGCCAGGGCGCCCGCGGCCGACGACTCGGCCTCGACCGTCGCCGCGCCCGCGCCCGGGGCCGCCCCGCCGCCCAGGCTCTTCAGGCGCTCGGTCGCCGCGCTCGTCGGCCGGAACATCAGCCAGTACAGCCCCATCACGCCCAGCGTGACGCAGACGAAGATTGAGATGGTGATGATTAGCACGTCGCTTCGCTCCGGTGAATGGTGAACGGTAAATGGTGAATGGTGAAAAGCGGTTTCTATTTACTATTCACCGTTGACCATTCACTAAATCTTTATCTTCAGAATCTTCCGCACGATCAGCATGCCCATGAGCTGCATGAAGCCGGCGGCGTAGAGCAGGTTGTGGCCGCGCGGGTCGGTCCAGAGGACGGACATGTAGTCGGGGTTCATGACGGTGACGGCCAGCGCGACGAAGACGGGCAGGCCGCAGAGTATCCACGCCGACATGCGCGAGCTGGTCGTCAGCGTGTTGAGGTCTTCGAGGATGCGGAAGCGGTCGCGGATGGTGTGCGAGACCTTCTCCAGAATCTCGGCGAGGTTACCGCCCGTCTCGCGCTGGATCAGGATGGCCGTGACGCAGAAGCGCAGGTCTAAGAGCGGCACGCGCTCCGACAGGTTCTCCAGCGCGAGCTTGAGCGAGAGGCCGAGGTTCTGCTCCTCGTAGGTCTTGCGGAACTCGGTGGCGATGGGCTCGGGCATCTCGGTCGAGACCATGTGGAGCGCCTCGGCGAAGCCGTGGCCGGCCTGGAGCGCGCGGCTGATCAGTTCGAGCGCGTCGGGCAGGTGTTCGAGGAAGGCGTTCAGGCGCTTCCTGCGCTTGTACATGATGTGCAGGAACGGCACCGCCGCCGCGACCACGCCGGCGACCACCATCAGCAGCTTCGAGATGGTCAGCATCGAGACGGCGAGCGCCGCCAGCAGCCCCGCCATCAGCGAGAGCATCACCAGGCGCGAGACCGTGATGTGCAGGTCGGCCTGGTCGAGCATCTTCCGCAGGCTCGTCGCCACCTGCACGCGCATCAGCACGCGGCTCAGGGCCGGGATCTCGCTCATCAACTCCTGGCGCGCGAGCTGCACCTCCTCGTCGCCCGAGCGCTTCGAGTACATGAGCGCGTCGGCCAGGCGCTGCTGCAAGCGCTTCCGCTTCTCCTCCGTCCCGCGCGTCGCCAGGAGGTACGCGCCGAAGACGCCGAACATGCAGGTGATGAAGACGAGGAAAGGAATCATGGTTGCACCAGTAGTCGGTAGCCGGTAGTCAGTGGTCGGTAGAAAACAGTCCGTCGCCGGGCAGTCAGCGCGTAAGCGCAAAGAGCCTGCTGGCTACTGACTACTCCTCAAAAAACACGCGCGGCAACTGCATGCCGTACTGCTTGAGTCTCTCCGCGAAGCGCGGGCGGACGCCGGTCGGGCGGTAGCGGCCGATGACCCTGCCGTCCTTGTCCACGCCCTTGCGCTCGAAGTGGAAAATCTCCTGCATGGTGATCGTCTCGCCCTCCATGCCGGTGATCTCGGAGATGGACGTGATGCGGCGCGTGCCGTCGGAGAGGCGCGCGGCCTGGATGACGAGGTCGAGCGCCGAGGCGACCTGCTGGCGCATGGCGCGGTCACTCAGGCGCATGCCCGTCATCTGGATCATCGTCTCCAGGCGGGCCAGCGCGTCGCGCGGCGTGTTGGCGTGGACGGTGGTGAGCGAGCCGTCGTGGCCGGTGTTCATCGCCTGGAGCATGTCGATGGCCTCGCCGCCGCGCACCTCGCCGATGACGATGCGGTCGGGCCGCATGCGCAGGGCGTTCTTGACCAGCTCGCGCTGCGTGACCTCGCCCTTGCCCTCGATGTTGGGCGGGCGGGTTTCGAGGCGGACGACGTGCGGCTGTTGCAGCTGGAGTTCGGCCGAGTCCTCAATCGTGACGATGCGCTGGTCGTCGGGGATGTAGGAGGAGAGCGCGTTGAGGAGCGTCGTCTTGCCCGCGCCGGTGCCGCCCGAGATGAGGACGTTGAGGCGGGCCACGACGCACATCTCGAACATGTCGGCCATGTCCTTGGTGAGCGCGTTCTTCTCGATGAGCGACGACATCCTGAGCGGCTCCGCGCCGAAGCGGCGGATGGAGAGGACGGGGCCGTCGAGCGAGAGCGGCGGGATGATGGCGTTGACGCGCGAGCCGTCGGTGAGGCGCGCGTCCACCATCGGCGACGACTCGTCGATGCGGCGGCCGACCGTCGAGACGATGCGCTCGATGACGCGCATCAGGTGCTCGTCGTCCTTGAACTCGACGTTCGTCAGTTCGAGCTTGCCGCGGCGCTCGATGTAGACCTTCTTCGGCGAGTTGACGAGGATGTCGCAGACCTCCGGGTCGGCCAGCAGCGGCTCCAGCGGCCCGAGGCCGAACAGCTCGTGGCGCACCTCGCCGATGAGGCGCTCGCGCTCGCTGACGGAGAGCGGGGCGTT